>JABFXX010000602.1 GCA_013368795.1 Kofleriaceae bacterium
CATCGTCGGGTAGCGCATGTCGGGGCGCTTCGCGAGCGCCTTCAGCACGACCTGCTCGACGTGCGGCGACATCATCCGGTACTGCGATGGCGGCACCGGCTGCTGGGTGAGGTGCTGGACGAGGATCTCGCCATAGCCCTCGCCGATGAACGGCACGCGGCCGACCAGCATCTCGTAGAGCACGACGCCGAGCGCGTAGATATCGGTGCGGTGATCGACGGTCGCGCGGCCCTCGCACTGCTCCGGCGACATGTACGCCGGCGTGCCGAGCACGAGGCCGGTCTTCGTCTTGTGCGACGACATGCCATCGCTGCCGGTCAGCTTCGCGATGCCGAAGTCGAGCAGCTTCACGAAGTCGCGGTCGCGAGCGCGCTGGAGCAGGATGATGTTATCGGGCTTCAGATCGCGGTGAACGATGCCCGTCTTGTGCGATGCGGCGAGCGCGTCGGCGACCTGGAGCGCGATCATCAGCGCGCGCTCGGGCGCCAGCGGTGACTCGGTCCGGATCGCGTGCGAGAGCGTGATGCCGGCGAGGTACTCCATGATGAAGTACACGAGCCGGTCGCGGCCGTTCGGTCCGGTCTGCAGCACCCCGTAGTCGACAATGTCGACGATGTTGGGATGGCCGATCGCGTTGACCGACTTGGCCTCCGTGAAGAAGCGCTCTGCAACCTCTGGATTCGTCGAGAACTCGGCGTGCAGAACCTTGAGCGCGACCTTCTTTCCGATGGTCGGGTGCTCGGCGAGGTACACCGAGCCCATTCCGCCTTCGCCCAACTTCTGGGTGACCAGATAGTTGCCGACGGTCTGCCCAATGATTTGGTCTGGCGACGCCCCTTGCTGAGGGTCCATGTCCACTCCGCGAGTTATCATAGTAGCCCACAAGGCACTGAAAAGTCGCGGCTAACGCTGCACCGTGTTAGTTCCTTCATCGTGCGCCCTTTCATCCTGTGGGTGATCGTGGGTGTGGCGTTCAGCCGTGCCGCGAGTGCCGAGGAACTGCCCGACGTGAAGTCGCTTTCCGCGATCGTGATCGACGCAGAGACCGGCGCGGAGATCTTCGGCAAGGATGCCGACAAGATCCGGCCGATCGCGTCGACGACGAAGATCTTCGTCGCGATGGCGGTCCGCAAGAAGGGTCTGGATCTCGACGGTTGGACCGAGATCACGCGCGAGGACGTCCGCGGTGCACGCGGCGGCGCGAGGACGCGGCTCGACATCCGGAGGATCTTCAGAAACAAGGACCTCCTGCGCGCCATGCTCATGGCGTCTGACAACCGCGCGCCGACCGCGCTTGGGCGTGCCGCCGGGCTGACTCCCGACCAGCTCGTGGCGACGATGAACGAGATCGCGAAGGACCTCCACCTGAAGCGCACTAAGTTCACCGATCCAACCGGCCTGCGCGGCAACGTGTCGACCGCGCGCGAGATGGCGATCGCGCTGCGCCACGCACTCGAGGACGACGTGCTGCGCGAGATCATGGCCGACGACTACGAGCTCGTCGTCGGCAAGGGTGGCCGGCCGAAGATCGGCTACGGCACGACGAACCAGCCGCTCGTCGCCCGCAGGTACACCGTGCTCGGCGGCAAGACCGGCTACACCCAGGCGGCAGGCTATTGCTACGTGACCGGGGCAAGGTTCGGCGACCGCGATGTCGTGATGACATTCCTCGGCGCGAAGGGCAAACAGACGCGGTTTGCCGACTTCAATCGCGTCGCCGAGTGGATCACGAAGGGCGCGATCGGTGCGCGCTTCAAGCTCGGCCAGACGGTGAAGCGCACGAAGCTGAAGATCGACGGCGACGTCCACGGCCGCGTCGCGAAGAGTCGTTGATCACGGGCAGACAGCTGGCCGATACGTCGTTGCGGTGACGATCCACGGCGCCGCTCCATCGGCGTCGAACATCGGGGTCACCGAGCCGGCGGCCGCCGCGACGAGATCGGCCGTCATGTTGTCGTTACAGGTCTGGCGCACGGTCAGGTCCGGGCCGGCGCCTGTGATGCCGACATTGACGATGTTGCCGTGCGCGACGACCAGCTCGTGCGCAGCCACCGCGATCGGATCGGTCATCAGCGTCCTCGAGCTGCCGAGCTTGCCCGCCGCGTTGACGAGCGGCTGCGCCAGATCGATCCCGCTGTAGGCGTGCACGAACAGGGTCATCGTCTGGATCGATGCCGACCACGACGCAGTGATCGTGTCGGTCCCGTCGGCGGGCGCGATCGCGTGGAACGTCTGCGCGGTCTGCCGCGTCGACTGAAATGCAGCCGACGCGGGCACGAACGTCGATCCGAGCGTGTCGCTGATCGACACCGTCGCGTTCAGATCGTCGTAGTCGAGCGAGGCCACGACGAGCGTGCCCGCCGGGATCGCCGCCGGCAACGCGACGGCGAGGCTCGCCTGTGCCCCGCCGTCGTGATCCAGGCACGCGCTGGTGACGTATCGAGGCGTCACGGTGCACGCGGGCGCGTCGATACGTCCCGAACCGTCGCTCGCATCGAAGCCGATCCGCCCACAGCCGACCAGTGCGCCAACGGCAACCACGACCCCGCGATGCACGGCCCTAGTACATCAGATCGGGGCCGTCCGTACTATGCTCGGCGAGTGACCTGGAACAGGCGCGAGGTGCTCGCGGCGCTCGGCGTGGCGTCCGCGCAGGCGATGCTCGCGTGCGGTGCGCCCGCGCAGTCCGTGCGGCGGCGCGGCGAGGTCAACCCGGAGATCCGGACGTGGCTGCGCGAGGCGGTCGCGACGCTCGCGGGTGCGGGGCTCGAGCGTCCGCATGTGCTCGCGGTCACCCGTCGGCGAACGGCAGCGGGCCTCGACGTGCTCGGCACGGGCGTCGTGCGCGGCGCGTGCGATGGCGTCGTCCTGTCGGTGCGCGAGCGCGGCAGCGAGCGGCGCGAGCAGGTGACGAGCGAGCTGACGCGCGCGGGAATCCAGGCGGCGACACGCGTGCTCGCCGGCAAGGCGAAGAGCAAGTCGATCGACTTCGGCTTCATGCCGCCGATTCCGGTGCCGCCGAAGCCGGATCCCGAGACGATGACCGACAACGCGCTGCTCGAGCGGGTCGTCGCGATGGCGGGACGCGACCGCGTGACGTCGAGCCGCATCGTGTACTCGTCGGCGGTGATCGAGATCGACGACGCGCACGTGTGGTCGATCCGGCCGGGCCGCGACGTCGAGCAGCGGCTCGTCCGCGTGCGCAAGTCGGTGACGCGCGTCGCGTGGAACGGGACGCGGCCGATCGTCAGCGAGGCGATGCGCGCGTGGGCCGGTGGCGTCGACGAGCAGGAGCTCGCCGAGGCGGAGCTGATCGCGGCGCGCGAAGGTGCGCTCACGCTCATGACGCCGCGCGCGTTCGAGGACGGCGAGCACGCGTTCGTCCTCGCACCCGAGGTCGCGGCGAGCATGATCGATGTCGCGGTGCAGTCGCTGCTGACGCCCGCGGCCGCACGCAGGCCCGAGGTCGCGAAGCGACTCGCCGGCTCGATATCGGTCGCGCCGGCGCTGACGCTCGTCGACGATCCGACGGCGCCGGGTGCATATGGCGGATTCCGGTTCGACGACGAGGGCGAGGCCGCGGCGCCGGTGAAGCTCGTCGAGCAAGGGCGCATCGTCGGCCGTCTCGACAAGGGTCGCGCGCTCAGGCCCGGCCACGTCGGCGCGCTCGAGCGAGGGGCGAGCCATCTGCGCCTCGCGCCGGGAACTGCGGACGCCGATACGCTGACCGACGACGGCTTCATCCTCGAGGGTCCGCTCGGCACCGTCGTCGATCCGTCGAGCGATCGCATCGTGATCGCGGTCGCGCGCGCGAGAGAGCGCAAGGGCGGCCACCTGACCGGCCGGATGTTCGCGGACGTCGAGCTCGTCGGCGAGCTCGCGAAGACGCTCGCGGCGGTGAGCGCGGTGTCCAGGCAGGTGAAGCAGATCGGCCTGCGCGACGAGATCGACGGTCAGCCGCGCTGGCGATCGATCGAGACGCCGTGGCTGCTCGGCCGGGGCGTCGTGCGCGCGCGGCGGAGGACGTCGTGATCGATCACAACGGCCTCGTTCGCGCGGTGCGAAACAACCGACGCGTCGCCGACTGGACCGTCGTCCAGCGCGAGCGCCGGATCGCGATCGCCGGCGAATCGCCGGTCGTGCGGCGCGCGGAGCGCCAGCTCGGCTGGGAGCTGACGGTGCACCACGATGCCCCGCAGGGCCGCGGCACCGCGCACCTCTCGATCAAATCCGTCGAGGGCTCGCCCGAGGCGCTCGTCGATCAGGCGGTCGCGCTCGCCGAGTCATCCGTCGGTCCCGCGTGGGTCTCGCGCCCGCTCGCGGCGCCTGCGCGCGTGAAGCTCGCCGATCCGGCATTCGGCGAACGCGAGCCGCTCGACATCGCGAACGAGGTCCTGCGCCGGCTGTCGCGTCCTGCCGGAGCATCGGTGCTCGCACGCGTGACGGTCGTGCGCGAGAAGGTGATTGTCGCGGCGTTCGGCGGGCTGCGCACGGAGTGGACCGCGACGCTGGTCCGCGTCGACGCGCTCGTCGCGGCAGGCGAGCGCAGCCTGCTCGTGTCGCGCGAGTCGCGTGAGCTCGCGAGCCTCGACATCGGCCCTGCCCTCGCGACCGCCGCAGCCGATCTCGAGCGTCTCGCCAAGGCCGGCGCGCCGCCGCCCGGCCCTTGCGCGCTCGTGCTCGGTGCCGACGCGATGCTGCACGACGGAGGCTACGGCGTGTGGGCGGCGTTCGCGTCGCAGGCCGATGCCGTCGTCGCGCGCCAGGGCCTGACGCGCTATCGCGAGCGCACGCCGATCGTGCCGGGCGCCGATGCCGTCGTCGAGCCGCTGACGATCGAGAGCGACGGCTCGGTCGACTTCGGCGTCCGCTCCGCGCCGATCGGCGACGAGGGCGCCGCGGTCCGCAGGTTCGCGCTCGTCGAGCGAGGCATCGCGGTCGGGCTCGGCCTGTCGCCGCGCGAGGCTGCACTGCGCAAGCAGGATGCGAACGGCGGCGTGCGCAATCTCGTCGTCGCGCTCGGCACGTGGCGAGGTCCGATCGAGGGAGGCGCGAGCCGTGTCGTCGAGGTGCGGCGGCTCCGCGGCCTCGCGATCGACCGCTACACCGGCGAGGCCTCGCTCGAGATCGCGCTCGCGATCGAGCATGCCGCCGGCAAGTCGAGCGCGTTCACCGGCGGCTCGATCCGCATCGACCTGATCGATGCGCTCGCGAGGGCGCGCCGCAGCGGCACCGAGCTGTCGCGCGGACCCTACCGAGGTCCCGACACAGTTCTGGTCGACCGCGCCGAGCTGATCGCGTGACAACCGTGCCCCTCGGCGCGGTCCGCTAGTCCCCGCACCTGCACGTGCACCTGCACCTGCACGTGCACGTGCACGTGCACGTGGAACGCGATCGTCCGACTGCGCAAACCGGATGCAGCCAGCACGCGAATCCGCCCGGAGGAAGTGCCGGCGTTTGCAGGCGTCGCCCTGCGGCCGTGCCTCTCCGACCGCGACCGCCGGGTCTCGTGCCAGGCGGCGGTTTGACTCGCGGCAGTCGATTGTCGAGCTCCTCGAGTACGCACTGCACTGCACCAGCGCGCGTTCGAGTGCCAGCGCTGCGTCGGACAGGTGCAGGTGCAGGTGCAGGTGCAGGTGCACACGAAGCTCGGTCCGCTGAGCTACAGTTGGCAGGTGACTCCGCTCGTCATCCTCGGTTGTGGCTACGTCGGTACGCGGATCGCGAAGACGGCCGCCGCGCAGGGCCGCCAAGTTCGCGTCGCGTCGCGCTCGACCGGCCGGCTCCAGCCGCTCACCGAGCTCGGCATCGAGGTGAAGTTCCTCGACGCCGGCACCCCGAAGAACTTCACCGCCGCACTCGCGAGCCAGCACGGCTGCACCGTCGTCTACTCGATCCCGCCGGTGACGACGTTGCCGCCCGGCCACGCGATGCGCGCCGCGCTCCAGGCCGCGTACGGCGCGGGCGCCGCGAGCTTCATCTACTTCTCGTCGAGCGGCCTCTACGGTGACCAGCCCGACGACGACGTCTGGGTCGACGAGGACACGCCGACGACTCCCGACGGCGCGATGCAGAACATCGTCAGCGACGAGCTCGAGATCGAGCGGTGCTCGTTCGAGCGCATGAAGCTCGCGACGCTGCGGCTCGCGCCGGTGTACGGCCCGGGTCGAGGCGTGCGCAACCGCATCCGCAAGGGCGACTACCGGATCCTCGACGACGGCCAGCACGTCACGTCGCGCATCCACGTCGACGACGTCGTCCAGGCCGTGTTCGCCGCGGAGCAGCGCGCGCCGCACAAGGCGAAGTACCTGCTCGCCGACGATGCGCCGACGACGCAGGGCGAGTACGCGAAGTGGCTCGCCGAGCGGATGGGCGTACCGATGCCGCCGTATCGCCAGATGTTCGAGCCCGGCAAGGCCAGGGTCGCCCACCGCAACCGGCGCATTCGGAACACGAAGCTCAAGACCGAGCTCGGGATCGAGCTGAAGTACCCCTCATTCAAGGAGGGTGAAGCAGCGATCGAGGCCGAAGAGGGATAGCCTCGCGGGAGGCCATGCGCACGCTCCGCTTCATCGGCCGCGGGTTCTTCGTCTTCTTCCTGCTGCTCGTCTACGGGCTGGTGTGGTTCGTCGGCTGGCTCGCGCTGCTCTTGACGCTCAACGGCAAGGACGTGCGCCAGGCGTGGTTCGGGCGTCGACTCGCCGCGCTGCTCGTCGGGCTCGGCGCGACCTTCGTCAAGGTCGGCCAGATCATGTCGACGCGGCCTGATCTGTTCCCGCCGCACATCATCGTCGCGCTGACGCGCCTGCAGGACAACGTCGGCGCGTTCTCGTGGAAAGACGTCGAGCGGACGATCCTCGCCGACCTCGGCAAGCCGATCGACGAGCTGTTCGCGACGTTCGATCGCACGCCGGTCGCCTCGGCGTCGGTCGCGCAGGTCCATCGCGCGACGATTCTCGGCTCGAACGAGGAGGTCGCGGTCAAGGTTCGCAGGCCGGGCCTCGACGACCTCGTCCGCTTCGACCTGTCGATCATGCGCCTCTTCGCGAAGGTCATCTCGATCATCCCGACGATCCGCCTGCTCGCGCCCGTCGAGAGCGTCGACGAGTTCGGTCGCTCGATCCTCGCGCAGATCGACCTGCGCATCGAGGCAGCGAACAATCATCGCTTCACCGAGAACTTCGCCGGCGACAAGGACATCGCGTTTCCGACGCTCTACCCAGAGCTGTGCGGACGCCTCGTCTTGACGATGAAATTCATCCACGGCGTGAAGGTGCTCGACGCGCCGGCCGCGCGCGGCACCGACGGCACACGGCTCGCGAAGATCGGCTTCCGCACGCTGCTGAAGATGGTGTTCGCCGACGGCTTCGTGCACGCCGACCTCCATCCCGGCAACATCTTCGTCGACGATGCGGGCATGGTCGTCATCCTCGACCTCGGCCTCACCGCCGAGCTCGACGATCCCACGCGCCGCGCGTTCGCGCTGTTCTTCGCGAGCTGGGCCGGCCGCAACGGCAAGGTGATGGCGAAGCTGATGTCGGATCTATCGCCGTCATCGCGCGTCGCCGACTACGCGGCGTACGAGCGCGAGGTCGAGGAGTTCGTCGCGCGCTATCACGGCAAGGCGCTCGGCGAGGTGCAGGTGTCGACCGTCGCGTTCGACATGTTCAACATCCTGCGCCGCCACCGCGTCCGCGTGAACCCGGTCTACACGATGTGCAACGTCGCGATCGCGGTGACCGAGGGCATCGGCAAGCAGCTCGATCCTCGGCTCGATCTCGTGCAGGAAGCGCTGCCGTTCTTCGCGACGATCCGCGACGCCGGCCGGCTCTAATCCTTGCGCTGCGGGATGTCGTGCGTCTCGAGGTCGGTCGCGACCGCGAGCACGCGTAGCGGCACCCAGCCGCGGCGGTTCGGATCCGGCACGAGCTTGCCTCCCGGATCGCGCATGCCGAGGTGACCGAACACCCACGTCTGCAGCAGATTGCTGTGGTGCGCGCCGTTCTCGAACACCGGGACGCGGCGGTGAAACGTCGCCGACTTCAGCACGAAGAACGACTGGCCTGCCTCGGCGGTGTCGATCGCGACCGGCGGCGCGTGAGGCCCCGGCAGGTTCATGCAGATCGAGACGATCGAGCGCGTGACGTTCTTGCCGAGCGGCTTGCCGCTTCCGTCGAAGCCCGGCTTGCGCTTGTCCTTGTTCAAGTAGTGCTCGACGTTGTCGCCGCTTTTCTGACCGGCCCCGAGCACGCGCGGATGCTTGTCATCCTTGCCCGGACCGTCGTCGGCGTCGGTCGACTGCCCGACCTCGTCGTTGCGAATGACGTATTTCTTCGACTGCTTGAGGAGCTTCTGCGGATCGCCCGAGACCTTCGCGGGGTCCCACTTCTTCGCGCGCGCCTGCACCGAGTGAAGGAGGCGCGTGTGGTCCTTCTTGTCGCCCTTCAGATCGTCGAGCGGGAGCCACGCGGCGGTCATGCCGTCGACCCACGACAGCACGCACATCACGTGCTCGTTGCCGATCTTCAGCTTGCGCGGCTGAGACGGGTTGAGGAGGAGCCGCTGGTGGCGGCCCTTCTTGTCCTGATCCTTGTGCTGCGCCTTGTAGTTGTGCGGCGCGAGATCCTTGCGCTCGATGATGTCGAACGGCTTGGCGATGTTCTCGTCGCCGTGACGGACGTAGAGGTAGCGGATCGCAGTGTCGTGCTTCAGCTCGAAGACGCCGTCGGGCTTGCCGTGCTTGTCGTGCGTGATGGCGCCTGGCCGGCCCGCCGTGTTGGACGTCGTCTTGTCGCTCTTGACGCCCTTGCGGTTGTACTTGTCCTGCTTCACGCGGTGCTTCTCCGCGTGCTTGTGTTTCTCCTCGAACGGCTTGGCGTGCGCCTTGTGGTGGCTGTCGCCGTAGATCCGCTCGAGCGCCTCGGGGTTATCGCCCGGCGTGACCACTGCGGCGTCGGCCGGCGGAGGTGGAGGAGGAGGCGCGTCGGCCGGCGCTTGTGCCGCGCGCGCGAGTGGCTCGTGACCTTCCTCGCCCTCGGACTCGTGCTCGGTCGTCTCCTCGGGGAGCTTTGGCTCTTCGATCGAGCGCGCGAGAGCCGCCGGTGTCGTCGGCCACTGGATCCCGCTCGGGCGCTGGGGCGCCTCGTGCTCGTCCTCGGCCAGCTGTTCGGCGAGTGTTCCGCGCCCCGGCTCCGTCGCCGCCGCCTTCGAACTGCTCGCACCGCTCGCTTCTTTCTCGCGATGTGCGTACATCAGTGACGGTGATACGCCCGACGACGGCGCGGGCTTCCTCTCATCGTCTCAGCACCACGCCGATGTAAGGCGCGTCACCGCCGAGGAGCGAGGTGATCGTCGTTTCGGCTGCAGACGGCAGCTTCGCGCCGAGGTACGCGCACGTCGCCGCGCTCTCGAGCGTGTAGCTGCCAGCCGAGCAGTACTGCTGCGCGTACTGCCGGTTCAGATCGGCGAGCAGCTGGTCGCGCAGTCGATCGTTCTCCCTCGCCGCGAACTCCGATTGCGTCGGCAGGTTCGCGCGCTCCGGTGACACACCCGCCGCCGAGAACGATGCGTCGTGGTCGACGCCGTTGCGCGTGAAGTTGTTCACGATCGTCGACGTCAGCGACGGCGCATCGAGGCGGATGCGCAGCGCGCTCTGGTACTCGCCCGCGCGCTCGATGCCCGAGTACGTGAACGTGCGCGGCTCGTCGCGATAGCGTGTCACCGGATTCGTCTCGTCGCGATACGCGGTCCGATACTTCGTCACCGTGCGCGTTCGCTGTTCGGAGTGATAGACGGTTGTCGGCACCGACTCGGTACACGTCGTCGAGCCGCACGGTCGCGTCTCCGTGCGGTACTCGGTCGTCGGCACGCTCTCCGTGTAGTACTCGGTGTCGTCGTACGGCTCCTGGTACGCGACCGACGTGGTCTCGTAGGCGGTGTACGGCACCGACTCGGTCCAGTCGGCCGTCAGCGTCACCGGCATGCTCGAGAAGCTCGTGCTGATGCGACCGTCGACGAGCGCATGCGTTCCGGGCGCGTCGGAAGCAAACCACACGCTGCCGCGGAACGCCGCGGTGAGCGCCTCGTGGAGGTTTGCGACCTGCGCGTCGGTCTGTCCCGCGATCGCACCCTCGACGACGAGGTCGCCGTAGAGGTTCGGCAAGGGCGGCACCGTGACCGGCGAGCTGCCGAAGTGGCGGCAGTAGCGATCGACGAGCCAGCTCCAGTACGGCGTCGTCGCCGATGGCGCGAGCGTCGCGCACGCGAGGCGTCCGCTCGCCTCGACGTTCTCGCGGATCTGGGCGCGCCTCGCCGCGAAGTCGCGATGCGCGAGCAGATTGTCGAACGTGCCTGCGAGGTGCTCGGCGGCGAGCGGACCCTTGCTGCGCGCGCGATCGGCGACGCTCGACGCGACATAGGCCCCCGCCCACACGACCTCCTCGGCGAGCGGCTGCGCGAGCGACGGATCGATCGCACCGCCCCACGCATCGCGCTGCTCGAGGAGCTCGCCGAGCCTCGCGAGTGCGATCTCGATGTGCGCCGACCGCCGCTTCGCATCGACGTCGACGAGGATCTCACGCAGCACGCTCGTGCGCGCGGCATCGCGACGGGAGCGGGCACCGGTGTCATTCGGGTGCTCCGCCAGGACCTTGTCGTAGAGCTCGGCCGCCTCTCGATACCGGCCGTGCTCGTACGCGCTGTCGGCGCGATTACGAAGAGTCGTACAGCCGATGGCGAGACTCAGAAACAGGAGCAGAGCGGAGCGGGCCATGACCCGAACCTGCGCGCGCGATCGTGCGCCAAGTTTGAGATCTCGTTACGGACTGTGAAGCGACGCGCGGCGCGGCACGAGCGCACGGGTGATGACTCGCTCATATGAATTGCCGGGAGCACCGTGTGCGGCATCAATCGATCATGCTGGAAAAGCTGCCTTCCGCCGTCGGTCGAACGCTGCGGCGCGTACGTCCCGGTCTGGACCGAATCGTGTCCCGACGATCGGAGATTGCCAGTCACGGACTGACTCTCCAGCTCGAGAGCCCGGTGTTCGGCGAGGGCGGGATCATCCCCGTACGCTTCACCGCGGATGCCGACCACGAGCCGTCGTCCCCGCCGCTCCGCTGGAGCGCGGTCCCCGATGGCACTCGTTCGATCGCCCTGATCGTCGAGGACGCCGACAGCCCGACAATCTCGCCGCTCGTCCACGCGATCGCGATCGGCATCTCGCCGCTCGTCGACGAGCTCGTCGATGGCGCGCTCGTCGCCGGCTCGCAGATGGTGACGCTCGGCAAGAGCTCGAACCTCAAAGCGGGCTGGATGCCACCGGACCCGCCGCCGGGACACGGCGTGCACCAGTACGCGTTCCAGCTGTTCGCGCTCGACAACTTTCCGGAGCTCGAGCGCCCGGGCAGGCATGCGTTCGTCGACGCGATCCGCGGTCACGTGCTCGCCCACGGTCTGCTCGTCGGTACGTACTCGCGTTAGTCGTGTATCGTCCGCACGATGGGCAGTGCGATCCACCGCGCGGCGACGAGTACCGTCGCGAGTCTGTTCGATGGCATCGCGCGCATCCGGCCAGCGCGGCCCGCGATCGTCGATGGTCCGCGCTCGACGACGTATGGCCAGCTTGCCGAGCGGACGCGACGGCTCGCGAACGTGCTCGCAGCTCTCGGCGTTGGTCGCGGTGACCGCGTCGCGCTCGCGAGCGAGAACCGCGCCGAGGTGCTCGAGGTCCTGCTCGCAGCCGCGCGGCTCGGTGCGATCGTCGCGTGCCAGAACTGGCGCCTCGCCGCGCCGGAGCGTGCGCGCTGCATCGCGCTCGTCGAGCCTCGTCTGGTCGTCGGCTCGCCGCGGCACGCGCCCGACGCGGTGATCCTGTTCGGCGACGACTACGAGCGCCGGCTCGCCGCGGCATCGCCGGAGCACGCGCTCCCGGAAGTCGATCCAGAGGACGCGCTCGTCATCCTCTACACGAGCGGGACGACCGGCACGCCGAAGGGCGCGATGATCAGCCATCGCGCGCAGATCGTCCGCAACCTCGTCACGCGCGCCGAGTTCGGCGTCGCGCAGGACGACACGTTCGTCGCCTGGTCGCCGATGTATCACATGGGTGCCGTCGACAACTCGCTCGGCACGCTGATGGCGGGCGGCACCGTGGTCGTCGTCGACGGCTTCGATGCGCCTCGCCTCGCAGAGATCGTCGCGACCGAGCCGCTCGGCTGGCTACTGCTCATGCCCGGCATGGTCGGCCGGTTCGCCGACGAGCTCGAGCGCCGATCGATCAAGCCGCGCGGCGTGAAGCTATGCGGCGTGATGGCCGACCTCGTGCCCCCTGCCGAGATCGCACGCATCACGACGCTGCTCGGCGCGCCTTACGCGAACACGTTCGGTGCGACCGAGACTGGATGCCCGCCGTGCTCGTCGAGCCTGATCCCGGTCGGCGTTGCACCCGCATCGCTCGAGAAGGCGCAGAGCCCGTTCTGCGAGATCCGGCTCGTCGATCCCGAAGACGGCGATGTCCCCGACGGCTCGCCCGGCGAGCTCGCGATGCGCGGCCCGACGCTGTTCTCCGGCTACTGGAACAATCCCGAGACGAACGCACACGACTTCCGCGGCGGCTGGTTTCACATGGGCGACGTGTTCGTTCGCCACGCCGACGGCTCGCTCAGCTTCGTCGATCGCGTGAAGTACCTCATCAAGAGCGGCGGCGAGAACGTGTATCCCGCCGAGATCGAGCGCGTGATCATTCAGGACAAGCGCGTCGCCGAGGTCGCAGTCGTCCGCGCGCCGGACCCAACGTGGGGCGAGGTGCCGATTGCGTTCGTCGCGCGCCGTGATGACTCGCTCGACGAGGCCGCGCTCCACGCGCTGTGCCGCGCCGAGCTCGCCGGGTTCAAACAACCGAAGCAGATCCGCTTCATCGCCGAGAGCGACTTCCCGCGCAGCGCGTCGGGCAAGGTCCAGCGCCACGAGCTCGAAGCACGGGTGAAACCATGACGAAGAAGCCACCGACGACCCAGATCGCGACCTCGTCCGCGACGGACATCACCGTGCGCGGCAAGAGCCTGTGCAACGACCTGCTCGGCAAGGTCACGTTCACCGAGATGACGTACTTCCTGATCGTCGGCCAGCTGCCGACGCCGGCGCAGGCGGCGATCGTCGATGCGTGTCTCGTCGCGCTTGCCGAGCACGGCCTGACGCCGAGCGCGATCGCGACGCGCCTCGTCTACTCGAGTGCGCCCGAGGCGCTGCAGAGCGCGGTCGCCGCGGGTCTGCTCGGTGTCGGCAGCCGGTTCGTCGGCACGACCGAAGGGTGCGCCGCGCTGCTCGAACGGATCGTCGCATCACCCGACCGGCGGGCCGAGTGCGCCGCGATCATCTCGGAACACTCTGTTGCAAAGCGCCCGCTGCCGGGCTTCGGTCACGACATCCACGTACCCGATGATCCGCGAACGCCGAAGATCTTCGAGGTCGCGCGAGCGCACGGGACCGCGGGAGCGCGCATCGAGTCGCTCGAGCTTCTCGGCGCCGTCCTCGACGAGACCAAGCGCCGACACATCACGATCAACGCGACCGGTGCCGTCGCCGCCGCGCTCGGCGATGCCGGCATACCCGCATCGGTGCTCCGCGGGTTCGCCGTGATCGCGCGCTGCGTCGGCCTCGTCGGCCACATTCACGAGGAGCAGCGCGATCCGGCGATGTTGGCGATGTGGCAAGCTGCGGAGCGCGCGATTCCCTACGATCCGAACGGAGAATGACGATGGCACTCAAGCTCTACATGCACCCGGTCTCGACCGCGAGCCGCCCGGTTCGCCTGCTCATTGCGGAGAAGAAGCTCGACGTGAAGGAGCAGGTCGTCGACCTGATGACCGGCGAGCACTTCAAGGACGAGTACACCGCGCTCAACCCGAGCCGCATGGTCCCGATGCTCGAGGAGGGCGACTTCCGCCTGACCGAGAGCTCGGCGATCCTCAAGTACCTCGGCTCGAAGTTCAATCTCCCGGAGTATCCGACGGATCTGCAGAAGCGCGCCCGCGTCGACGAGGTGATGGACTGGTTCAACACCCAGTTCTACCGGGACTACGGCTACGGCCTGCTCTACCCGCAGATCTTCCCGCATCACAAGCGCCCGAACGACGACTTCCACAACGGCGTCGTCAGCTGGGGCAAGGACAAGACGAAGCACTGGTTCTCGATCCTCGACAAGCACTACCTCGGTAACTCCGAGTGGGTCGCCGGTGACTCGATCACGATCGCGGACTACTTCGGCGGCTGCATCGTCACCGCAGGCGAGATCATCCGCTGCACGTTCGAGGGCTACCCGAACGTCCAGCGCTGGGTCGCGAACATCAAGAAGCTCGGCAACTGGCCGCAGATCAACGAGGTCATGTACGGCTTCGCCGGAGCGCTCAAGGACCAGAAGTTCGAGAACGTCTGATGATCAAGGGGCTTCACCACAACGCGTATCGCTGCCGCGATGCCGAGGAGACGCGGAAGTTCTACGAGGACTTCCTCGGCCTGCCGCTCGTCAACGCGTTCGAGATCACCGAGACGAAGAGCGGCCGCCAGACGCACGTCCTCCACCTGTTCTTCCAGATGGACGACGGCTCGTGTTTGGCGTTCTTCGAGTGCCCCGACATGCCGTTCGACTTCAAGGAGCAGCACGACTTCGATCTGCACATCGCGCTCGAGGTGAAGCACGACGTCCTCGAGCCGATGCTGACGAAGGGCCGCGCCGCCGGACTCACCGTCCGCGGCATCAGCGACCACGGCATGATCGACTCGATCTACTTCCGCGATCCGAACGGCTACGTGATCGAGCTGACCGCGAAGCGGCCCGATCACGACGAGCACATGGATCCGGCGAAGAACTCCGCGCGCGCCAACCTCGACAAGTGGCAGCGCGACAAGCCCTCGTTCGCGAAGTCCTAACGCCGACGACGGCGTAGCGCGAGCAGCGCGAGCCCGACGAGCGCGAGGCCCGCGCCGCCGCCGCGCGTCGACTGGCAGCCGCCCTCCTCGACCGAGGGCATGACGCCGTCCTCGTCGGCGAGGCCGTCGTCGGCGCCGATATCCTCGAGGTCGTCGCCGACGTCGGCGCTCGTGTCTGCGTCGCCATCGGGCGTCACCGTGACCGCGAGGTCGATCGTCGCGACCGTCGTCGTTCCCGCGATCAGCGCGAGGTCGGCCGACACCGCGGTCCTCTCCGTGACCATCGGCGCGACGATATCGAGGTCGATGACGCCCTGCCCACCGGCGGGAATCGCCTCGACGAGCGTGCCGACCTCGGTCGGCGAGGTCCAGCTGTCGGCATCGTACAGCGCGTTCGCGGTGCCGTCGGCGATCGCGATGCGCGTGCCGGCGGGCCAATCGGCGACGTCGTTGTTCGTGATCGTCAGCGCATAGTGCGCGCGTGCGCCGGGGGCGACGAGATCGGGGCCTTCGACCTGGACGACCTCGAGCACGCGATGCACCGCGCCGCACGTCGCGCCCTTCGCGAAGCCCGTCGCGGGCGCGCGCTTCAAGCGCTCGGCCGTCTGCGGTCCGTACACGCCGTCGGTCGAGATCTTGTCGCTCGGATGGTTGCGGTTCCACAGCCGCTGGAATGCCTTCACGTCCCTGCCACGGATATCCGGCGAGCTCAAATGATCGAAGTGGACCGGATCGCCCGGCACGGAGTGCGACCAGTGATGGTTGCGCATCGTCGTCACGCGCGAGCTCCAGTTCTGGAGATCGACGGCACGGCCGCTCTCGTGGTTCGAACGTCCCGGCAGTGCTGCCGCAGTGATGCCGCAGCGTCCCTCGCGGAACCAGCGATACAGCAGGTACTGCTGCGCCACGGTGCGATAGCCGCTGTTGACGAGCACGCGCGCGCTATTGCCTGCCTTGACGAGGTCGGTGCGCGCGGTGCTGTGCATGTACGGCAGCACGGCGCTGCTCGTGAACTTCACGCCGGCACTCTGCTCGAGGCGGACGAGGCTCGACGGGCTCATGCAGTCGACCTCGTTCGCGATCTGGATCGACAGGCCGCGGACGACGGATGTCGAGCAGCCTCCGGTTACCGAGATCTCGTGGGTCGTCTCGCTGTACTCGACGTCATCTCCGGGCGTCGTGCACGCGGGACTGAATGCCACTGCGAGTAGCGCGGTGTGCAACCCGAAGCGAGCAGTTGTTGCTTTCAAACGTTCGTAACGCATCCAGGGCTCCCTCTCCCCTCATCGCTGCGCGCATCGAGCAAGAGGTAGGCCGAGCATGCGCGCACTCCTGTTAGCCGCCGGGTCGGTTCAAGTGACGCAGGGTCCTTGCCGCTCCAACCCACCCTGCGACTTCGCTCCTCGTCGCGCTCACGCCAGCCCGCTCGAGAGTTTCGCTGATCTTCGCCGGGTCGGCGCTCGCGAGGTTCGCGATCGTCGAGATGCCGGATGTCGACAGCGCCGCGCGAACCGATGCAGGCACGGATTCGAGACGCTCGACGGGAACTGCGGACACGTCGCCGGTCGTGGTCGTTCCGAACGCAGCCGCCAGCGCCACGCCGGTCAGGTCGGACGTGCGGAGAACTGCAGCCTCTCGCTCGGCGACATCGTCGACCAGCGCATCGAGCGTCGCGTACTTCGCACCGGTCGGCAGGATCTCGACGAGATCGCGAACGGTCCTGCCGTCACCTGTCGCGACTGTTCCGAACTTGTCGACGAGCTCGTCACGGGTGACCTCGCGATTCGCGAAGTTCGTCCGGATCGCGTCGTTGAGCGTGAACACGCGCGTGAGGTCGCCTGCCTTCGTCACGCGCGGATCCTTCAGCGGATCGCCGGCGAGGTCCTTCACCGCAGGAAGAACCATCATCCCGTTCTCGGTGTTCCACATCATCACGTCCTTGCCGAACAGCTTCGTGCCGCCGAGGAACTGCAAGTCCGGCACGTTCTTCACGAGCGGCGGAATGGTCGGGCGCACGACGTCCGGTTTATCGACGATGTCGCTCAGCCGGTTGAGCTCGACGCGGATCTCCTCGAGGAGCTTCGCCATCGCTCCGCGCATGTTGGCCATGCACTCGTACGAGTGCGCGACATCGCGACCGAGCGCATCGAGATCGGCTTCGATCTTGTGAAACCGTGCATTGAAGCCTTCTTCCGCCGTCGTCTTCTCGGCCTGCACGACGCTCTCGCCGTCGATCCAGTCGGCGTGATGGAACGACCGGTTGAACGTGGGCTTGCACTCCGGCACTTCGGCCGGAAACTGCGTCTTGTAGTAGAACGTCCGCTTGAACGCGCCGACGAGCTCGTGGATCCAGCTCCCCACGATGATCGCGGCGCCGTGCGCATCGACGCCTTGGTCGCGCAGCTTCTCGAAGACGGCAGAGGGGGTCATTCCGGCAAGCTTGAGCTCTTCATTCGCCATCGCGTTCTCCTAGTCTTCCGTTCCGCGCCGATGCCTGCGGCGGTACGCGCGAAATGTCCGCGCGACAGACGGTGGCAGCGCGTCTGCGTTCCCATCCGCATCGAGATCGACGTGTGCGGTTCGAATCGCGTACGTGTTCATCTCGACACCGATGCCGTGCACGTGGTCGAGCAGATTCATCAGGCGCTCGTACTGCTTTGGCGTGAGCTCCTGGCCCTCGGGCGGCTCGACGCGCAGCTCGTAGGGGTCCGTGAGACCACGGCGCGCATATCCGACCACGACCACCGCGTTGAGTCCGGGCCCATTGGCGACGAACTGGTTTCGCGATCCGACCGGTTGCAACGTTCCGGGCTCGCCGAGGATCGGCACCGCGTACCACCGGAATCCGGCGCTCCGACGATCCGCCAGGTTGGCACCCGCAACCGGCAACGCGATCTCGTCGACTTGGGTTCGGATGCAACATTTTGCTGTGCCCCACCGGCTCGCGGGTCTCAAGATTTCGGTACGAGCGTTCTGTTTTATTGGTACAGTCG
>JABFXX010000389.1 GCA_013368795.1 Kofleriaceae bacterium
CGCGCAGCGGGCGCGGCGCGACCGGTACGGCGTGTGGCGCGGTGACGTGGCGGCGCTGGCGGCTCGCCGCGACGGCGGCGACGATCGCGCCGTGCGCGCGCTGGATCTCCCGCTCGGGATCGAGCCACCAGTCGAGCGCCCACACGCGGTGGAGACGCCAGCCAAGGCTCGTCAGGAGCTGCGCGCGCAGGCGATCGCGCGAGCGCGCGGTCGTCGAGCTCGCGTACGCGAGGCCGTCGTGCTCGATCGCGAGCACGTAGCGGTCCGGGTCGTTGGGGTCGACGACCGCGAGGTCGAGCTTGTACGCGCCGCAGCCGACGCGATGGCGCAGCTGCCAGCCGCGCTCGGTGAGCGCGCGCGCGATCGCCGCGGTGATCGGCGTCGCCGGCATGACGTCGGCCGGAGGCTTCGCGGCACCGCCGCCGGCGCGCGCGAACGCGAGCAGGTCGGCAAGATCGCGGGCACTCGGCGCAGCGTCGGTCGCGATGATGTCCTCGGGCTCGAAGCTCGACAGCAGCATCAGCTGCTCGCGGGCGCGCGTGATCGCGATCGTCAGCCAGCGCTCGCCACCGGGGTGCGCGAGTGCGCCGAGTGCGTCGGCGGAGTCGCCGATCGAGACGAACACGACGTCGCGCTCCTCGCCCTGCAGGCGATCGGGCGTGCCGACAACGAGCGGCTCGGGCGATTCCGCGGCGAGCGCGGCGGCAAACGCCGGATCGCTCTTGCGCGCGGCGTCGAGCGTGTCCTCGACGAGCGCCTGCTGGGCGCGCGACAGCACGATGATCGCGTACGACCGCGCGCGCAGCGTCGGATCGGAGAGGCGCGTGCGCAGCTCGGCGACGATCGCGTCGGCCTCGGCGCGGTTGGCGCCGGCGAGGTCCGGCGTGCCGTCGATCTTGCGCCATGCGATGCCGAGCTCCGCCGAGGCGTACGGCGCCGGCAGGACCTCGATCCGGTCGCTGTAGTAGCGGCTGTTCGCGAACGCGAACAGGTCCTCGTGGCGGCTGCGGTAGTGCGAGGTCAGCGTCAGCTCGGGCAGCTTCGCGGCGAGCGCGAGGTCGAGCACGCCGCCCTCGCCGTCGGCGGGCGCGGCCTGGCGCGAGTCACCGACGACGACGACCGCCTTGCCGCGGGCGAGTGCGGGCAGCGCGTGCGCGGCCGGCAGGCGCGAGGCCTCGTCGAACACGACGACATCGAACGCGGGCAGCGACGGGTCGAGGTGCTGCGCGATCGCATGCGGCGTCGCGAGCACGCACGGCGCGATCCGCGGCAGGAGGCCCGGTAGCTCGGCGAGCACGGTGCGCAGCGCGCGGCCGCGGTTGCCCTGCTCCGCCTCGCCGCGCAGGAGCGCGATCTGTGGATCTGGATCCTTCGCGCGGGGGACGCGCTCGGCGACGCGAGCGACCGCGCGCGCGCGGGTCAGCGCGAGCGAGCCGCGATCGAGGTCGGCGAATGCGGCGACGTGCGCGTGGTGCGTCGGGCCGTGGAAGCACGCGACGTCGGGCGTCTCGGCCAGCTCGAGCTCGGCCCACGCGAGCAGCGTCGCGCGCTGCCAGGCGCCGGCAAGCTCGGTCGCACCGAGGTCGCCGCGCTCGATCGCCGCGATCGCGGGACCGACGCCGGCGACGTTCGCCGCCTTGCGCGCGAGGTGGAAGCGCGTCCACTCGCCGAGCGAGCCGACGGCATGCGCGAGCGTCGCGACCTGGTCGCGCAGCGCCGCGATGTGATCGGTGCCGGCGCCAAGCTGCGCCTTCGGGATGCCGGTCGCCGCCGCGACCTCGGTCACCGCCGGCTCCCAGTAGCCGACCGCCGCGGCGAGCCGTGCGAACGGGGCGAGCTCGATCGTCGAGCTGCTCGCCGGTGATGCAGACACCTGGGCGACGAGCGCGCGCCACGCCGCCTGACGGCCCGGCTCACCGCCGGTCACCGACAGCTGGTCGAACGCGCGGCGCAGGTCGACGCCCCACGCGACGGCCGCGTCGATCTTCGCGAGATCCATCGTCAGCGTCAGCTCGCCGCCGAGCTCGCCGAACCAGCGCTTCGCCGGCTCTGCGGCCGCGAGCAGCGCCGTGCGACACGCGCGCTCGGCGATCACGGCCTCGAGCCCGGTGAGCATCGCCTCGTCGGACTCGAGCTGGCCGGGCTGTGCCGCGGCCTTCACGCTCGACCGCGCCGAGCGCAGCGCCATGTAGCGGAACGCCGCCATGCTGCCGGTCCAGCGCTTCAGCTGGCTCCATAGCTCGGCCACGTCGAGGTGCTCGACCGAGTCGGTGAACAGGGTATCGACCTCGGCGACGAGTGCGCGGTGGCGCGTCGCGATCGCGAGGAACGCCGCCGGATCGCGCGGCACCTCGATCGTGCCGGTGCCGCGGGCGCGGATCAGCGCGATGCGCTCGCCGGTCTCGTCGACGCGGCCGCGCATGTTCGCGAGCAGCTCGGCGCCGGGGCGCGGCGATGCAGCCACGAGGTCCGCGAGCGCGCCGAGTGCGCGCAGCTGCTCGGGCGTCTTCGCGACGATGCCGGGGACGAGCGCGCCGACGTCGGCGATCGCCGACGACAGCGTCTCGATCGCGGACGCGACCTCGTTCAGCGCGCGCGTCGCGCGCTCGGTGCCGGCGTCGGTCCACGCGTCGAGCGCCGACATGCGCCACGGATGCGACGCGACCGGCTCGACGGGAACCGCGGCCTCGGCGAGCGCCTCGATGGCGAGCCGCCGCGCCTCGAACTTGGCGCGGTCGAGCATCGAGGCATCGCGCTCGGCGAGCGCCGCCCTCGGCGTCGTGCGCAGCTCGACGAGCCGCGCGATCACGTCATGCAGCGACATCCCGAACGCGCCGACCGTGTGGACCGACGACGCATAGCCGTCGAGCTCGCGGCGCAGCTCGGCGAGACGCGCATCGGTCGATGCGCCGCTGGCCGCCGGCCGGAACGAGCGGTCGAGCACGCGCGACAGCGCGCCGAGGACCTTCGCGCGGCTGCCGTGGCTCGCGTAGATCGGCAGGCATAGCTCGCCGAGACCGATCGCGCCGAGGCGCTGCGTCACGACGTCGAGCGCGGTCGCGCGATCGCTGACGACGAGCACGGTCTTGCCCTGGCTCGCGCAGTGAACGACGAGGTTCGCGATCGTCTGCGACTTGCCCGTGCCGGGCGCGCCCTGGACGACCAGGCTGCCGCCCGCCCCCGCCGCGGCAACCGCCGCGAGCTGGCTCGCATCCGCATCGAGCGGCGCGAGCACGTCGGCGATCGACGATGCCGGCAGCGTCGTCGGTGCGCTCTGCGCGCCCGAGAGCCACGCGGTTGGGCCCGTCATCTCGTCGACCCGCGCATCGAGCGCCTCGATGTCGCGCCAGAGATCGAAGCGCGCGAACGAGAACGTCGAGAGCCGCGCGACGCGATCGACGCGCCAGTTCTCGCGGGTCAGCGCGAAGCCCGCGACCGTCTCGAACAGTGCACCGAGATCGAGCTCGTCACCGACGTCGACGACCAGGTCGTGCTCGCGGCGCAGTCCTTCGAGCAGCATGTCGTTGACGCGCGGCCGCATGTCCGCTGCCGCGACGAGCCGCAGCGATCCGCTCTCCGCCGCCTCGAGCTCGACCGGCCACAGCGCGAGCGGCGCGACGCGCGAGGCGCCCTCGCCGCTCGTCCAGGTCACGAGGCCGAGCGCGAGCCACAGCACGTGCTCGCCGTCGGCGACCGCCGCGCGAGCCGCGCGCCGCAGCATCACGAGCCGGCGCTCGAGGTCCTCGGCGGGCAGCGCGACGCGCAGCCGGCCGGTATCGAACACCGGATCGGTGCCGGACTCGAACGCGAACCCGCTGCCCGCGGCGAGCGAGAACGCGATCCGGACCGGGTCGACGTACAGCGGAATGCCGTCGTCCCCGATGTCCATCAGGCGGTCCGTGGGATCGAGCAGCGATTGCTTCCAGCGGTCGAGGCGCGCACGCGCAGCAGGGTCGATCACAGGGCCAATCTACAGATCTGGCTGGATCGGCCAACAAAACGGCCTAGATGGGAGAGATCCCGAGATCGCCTGACACGCCGATCGCGATAGTGTAAAATAAACACCATGAGCGCGCCTTCGTCGCGGAATCCGATCCAAATCCCGGGCTTTGGCCGCGTCGAGCCAGGCTCCGCCGACGACGTTCGACTCGGTGCGTTGCTCGGCATGGCGGTCGGCGACGCGCTCGGCACGACCTACGAGTTCGAGCGCCTCGAGCAGGCGCCCTACCCCGCGCTGGCGACGGGTCCCGCCACGGACATCGTGGGTGGCGGGCCGTTCGATCTCGCGCCCGGTCAGATCACGGACGACACGCAGATGGCGATCTGCATCGCGCGCTCGCTGCTCGGCTCGCGTGAGACCGCCAGCTGGTTCGAACGGCTCGATGCCCGCGATCTCGCGACGCGCTACGTCGCGTGGTCGTCGCACGCGTTCGACATCGGCAACCAGA
>JABFXX010000355.1 GCA_013368795.1 Kofleriaceae bacterium
GCGCTTGTGCGCACCGTCGAGCTCGCGCGACACCGCGCGCGCCTTGCCGTCGGCATCGACCGCGCGGCGCAGCGCCTCGGCGACGTCCTTTGCCATCGCCTTGGCCATCGTGTCGGCGGCACGCGCGCGGTTCTCGGCCTCCTCGGCCCGCTGGAGCGCGTCGGCGATCTTCTTCTCGGCACCCGCCGTCTTCTCGCGCGACTCCTCGCGCTCCTTCTTCGCGGCGGCGATCTCGGCCTCGGCGGTCGAGACCTGGCGCAAACGCGCCTCGAGCTCTGCGACCTTGGCGTTGGCGGCGGCGACCTTGTCGGCCTCGGCGGACGACGCGGCCTTCACGCGCTGCTCGGCGGCGGCGACCTCGGCCTTCGCCTCGTCGACGCGCTTCTCGGCGGCGGCGACGTCGTCCTTCGCGGCCGCGACGCTCTGCTCGAGCTCGGCGAGCTTGCCGCGCGTCGTCTCGTACTGCTGCTTGAGCTCGGCGAGCTCGGCGGCGAGCTTGCCCGCACGCGCCTCCGCTTCCTGCACGGGCGCTGCACCGGCACCGACGCGCGCCTCGAGCTGCGTGACCTTCTCGGTGGCCGCGGCGAGCTCGGCGGCGACCTTCGCCTTGTCGGCGGTGAGCTCGGTCAGCTTGCCCTGCACCTCGGCGGCCTTGGTCTCGGCCTTCGCCGCCTGCATGTTCGCGTGCTGCAGGTTGCGCTCGGCGCCCTGCGCGCGGATCTGCGCCGACGCGAGCTCCTTCTCCGCCTTCTCGGCGCGCGCGGTGAGGAGCGAAATCTGCTCCTCGAGCGCCTTTGTCTTGGGCTCGGCACTGTTGTTCGCGATCGTCGTCGCCGCCTTCGCGTCGGCGAGCTCCTTCTGGAGCCGCGAGATCTCGGCGTCGGCCTCGGCGAGCTTCTCGACCGCCGTGAGCCCCGCGGACGTCGTCGCGACGATCTTCTCCTCGCGCGCCTTCGCGAGCTCGAGGCGCACTGCCTCGAGATCCTGCGTGGCCTTCTTGCGGAGCTCGTCGAGCTCGCCGCGCAGCGCCTTCTCCTCGTCCTGGAGCAGGTTCTGCGCCTCCTTCATGATGCGCAGCTCGTCGTGCAGCTCGCCGACGCGCTGAGCGAATGCGTTCCGCTCCTCCTCGACGCCGGCGCGCGCCTTGCGCTCCATCTCGACCCACTGCGCGAGCGTGCCGTGCAGACCCATCGGCGGCGGCATCGTCCCGCTCTGCGGCATGAGCCGGACCATCAGGCTGCCGATCACGACGACCTCGCCGACCGGCACAGGTGCGCGCTGGATCTTCTGCGGCCCGACGTAGATGCCGTTCGAGCTGCCGAGATCCTCGACCCACAGCGTGCCCTGATCTAGGAAGAACCGCGCGTGCATGCGCGAGACGCGAGGGTCCTCGCTGCGGATCGCGCAGTCGGCCGCGCGGCCGACCATTACCGGATCGTGACCGAGCGCGAACGAACGATCGACACCGTCGACATCGGTATAGACCAGGGTCGCCATTCGCGCGCCTGCGAAATTATCACGTAGGCGTCAGTGTCGCGATCAGCTGGTCGGCGGTAACGAGCCCTCGGTCCGTATCGTCGTCAAGTAACAGGACGTGACCCATCTTCCGGCCGGGCGCGGGCGCGTCCTTGCCGTAGAGGTGCAGGCGCGCCTCGGGGCGCTCGAGGACGTGCTCCCAGGCGGGCTGGCCGGCTCGCCACAGATCGCCGATCAGGTTGACCATGACCGCGCCGGTCATCGGCCGAGGGTCGCCGAGCGGCAGGCCGCACACCGCACGGATGTGCTGCTCGAACTGCGACGTGACGCACGCGCCCCACGTGTAGTGGCCGCTGTTGTGCGTGCGCGGCGCGATCTCGTTGACCAGCAAGCGACCGTCGACCAGCTCGAACATCTCGACGGCCATCACGCCGACGTGACCGAGCGCCTCGGCGACCGTGATCGCGATCTCCTCGGCGCGGACCTTCGTCGCCGGCTTCATCGGCGCGGGCGCGCGCGTCGTGTGGAGGATGTGGCGGCGGTGCACGTTCTCGGCGATCGGATAGATCTTCAGCTCGCCGGTCAGGCCGCGCGCGAGCACGACCGAAATCTCGCGCTTGAACCGCACGAGCTCCTCGGCGACCGAGGGCTCCCCGCGCAGCTTCGCGAGCTCGGCGCCGGCATCGCCGGTCTCCTCGACGCGGACCTGGCCCTTGCCGTCGTAGCCGGCGCGGCGAACCTTGACGATCGCCGGCCGACCGAGCTTCACGAGCGCGGCGTCGAGCTCGGGCTGCGTCGTCGACGGCGCCCACTGTGCCTGAGGAAGGCCAAGCCGATCGAGGAACTGCTTCTGGATCTGGCGATCGTTGATCGTGCGCAGCACCGACGAGCCCGGACGCACGGGCACGATCTTCTCGAGCTCGGCGAGCAGATCGGCAGGCACGTGCTCGGTGTCGAGCGTGATCACGTCGACCTGCTGGGCGAGATGGCGCGCGCTCTCGAGATCGTCGAGCGCACCGACGACGACGCCGTCGGCGACCTGCGCGGTCGGGCAGCGCGGGCTCGGATCGAGCACGACGACGCGGTAGCCCATGCGCCGCGCCTCGATCGCCATCATCCGGCCGAGCTGGCCGCCGCCGAGCACGCCCACGGTGGCACCGGGCATGAGCGCCTTCACGTCAGCGTATCTCCGAGCACGCGCGCGGTCTGGTTCGCGCGATAGGCATCGAGCTTGTCGGCGACGGCGCTGTCATGCAGCGCGACGATCGCCGCGGCGAGCAGGCCCGCGTTCACCGCGCCGGCGTCGCCGATCGCGAGCGTGCCGACGGGGATTCCCTTCGGCATCTGGACGATCGAGAGGAGCGAGTCCATACCGGCGAGCGTTTTACTCTGCACCGGCACGCCGAGCACGGGCAGGCGCGTCTTTGCCGCGGTCATGCCGGGCAGATGCGCCGCGCCGCCGGCGCCCGCGATGATGACGTGAAGGCCGCGCTCGACCGCGGTCTCCGCGTAGTCGAATAGCCGATCGGGCGTGCGATGCGCCGACACGATCTGCTTCTCGTACGGCACGCCCAGCTCGTCGAGGATGTCGGCCGCGTGCTTCATCGTGGCCCAGTCGCTCTGCGAGCCCATGATGATACCGACCTTGGGATTGCTCATGCGCCTCTAGGTCCCGCCGCACGGCGGAGACGATCGCCGACAGCTTCGCCCAGGCCGACCGCGGGAGGCAACGCGGCGATCACGACATCGACGCCGAGCGCATCGAGATCTCTCAGCGCCGCGTAGAGCCCGCGCGCCATCCCTGCGAGATCGTCGGGCAGCGGATACGCACGTGCGCGCAGATCACCCCACGCGGCGAATGCCGCTCGGGGCGCGAGCACGGCGACATTCCCTCGCGCGGCGGCGACCGCGGCCGGTACCTCGTGCGGCTCGACCGCGATCACCTCGGCGCGCGGCGCGTAGTGGCTCGCGAGCGTGCCCGGTGCCGCCGGAGCGTGCGCATCGGCCGCGGCGAGCGGTCCGACGATCGCCTCGATCGCCTCGCGCGGCATCCCGCCGGGCCGCAGCAGCACGGGCGCACCGCGCGACAGGTCGACGATCGTCGACTCGACGCCGACCTCGCACGCGCCGCCATCGAGGATGTAGTCGACGTCGTCGCCGAGATCCGACGCGACGTGATCGGCCGTCGTCGGGCTGACGCCGCCGAACCGGTTCGCACTCGGCGCCGCGACGCCGCCGCCGAACGCGCGGAGCAGCTCCTGCGCGACGGGATGCGAGGGCACGCGCAGACCGACGGTATCGGAGCCGCCGGTCGTCGCGAGCGCGACGCGAGGCCCTCGCCGCAAGATCACGGTGAGCGGGCCCGGCCATGCCGCGGCGACCAGGTGGTGCGCCGCTTCGGGGATGTCGATCGCCCAGTCGCCGAGCGCCGCACCGGGCGCGAGGTGGACGATCAGCGGGTGCGCGCGTGGCCGTCCCTTCACCGCGAAGATCTTCGCGGCCGCATCGTCGCGCGACGCATCCGCGCCGAGGCCGTAGACGGTCTCGGTCGGGAACGCGACCAGCCCGCCGGCGCGAAGCACGTCGGCTGCGCGAGAGATATCGGTACCGCGCTGCACGGGGCGCACTCTAGCGCCAATACTGCCGAAATTGGCGCAACGTGGATCATCGTACTCGTGCTCGTACTCGTGCTCGTTCTCGAGCCGACGCGCGAGGACTGCACGTCCGCGAAGCGAGGACGATCGACCGGGCCTTGCGACCTGTTCGGAGAATCCGCCCTCCGGCCGGTCAGGGTGGAGAGAGAGATCGTGATCCGCTCCAGTGCCGGCTATCCGCACGACCTCTCGGATTCGAGGACGAGCTGGCCCCTAGCAGCGCCGTGAGGAGGCTCGAGGATCTCGGGTCCGGCTCGATGTGCCCAGCCCATTCACGAGCCCGCGCCACTCGGATTCGAGCACGAGCACGAGCACG
>JABFXX010000293.1 GCA_013368795.1 Kofleriaceae bacterium
GCTGACCGTTGTCGCGATCGGCGCGTTCGTCGTGCTGGTCCTCCTGGTCTCCCCGCTGCTCGGCCTGATCGTGCTGCCGCCCCTCTACTGGGCAGTCCGCTCGGCGCAAACGATCTCGATCTCGAAGAAGAGCCTCGCGTCGATCGAGCGCCAGCAGCCGCAGCTGCCGAAGGCGACGCTCGTCGAGCGGTGACTACGCCAGCCGCGCGAGGTCGGTCTGGACGAGCAGGTACGTCAGCCTGAGCAGATTCAACCGCGCCTCGGGCGAGCGGACGCGACCGGCGAGATCGCCGAGGCGCGTGCGGCCGTCGAGCAGGCTGTACACGCGCATGAGCGCCTCGCCGAGCCCGAACTGGGCGAGCTCGGAGTCGGGTTGGTGCTCGCGCGTCACGAACGCCTTGAGGTTGGTCTGCAGCCACTCGTCGACGAGCGGCTCGGCGAGCTGCGCGGCGCCGGCGCCGATCACGCGGAACGCGTCGAGGTGGAGCGAGCGCGCCTTGAACGGGTTCTGCTGGCGCGGCGTCCACGTGTAGCGGCCCTTCTGCCAGGAGAACGCCTCCATCAGCTTCGCCGCGACCTGCTTCGCGAGCAGGCGATACGCCTCGAGCGGATCGAGGAGGTCGAGCCCGACAAGTGTGTCGGCGAGGCGGCCGCCGAAGTGGTGCATCACCGAGACCGCGCGCTGCAGGGCCTGCGGCGACAGCGCCTTCTGATCGAGCAGGAAGTTGCCGAGGCGCTCGCTCTCGACGTTGGAGTTGACGAACTGCGGCTGGCCGTCGGCGAAGTACGCTTCCTTGAGCACGCCGGCGCGGCCCTCGAGCGCGAGCATGCCGGTGCCCTTCGTCTTCGCGAGGCGATAGACGACGCGCAGCACCGGATGCTCCTTGAGGTCGCCGACCTCGCGAGGCCCGGAGCTCTGCTCGCGCGGCTGCTCGGGCATGACGTCGTCGTCGCCGACGGTGATCACGCCGCTCGAGCCCTCGATGCCCATCTCCCCGTCGGGAATCGCGCCCTCGCCGGAGATGAACTCGGCGCGCGCGACCTTCGCCTCGGCCTCGGCCTGCGCCATGTGCATGCGGGTCATCGGTCCCGACAGGCCCGACGGTCCCTCCATGCCGGCGACGTCCTGCACCGCGACGTTGCGCGACTCGAGCTCGGCGGTCGGCGAGTTGATGACGCGACCGATCAGCATCGCGAGGTCGCGCGACGTCACGCGCGTCGTGCGGCGAATCCACTCGTCGAGCGCGTCGCGGAACTGCGCCGCGGTCTGCCAGCGATCCTCGGGACGACGCTGCAGCGCGCGCACGGTGAGCACGCGGAGCTCGACGGGGAACTCCGACGCGTACTTGTGCAGGCGATCGAGGCGCGCGTCGCGCACCATCAGCAGGATGTCGAGATCGTTCGTCGAGGTGAACAGGCGGCGCGCCATCACCATCTCGGCGAGCAGGATGCCGACCGAGAACAGGTCGCTGCGGCCGTCGACCTCGGCGCCCGAGACCTGCTCGGGAGACATGTAGCCGTACTTGCCCTTGAGCGTGCCCGCTTCGGTCTTGTGCTGGCGCTCGGCGGCGCGCGCGATGCCGAAGTCGGTGAGCTTGACGTCGCCGCGCCACGACAGGAGGACGTTGCCCGGCGAGATGTCGCGATGGACGATCCTGAGCGGCCGGCCCTGCACGTCGAGCGCGTTGTGCGCGTAGTCGAGCGCGTCGAGCACGGCGCTCGCGATCAGGGCCGCGAGATCGGGCGGCAGGCGGATCTGCGCGCGCGCGCACTCGCGAAGCAGCGCGAGCACGTCGAGGCCGTCGACGTACTGCATCGCGATGTACGGCGTGTCGGCATCGGTACCGAGCTCGAACACCGAGACGATGTGCTTGTGATCGAGCTGCGCGGTGATCCGCGCCTCGTCGATGAACATCTCGACGAACGACTTGTCGCCCGCGAGGTGGGGCAGGATCTTCTTGATCGCGACCAGCTTCTCGAACCCGAGCTGGCCCTGGAGCTGGGCCTTGAACAGCTCGGCCATGCCGCCCACCGCGACCCGATCGAGGATCTGGTACCTCCCGATCTGCTTGGGGGTCATGCCGCTGGTCACGCGGGGCTCATCATACAGCCGACCGAGCCGCCAGTCTGTCCGGTTTGCCGTCGGAAAAACTCGCCGGGAGCCGTTAACCCTGCGCCATCGCGCTCGACACCTCCCGTAATCGCGAGACCGCGCGGCCGAGTCGCTCGAGATTGGCGCTCTCGCCGCTCCGGGCCCGGAGCCTTGCCATGCCGGCCTCGAGCGTCGTCATCGACGCGAGCATGCTGTCCTCGAGCGTCCGCAGCGCGCCGAGGATCGAGGTGAGCTGCTGGGCCTGATGCGTGACCTCGTCGATCGCCTCGGCGAGAATCTCGGTCTTCTGCCGGAACTCGCGCGCGAGCTCGATCGACATGATGATCCCGAGCGCGACGAGCCCGAACTCCGTGACGTAAGGCCACGCCGCGTCGCGCGCGTCTCCGATCACGTCGGCGACGTTCGCGGCGATGATGATCATTACCGAGATCGCGAGCGCCATCGCGCGCTGCGTCTCGCCTCGGCGATAGAGCCTGGCCACCAGCACGAGCGCGCCCACGTGGAGGGCGAGCATGTACGCCCCATAGGCGATACGCAGCCCCGACACCGGCTGCGCCGGGAACATCGTGTACGGCTCGCCGAGGAAACGCTCCCGCACCAGCGTTGGCGGCCCGGCGAACCAGATCCCGTACCGCGCGATCAGGTTCGCGCAGACGAACACGGCGAGAATGCCGAACAGACCGGCGAGGACTCGTCTCGACAGCCGCACGTGCGTGTACGCCGGAAGGAACACGAGCGCACACGCGACAAAGCCATGACTCGCCGCCGTCTGCCAGCGCATCGCCTCGGTCGCCGCATCGACGGAATGGGCGCGATACAGGTGCGTCGAGAACAACATGAACGCGGCGAGGAAGGCCATCATGCCGGCAAAGCTCAGGTAGGTGCGATCGATCGTCCGACACAACGCGAGCGAAGCGAACAGGATCGCCGCCCCTAGCGAGACCCCGAGCGCGCTCCACGACAGGACAATCATCGGGTCGGTCCGTTCCCGCGCGCGTTCCGGGGCACGGCTGCCGTCGATTCGATGCATCGACCGAGCGTGGTCAGGTGATGAATCTCGTGGCGGAGCTCTTCGACAATCGCGTCCTGGTCCGGCTGCATCGAAAGTCCTAGCTCGAGTGTCTGGAGCGGCGTGTTCAGCCGATCGCGCACGCGCACCGAGACCGCGATCGCGTCGGTCATCTCTGCCTTCTGCGCCTCGAGCCTTGCGAGCGCCGCGAGCAGCCCGTCCTCGACCTCGCGATAGCTCATCGCCAGCTGGACCGTCATGACGATGCCCCAGGCGACGAGGCCGAAGCCGCCGATATACAGCCACGAGCCACCAACCGCCTCGCGCACGACATCGACGAGGTGAAGCACGACGACGATACCGAGCGAGAGCGCGATCGCGATCGCGCGCTGGCGGTTTCCGCGCCCGAACATCTTGATCGCACACACCACCGCGATCACGCCGATCGCGACGACGTACACCGCGTGGGCGTACTGGAGTGGCCCGAGCGGCGGCGGCACGGTCGTGTGGGCAAGCTCGCCGAGGACAGTCGTCGCGATCAGGCGCGGCTTTGCCGAGAACCACACCCCGTAGGGCGTGAGGACGTTGACGAGGAAGAAGATGCCGAGGAGCACCCACATCACGCGCCAGATCCAGCGAGGCAGCTGGATCTGTGTGTACGTGGGAATGAAGATGAGCACTCCGGCGATGAGCGCGTGTGCGGCGAGTAGCTGGAGCCTGACGACCTCGACCGCTTCCGCCGGCGTGATCGTCCGCTTGTAGAGGATCCACTCGAGGTAGAGGTGTGCGGCGACGAACGCCATGATCCACGCGAACGACAGGTACGTCCGGCTCAGCGGCCGCGTGAGACCGAGCACCGCGTTGAGCACGGCTGCACCGAGTGAGAGGCCGAACGAGACAAGCAGCGGCCCTGTCATCGCGCGGTCCCTCGGTCACGTCGCCGGCGCTTCGAGGAGGCCGCGAAGCTGTGCCACGGAGAGCGGCTTGGACGCGATCTGCGAGCCGGCAACGTTCGCTGCCTGCTTGACCTGCGGATCGTTCGCGGCATGCCCGGTCAGAAATACGATCTTGCCGGCAAAGCCCTCGCGTCCGAGCCAGTGGTGGACCTCGACACCATTGGGCTGATCGATGCCGAGGTTGATGTCGAGGATCGCGAGCTGGCAGGCGAGCACCTCGTTACGGTGCACCTGTACCTCGTACAGCGACCCCGCGGTGACGACGTGCCGGGCGCCCGCTCGTACGAGCGTCATCTCCATCAATTCGCGGAGATCGAAATCGTCGTCGACGAACAGGACCGGATCGAACATCGATCGAGTCTAGCGCCGAGCGCCCGGACCGACCGGCGCGCGTATGGCACACGCAGCGTGCTACGACATGACACGAGCCAGTGGCGGATCCGCGATTCGCGGACACAGCCGACGGCGCGCGACGTGCACGTTATTCAACGGTGCAATGACCACCCAACGGCCGGAGCAAGACGCACGGCCGCACACCGTTCGTTGGTTCGTTCGCCGATTTCACGACGAGATCCTCGGCGAATGGGGAGCACTCGCCTCCGACCTTCCCGCTGCAAAACATCTCGGAGGAGCCCGGCTGATCGACGCCATCCCCGACCTGCTGGAGGAGATTGCGAGCATCGCCGACGAGAGCAGGTCCGGTCAGGAGATCGCGATGGCGCGGCGACACGCGCTCGATCGGCTCGCGGATGGCTTCGACGTCAGTACCGTCGTCAACGAGCTATCGCTGCTGCGCGGTGCGATGCTGGCCGTGTGGGAGCGCCGCGTCGAGGGCGCATCCCTCGGGTCGGTGCGCGACCTGAACCTCGCGCTCGATCGGGCGATCGCGAGCTCGGTCGCGCGCTACATGGAGGTGCACATGCGGACGCTCACCGGCATCGACCGGATCTCGACCGCGTCGCTCCAGGCGAGCGACGTCGTCGACTTCTTGCAGCGGCTGCTCAGCGTGTTCCTCGATGCCACGCCCGCCGCCGAGCTCGGCGCGATGCTGCTTCGCGAGGGCGACCGTATGGTCCTGCGCGCCGCGGTCGGACTCGACGAGGAGCTCGCCCGCAACGCTTCGCTCGCGATGGGCGAGGGCTTCGCAGGCATCATCGCCGACACCTGTCGGCCGCTCGCGCTCGACTCGGCGTCGGCGAGCCCGCTCGTCGAAGAGTCGCTGCTGCGCGGCAAGGGCGTCCGCGCGTTCTACGGCATCCCGCTCGTTCACGACGGCCGGGCGATCGGCGTCGCTTACATCGGATCGCGGCGAAACGACGAGCTCTCGGAGGCCGACCGCCGCTACTTCGACTCGCTTGGCGCGCGCGCGACGATGGGCCTCGTGCATCACACGCTTCGCAAGGAGCTCGTCGCATCGGAGAAGCGGCTACAGGCGCTCGCCGACGAGCGTGCGCACGAGCTCGCGACGCTCGAGTCTCTGCTCGCCGCGTCGCACACGGGAATCGCGTTCCTCGACCGCGACCTCCGGTATCTGCGCGTCAACGAGGCGATCGCGCGGATCAACGGTCTTCCGGTTGCCGAGCACATCGGCCGGACCATCCACGAAATCCTGCCGCCGGAGGCCTCCTTCGTGGAGGGCCTGCTCCGCCACGTGCTCGACACCGGTGAGCCGCTGATCAACATCGAGGCACGGACAGACGACAAGGTCTACCTGCTGAACTACTTCCCGGTGCGAGCAACGTCGACGATCTTCGGGGTCGGCGGCATCGTGGTCGACATCACCGAGTCGGCCCGCGCCGAGGAGGCATTGCGCATCGAACAAGCGAGGACGCAATCGATCCTCGATCACGCGCCGGCGGCGATCTGGGTCAAGGACACGTCGGGACACGTCATCGTCGCGAACCGCCGGCTCGCCTCGGCCTACGGGCTCGCCCACGGTGAGCTCATCGGCCATCGATCCATCGACCTCTTGCCATCCGAGGTCGCGCGCGAGCACGAGGAGCACGATCGAATCGTCATCGCCGAGAAGCACGCGATCGAGGTCGAGGAGGTCATCCCCTCCCCGACCGGTCCGCGCACGTTCCTCTCGATCAAGTTCCCGATCCCGGGTCCGCCGCCGCTCATCGGTGGAATCGCGACGGAGATCACCGAGCGCAAGCAGATGGAGGAGCAGCTGAGGATCGCCGTGCGGTCGCGAGACGAGATGATGGCGGTCGTCTCGCACGATCTGCGCAGCCCCCTCGCCACGATCCAGCTCGCGACGGGAACCTTGCTCGCGGAGATCGGCGACGAGCCGCGCAAGCGGCGGATGCTCGAGATGATCACGCGCGCGGGCTGGCGGATGCATCACCTGATCAACGACCTGCTCGCGACCGCGAACATCCGTGCGGGCCGGCTCCAGCTCGACCTGCGCCCCGAGGCCGCCGAGCCGATCGCGAGGGAGGCGTTCGAGGTCCACCAGCAGCTCGCCGACGAGAAGGGAATCGGGCTCGCGATGCGAGTCGCGCTCGGCCAGGCGATGATCATCGCGGACCGCGATCGCCTGCTCCAGGTGTTCGCGAACCTCCTCGGCAACGCGCTCAAGTTCTGCCGCGCCGGCGACCAGATCACGATCGGCGGCGTCGCGAGCGCGCGGGAAGTGCGGTTCTCGGTCACGGACACGGGCCCCGGGATTCCCGACGAGCTCTTGCCGAAGCTGTTCGATCCGTACGTGTCGGGCGCGGCGCAGCGCAAGGCAGGCGCCGGGCTCGGCCTCTACATCTCGCGCGGCATCGTCGAGGGCCACGGCGGCCGCATCTGGGTCGAGAGCACGCTCGGGCACGGCGCGACGTTCTGGTTCACGGTGCCTATCGCCCGCCAGGTCGCACCGTCGTGACCTCCGCGGGCGACGGCAAGTCGATCGTGCTCCAACCGCCGCCGAGCGCCTGGACGAGCAGCACCGACGCGGTCATCCGCTGGACCTCGAGCGTGATCAGCGTCTGCCGCGCCGCGAGCAGCAAGGTCTGCTGGGTCATCAGCGTCACGTAGGGATCGAGGCCCGTCGCATAGCGTGCGCGCTCGACCTCGAAGCCCTTCTCGGCGACCTCGACGGCGACGCGCTGCTCCTCGATCACGACGGCGAGGATCGCCAGCGCCGCGAGCTGATCCTCGACCTGCTGGAATGCGGTCAGCACGGTCTGGCGGTAAGCGGCGACCGTCGAGCGATAGTTCGCGACGGCGATGTCGACGTTCGCGCGGCGCAGGCCGCCGTCGAAGATCGTCTCGGCCAGCGTTCCACCGAGCGCCCATACGCGGCTCGGCCACGACAGCAGCGTCGAGAGCATGTTGCTCGAAAACCCCGCGTTACCGGTCAGCGTCAGCACCGGGAAGTACGCGGCCTGGCCGACGCCGATCGCCGCGTTTGCCGCTGCCATCGCGCGCTCCGCGGCGGCGATATCGGGCCGGCGCTCGAGGAGCTGCGACGGCGTCGAGTGCGGGATCGCGGGCGGGCTTGCCTGCAGGGGACGACGCGGCAGCGAGAACGAGCTCGCGGGCGCGCCGATCAGCGTGGCGATCGCGTTCTCGAACTGGGCGCGCGCGACGCCGGCGTTCGTCGCCTGGACGCGCGCGTTCTGGAGTGTCAGCTGCGCCTGGAGCACCTCGGCCTCGTTGCTGATGCCAAGCCGATAGCTCGCCTGCGTGAGGTTCACGATCTCCTCGTTCGCCTTCACGGTCTCTTGCAGCACCTCGATCAGCGAGTCCTGACCGCGCAGCTCGAAGAACGTCTGCGCGAGCGTCGACTGCTGGAGCAGGCGGACATTCTCGACATCTGCCGCCCGCGCCTGGGCGGTGTACTGGTTCTGGTGCACGGTGTTCCGCACGCGGCCGAACAGATCGGGCGCCCACGAGACATCGGCCGGGAGCGAGTAGACGACGCGCCTGCCGCCCCCACCGCCCGTCGCCATCGACACGCCCGGGGTCGGCGTGCTCACCGTCGTTCCCGTCGACGACTGGGACACGAAGCCACCGCGCGAGATCGACGCCGACGGCGACAGCGTGGCGGTCGGAAACAGCGCGCTGCGCGCGGCGCGGATCTGCGAGGCCGCCGCGACATAGTCCTCGACCGCCTGTGCGATGGTCTGGTTGTTGACGTTCAGCCGGACCACGAGCCCGTCGAGCTCTGGATCGCGGAACATCGTCCACCAGCGACCGCGCGGAATCGCATCAGCCGGCGTCGCGACCTTCCAGTCCTTGTACGCGGAGGGAACCGGCGCGGGCGGCCGGTGATACTCGGGGCCGACGGTGCAGCCCGCGAGAACGAGGAGCACGCGGAGCCGCTTCATCGCTTCCTCCGGCGAAACCGATCGAGATAGAGGTAGATGACGGGCGTCGTGTAGAGCGTGAGCAGCTGGCTCACGATGAGCCCGCCGATGATCGTGATGCCGAGTGGACGGCGCAGCTCGGCGCCGAGCCCCGTGCCGAACGCCAGCGGCAGCGCGCCGAACAGCGCCGCGAGCGTCGTCATCATGATCGGCCGGAACCGGAGCATGCACGCGTCGAAGATCGCGGCGTACGGGGTCATGCCTCGGTCGCGCTCCGCGGCGAGTGCGAAGTCGATCATCATGATCGCGTTCTTCTTGACGATGCCGATGAGCAGCACGATGCCGATCACGGCGACGACGTCGAGCTCGGCGCCGAACACGAGCAGCGCGAGCATCGCGCCGACGCTCGCCGAGGGCAGCGTCGACAGGATCGTCAGCGGATGGATCAGGCTCTCGTAGAGGATCCCGAGCACGAGGTAGACCGCGAGCAGCGCGGTGAGCACGAGCAGCGGCTCGCTCGCGAGCGACTCCTTGAACGCCTCGAGCGTGCCCGAGAACGCGCCGCGGATCGTCGCCGGCATGCCGAGCCGCGCCTGCATCGCCTCGACGCGCTCGGTCGCATCGCCGACCGCGAGCCCCGGCGCGAGGTTGAACGAGACGGTCACCGACGGGAACAACCCGGTGTGACTGACCTGCAGCGGCGTCGTGCCGAGCTTCCACGACGCGAACGTCGAGATCGGCGTCGGCTGCCCGTTCGACTGGAAGTAGATCTTGTCGACGTCGGTCGGCCGCTGCGTGAAGTCCGGCGCCGCCTCGAGCACGACGTAGTACTGGTTGCGCTCGCCGTAGATGACCGACGCGAGCGACTGGCCGAACGCGCTCGCGAGGTTCGAGTCGATCTCCTCGACCGTCAGGCCGACGCGCGCCGCGGCCGCGCGATCGATCGACAGGTAGCTCTGCAGCCCGCCGTTCTGCTGATCCGATGACACGTCGAGGAGCCCGGGCAGCTGGCGCATCCCCGCGAGCAGGCGCGGCCCCCAGGTCGTGAGCTCGGCGAGGCTGTCGGCCTGCAGCGTGTACTGGTACTGCGCGAAGCCCATGCGGCCGCCTACGCGCACGTCCTGCGAGGGCTGCAGATACACCGACGCGACCGGCAGCTGCGCGAGCGGGCCTCGCAGCCGGCCGATCACGTCGGCCGCGCTCACGCCTCGCTCGTCGAGTGGCTTCAGCGCGAGGAAGATGTTGCCGGTGTTCGTCGCGCCGACGCCGGTGAACGCCGCGACATGCGCGACGGCCGGATCGCGCGAGATCACGTCGACAATCGCCTTCGTCGAGCGGTCCATCGTCTCGAACGACGCATCCTGCGGTCCGCGCAGCGCGCCGAACACGACACCGGTGTCCTGCACCGGGAAGAAGCCCTTCGGCACGTGGAGCACGAGCACGACGTTGAGCACGAACGTCGCGAGGAGCGCGAGCAGGACGATCGTGCGATGGCGCAGCGCCCACACGAGCGTCGTGCGATAGCGGGCGAGCACGCGGTCGAACACGCGATCGCCGGCGGCGCGGAGCCCCTTCGGCTCGCCGCGCTGGCGCAGGATGCGCGCGCACATCATCGGCGTCACCGTCAGCGACAGCAGCATCGAGATCACGATCGCGATCGACAGCGTCATGCCGAACTCGCGGAGCAGTCGCCCGACGATGCCTCCCATCGCGCGGATCGGCGTGAACACGACGATGAGCGACAGGCTGATCGACACGACGGTGAACCCGATCTCGCGCGAGCCGATCAGCGCCGCCTCGCGCGGCGGGATGCCTTCCTCGAGATGTCTCGTGATGTCCTCCATCACGACGATCGCGTCGTCGATCACGAAGCCGGTCGCGACGGTGATCGCCATCAGCGACAGGTTGTCGATGCTGTAGCCGAACAGGTACATGACGGCGACGGTGCCGATCAGCGAGGCCGGCACCGCGACCGCGGGGATGAACGTCGCGCGCAGGTCGAGCAGGAACGCGAACACGACGAGCACGACCAGCACGATCGAGACGACGAGCGTGATCTCGACGTCGCGGACCGAGGCGCGGATCGTCTGCGTGCGATCGAGCACGATCGTCATGTCGACGTCGGACGGGATCGATGCCGCGAGCTGCGGCAGCGCGGCGCGCACCCGGTCGACGGTGAGGATGATGTTCGCGCCCGGCGCGCGGAAGATGATCAGCGCGACCGACGGCTTGCCGTCCGTGTAACCGGCCGTGCGGGTGTTCTGCTGGCTCTCGGTCACCTCGGCGACATCGCCGAGCCGGAGCACGCGGCCGCCGAGGAACGCGACCGCGAGGCTGCGGTAGTCCTCCGCACGGTCGAGCTGGCCATTCGTGAGGATGTCGGCGAGCACCGGGCCGTGCTCGACCTGGCCGCGCGCGACGCTCGAGTTCTGGCGCTGGATCACCGCGCGCAGATCGGTCATCGCGAGCCCGTAGGTCGCGAGCTTCAGCGGATCGACCTCGACCCGGACGGCGGGCGACGACGAGCCGCCGACGGTGACCTGCCCGACGCCCTCGATCTGCGAGATCCGCTGCGCCATGATCGTCGACGCGAAGTCGTAGAGCTGCGGCGTCGAGAACGTGCTCGACGTCAGCGCGAGCACCATGATCGGCGCATCCGCGGGGTTCACCTTGCGGTACTGCGGATCGGACGGCAGGTCCGTCGGCAACAGCGCCTGCGCCGCCTGGATCGCGGCCTGGACGTCGCGGGCCGCACCGTCGATGCTGCGATCGAGATCGAACTGGAGCGTGATCACCGTCGAGCCGAGCGAGCTCGATGACGTCATCTCGTCGAGGCCGGCGATCCGGCCGAGCTGCCGCTCGAGCGGCGTCGCGACCGTCGCGGCCATGATCTCGGCGCTCGCGCCGGGCAGCTGCGCGCTGACGCTGATCGTCGGGAAGTCGACCTGCGGCAGCGGCGAGACCGGCAGGACGTGATAGGCGACCGCCCCCGCGAGCACCAGCGCGATCAGGAGCAGCGTCGTGCCGACGGGCCGGCGGATGAACGGCGCGGAGATGTTCATCCCGGTCCGCCTCGCCTTCTCCGGATCCGATCGAACATCACGTAGATCACCGGCGTCGTGTAGAGCGTGAGGATCTGGCTGACGAGCAGACCGCCGACCATCGCGATGCCGAGCGGCCGGCGGAGCTCCTGGCCAAAGCCCGTGCTGATCGCGAGCGGCAGGCCGCCGAGCAGCGCGGCGAGCGTCGTCATCAGGATCGGCCGGAACCGCAGCTGCGCCGCCTCGTGGATCGCCTCGAGCGCCGGCTTGCCGTGGACGCGCTCCGCCTCGAGCGCGAAGTCGACCATCAGGATGCCGTTCTTCTTGACGATGCCGATCAACAGGATGATGCCGATGATCGAGACGACATCGAGGCCCTCGCCGAACAGCATCAGCGCGAGCAGCGCGCCGACACCGGCCGACGGCAGCGTCGAGAGAATCGTCAGCGGATGGATGAAGCTCTCGTAGAGGACGCCGAGCACGATGTAGACCGTGATCAGCGCGGCGAGCAGCAGCAGCGGTTCGTTCGACAGCGACGACTCGAACGCCGCGGCGGTGCCCTGGAAGCCCGCCTGCGTGCTCGCCGGCAGGTCGAGAATCGCGACCGCGCTCTCGATCTTCGAGATCGCCTTGCTGAGCGAGACCCCGGGCGCGAGGTCGAACGAGATCGTGACCGCGGGGAACTGGCCCTGGTGCGTGATCACGAGCGGGTGCGTTCGCGTCGAGATCTTCGCGATCGACACGAGGGGGACCGCCGCCGCGAGCTGTGAGGTCGCCGGCGGAGGGAGCGACGCGGTCGAGCCGGCGAGCACGTTCGTGATCGGCGCGAGCGTCGTGCTCGACGGGGTTGGCGTGAACAGGACCGGCGACGTCGACGCGCTCGCGATCGTCTGCGCCGATGGGTTCGCACCGGCCTGCGCGGCCGCGGCGACGGTCGAGGCTTGCGCCGGCCCCGAGCCCTGGAGGTAGATATCGGGGAGCTGGAGCCCCGGCGTGGCCTCGAGGATCAGGTGGTACTGGTTCGACTGGGTGTAGAGGTTATCGATCTGGCGCTGGCCGAACGCGTCGTACAGCACGTTATCGATCGTCGACGCGGTGATGCCGACGCGCGATGCGCTCGTCCGGTCGATCGCGACATGGAACGCGAGCCCGTTCGGCTGCTGATCGGTGCCGATGTCCTCGAGCTCGGGGATCCGCGAGAACGCGTCGAGCACCTTCCGCGTCGCATGGGCGAGCGTATCGGTGTCGGGATCCTCGAGCGTGTACTGATACAGCGTGCGGGTCGGACGATCTTGGACCGTGATGTTCTGCACCGGCTGCATCGACAGCTCGATGCCATCGACCTCGCGCGCGACGACCTCGCGCAGGCGATGCACGACCTCGCGCGCGCTGTCGCGATCGCCGACCGGCCGCAGGTTGATCGAGAACCGTCCGGTGTTGAGGCTCGTGTTCGTGCCGTCGACGCCGATGAACGACGACAGGCTCGCGACCGCCGGATCGCGCAGGATCACGCGCGCGAGCTGCTGCTGTAGCTCGGCCATCCGGGCGAACGACGTTGCCTCCGGCGCCTGCGAGATGCCCTGGATGACGCCGGTGTCCTGCACCGGGAAGAAGCCCTTCGGGATGACGACGTAGAGGACGACCGTCAGGACGAGCGTCGCGACGAACACGATGAACGTCAGCACCTGGTGACGCAGCACGACCGCCAGCGTGCGGCCGTAGAACCCGATCACCCTGTCGAACGCGCGCTCCGACCACCGGTACATCCGGCCCTGCTTCTCCTCCTCGTGGCGGCTGAGCAGGCGCGCAGACATCATCGGGGTCAGCGTCAGCGATACGACCGCCGAGATCACGATCGTGACCGCGAGCGTCACCGCGAACTCGCGAAACAGCCGACCGACGATGTCGCCCATGAACAGAAGCGGGATCAAGACGGCGATCAGCGACACGGTCAGCGACACGATCGTGAACCCGATCTGCGCGGCGCCTTTGAGCGCGGCATCGAGCGGGCTCTCACCGCCCTCGACGAACCGCGAGATGTTCTCGATCATCACGATCGCGTCGTCGACGACGAAGCCGATCGCGATCGTCAGCGCCATCAGCGACAGGTTGTCGAGGCTGTAGCCGAGCGCGTACATCGCCGCGAACGTGCCGACGATCGACACCGGCACCGCGACGCTCGGGATCACCGTCGCGCGCAGGCTGCGCAGGAACACGAAGATCACGAGCACGACGAGCACGAGCGCGATCAGGAGATCGATCTCCACCTCGTGCACCGAGGCCCGGATGCTCGTCGTCAGGTCCGTGAGCACCGTGATCTGGACGTCGGCGGGCAGCGTCTCGCGCAGACGCGGCAACAGCGCACGAATGCTCTCGACGACGGTGATCGTGTTCGCGCCGGGCTGGCGCTGCACGTTGACGACCACCGCGGGCTGCTCGTTCATCCACGCGGCAAGCCGCGTGTCCTCGACGCCGTCGATCACGTTCGCGACCTTCGACAGCACGACCGGCGCGCCGCTGCGAAACGCGACGACGACGTCCTTGAACTCGGCGCTCGTGCTCAGCTGGTCGTTGGCGTCGATCTGGACGCTCTGGTTCGGCCCGTCGAGGCTGCCCTTCGCCGCGTTGATGCTCGACTGCACGACCGCGATGCGCAGCGACTCGAGATCGATGCCATACGACGACAGCGCGAGCGGGTTCGTCTGGATCCGGACCGCCGGCTTCTGACCGCCGCTGATTCGCACCAGGCCGACGCCGCTCAGCTGCGACAGCTTTGGCACGACGCGCGTGTCGACCATGTCCTGCACCTTCGACAGCGGAATCGACCGTGACGTCACCGCGAGCGTCATCACCGGCGGATCCGCCGGGTTCGTCTTCGTGTAGATCGGCGGCATCGGCAGGTCCGGTGGCAGCAGCCGGTTGACCGCGGTGATCGCCGCCTGCACGTCCTGCTGCGCGGCATCGATGCTCCGGTCGAGCGCGAACTGGAGGACGATCACCGAGACACCGGTGCCGCTCGTCGAGGTCATCTGCCGGAGGCCCGGGATCTGGCCGAACTGCCGCTCGAGCGGCGCGGTGACCGTCGTCGACGTCACCTCCGAGCTCGCGCCCGGATAGAACGTCACGACCTGGATCGTCGGATAGTCGACCTGCGGCAGCGCCGCGACGGGCAGCTGCGTGTACGCGACGAGGCCGCCGAGCACGATCGCCGCCATGAGCAGCGACGTCGCGACCGGACGCAGGATGAACAGGCGCGACGGATTCATCGCGGGCCTCCCGTCGGTGGGCGCGCCTGCCGTGTCTGGTCACCGAGCTGGACGAGGGCGCCCTCGCGCAGCTTCTCGAAGCTGCTGTTCGCGACGCGCGTGCCGGCCGTGAGCCCCTGCACCTGCGTGCGCTCGCCATCGCTCGCACCGACGGTCACCGGAACGACGTGGGCGCGCCCGCCTTCGACCGCGTACACGAACGCCTTCTGGCCGTCGCGCTGGATCGTCGACGACGGCACCGTGACCACGCCCTGGAGCGTCCGCACGAGGATGCGCGTGTTCACGAACTGGTTCGGAAACAGCGCGCCGTCCTGGTTGGCGAAGATGGCGCGGGCGCGAACCGTGCCGGTCGTCGTGTCGATCTGGTTATCGATCGTCCGTAGCGCGCCGGTCGCGAGCACGCGCGTCCGCGCCCGATCGAACGCCGTCACCTGGATGCCCTCGCCATGCCCCGGCAGCTCGCGCAGCTGGCCGAGGTCGTCCTCCGAGATCGGGAACACGACGCTGATCGGGTCCATCTGCGTGATGACGACGAGCGGCGACGTGCTCTGCGCGGTGACGAGGTTCCCCGGATCGACGAGCCTGAGGCCGACGCGACCACGGATCGGCGACGTGATCGAGGCGTAGCGCAGGTTGATCCGCGCCTGCTCGACGACGCCGCGATCCGCGAGCACCGTGCCCTCGGCCTGACGGACGACGTGCACCTGATCGTCGTAGATCTGCTTCGCGATCGCGTTGTGGGCCCAGGCTTCGCGATAGCGCGCGAGATCCATGCGTGCCTGCGCGAGCAGCTGGAGGTCGCGGTGCAGCGTGCCCTCGGCCTGCTTGAGCGCGGCGGCGAACGGCCGCGGATCGATGTCGACGAGCGGGGTGCCACGCTCGACGAGCTGGCCTTCCGTGTAGCGCACCGCCTCGACGATCCCGTTGACCTGGCTCGCGATCGCGACGGTGGTGAGCGAGGTCACCGTCCCGATCGTGTCGAGGTAAACGGGCAGGTCCGTACGCTCGGCGCGCGCCGGGATCACGGTGACGACGGGCGGTGGCGGCTTCGGTTTGGCCGGTCTGGTGGCGCGCCGGATCCAGAACACCGCGATCAGGACAACGAGGATCGCGAGCAGCACGAACCAGCGCCGGCGGCGCCGGCGAGGTGCGGGAGCGCCCTGACCCTCGTCGGTCATTCTCGTAGGCGTCGTGCACCGTGCGTGCCGCGCACGTTACGTAGGTTCGCGCGGTGGAGTCATGGGTACGTCGACTGCATCTCGACGAGATATGGCCTCGTCGACCAAGGCCCTGCTCGGCGCACTCGCCGCGAACGTCGCGATCGCCGTGACCAAGTTCGTCGTCGGCGGGCTCACCGGCAGCAGCGTCATGATCGCCGAGGGAATTCACTCGCTCGTCGACAGCGGCAACTCCGGCCTCATGATCTACGGCGGCCGCCGCAGCAAGCGCGGTCCGGATCGCGACCACCCGTTCGGTCACGGCATGGAGCTCTACTTCTGGAGCCTCGTCGTCGCGATGGTCGTGTTCGGCGGCGGCGGCGGCATGTCGATCTACGAAGGCATCCACGCGATCACGCATCCAACGCCGCTGACGAAGCTGTGGCCGAACTACCTCGTGCTCGGCGCCGCGGCGGTATTCGAGGGCGCGTCGCTCTACGTCGGGCTTCGCGAGTTTCGCGCCTATCGCCGCGAGCGCGAGTTCACGGGCTCGATGCTCGACGCCGTGCGTAAGAGCAAGGACCCGGCGATGTTCCTGACGGTGCTCGAGGACGGCGCCGCGCTGATCGGCCTCGCGATCGCCGCGGTCGGCGTCACGCTCGGGCACCTCTTCGAGTCGTCGGTCATCGATGGCGTTGCCTCGATGCTGATCGGCCTCGTCCTGATGGGCGAGGCGCTGCTGCTCGGCTACGAGTGCCGCGGCCTGATCATCGGCGAGTCGGCACGTACCGTCCTCGTCGACAAGATCCGGCGCGTGATCGAGCGGCACGGCGAGGTCGGCAAGCTCGAGGACCTGCGAACGCTGCAGCTCGGGCCAGAGTCGATCCTCGTGTTCCTGCGCATCGACGTCCCGACCTTCGCCGACGTCGCGATGGTCCGCCAGGGCTCGACCGACCTCATCGCGGATCTGCGGCGAACGTTCCCCCAGATCCGCGACGTGTTCTTCGACGTCTCGCCGACCCCGCACGCGGCGTGATTGCCGCTTTGGCACCGCTTCACGCCGCGCGGGCGACTCGCGTGACACGACGCCTGCCAGGGCAGTCGAGGATCCGCGGCGTTGCGCGCTGGCACGTGCCTTGATGATGCGTTCCAGCGAGACCGACGATGCTCAACCGTGCGCTTCATCTTGTCTTCGTCGGTCTCGTCCGTCGGACCTGGCCCCTCGTCGTGGTGACGGTGGCGGTGTGCGCGGTGTTTGCCGCTCGCACGGTCGCGTCGCTGACCGAGGCAGAAATTGACGAGATCCCCACTCGCACCGCTCCTCGCGAGATCGTCGCTCCTGCCCCGGCCCCACGCGAGAAGCTCGACCCGGAGGCGCTCGTCGCGCGGAACATGTTCTGCTCGACGTGCACGCCCGAGCCCGGGCTCACGCCAGGTCCGACGGACTCGTTTGTTCCGGATGCGCAGCTGATCGCGACCTCGATCGGCAAGGAGCCGGTCGCGACCGTCCACGTACGTACGTCGGATGTCCAAGGGAGCTGGGGACTTGGCGAGACGATCCCGGGTATCGGGACGGTCGCGCGGATCAGTTACGTCTCGATCGATGTCACGGATGGCCAGGGCCGGGTCGGCACGCTATCCCTACTGGAGAAATCGAGCGGCGGTCGTAGTGACGACGGTGCGGCAACACCGACTCCTGCGGCCGCCGCTGACCCGTTCAACGGGCGCATCAAGAAGATCGACGACGCGACGTTCGAGGTCGATCGATCGATCGTCCGCGAGCTCGTCAGCGGCAACGTCAAGCTCGCCGGCGCACGCATCTCGCCGATCACCGGCAAGGACGGCAAGCTCTCCGGGCTGCGCATGTTCGCGGTGCGCGGCGATGGTGCCGCGAGCAAGATCGGCCTCCAGAACAGCGACATGATCGAGGCGATCAACAACATCAAGATCGAGAACGCGAACACGCTGCTCGGCCTGGTCGCGCAGCTCGACACGATGACCACGGTCGAGCTCGCCGGTACGCGCCGCGGCAAGCCGCTGACGGTGACGCTACGGCTGCAGTAGGAAGCGCAGCGCGCGCCGGCGCGTCGGCCACACGTCGGGACCGGCGCCGAGCAGCGCCGCGAGCAGGCGCTCGCTATCCGCACGCGCCTCGCGGCTCCGCATGATCCGGCGCCACGTTGCGAGCTCGAGCCGCCAGCGCCACGCCGGCCGATCGCCGAGCGCGGTCACCCTGCGCGCACTGCTGCGCTCGTGACGAGGCATGTCCTTGACGTTCTCGCCTTCGAGGAGCGCGGATGGCAGCGCGCCGCCGCCGCTCTCGACGATCTTGTCGAGGTCGGTGCGAATTCCCGCGGCCGCGAACAGGTCGACCATCCTCGTCCAGCCGCGCGCGAAGCGCTGCTCGGGCGCTGGCAGCCGCGCGCACTCGCGCTCGTGCATCTCGACCGCGTGCGTGATGCTGATCTGGTGCGCACGCCAGACCGAGAGCCGGATCGCATCGAGATCGCTGCCGGCACGCATCGCGCGCAGCGCGTCTTGCCAGAGAGGCAACACGGTCGCATACCGCGGCGGCACGGTGATCGGGAGCCTCGGCACCAGGTCGGCGTGCATCGCCGCGACGTACGGCACGACGCTCAGCGCGTAGTTGCAGCAGCCCCACCAGCTCTCGGCCTCGATCGCGAACGAGTCGGGCGAGCCGAGCCGGCCGCTGCGGTGCTGCCAGGCGAGCTGAGATGCATAGCCCCAGAAGGGGTTGAGCTCGTCGTGGGCGCCGCAGATCTCGCCGCCGGCTCGCTCGACGAGCAGCCGGTACATCGCGAGCCGCGTTCGGACGTCCATGACGTCGGCAGTCGGCGGCGCCACCGCCAGCCACGCGTCGCCGAAGGGCAGCCGCGCGAGGCGTACCGGATCGGGTCGCGTCGGCGAGAACATGACGTCAGGATACCTCTTCGCTTCGCCGGGCAATAAACCACACATCTGGCGGCGTTCGGTTACTTGCCGCCATGCGGGTCGCCGACGAGAATCGGCCGATGCCTGAAGTTCCACGTCCTCGGCGCCGCCTCGGCGGCGCGCTGGCCGTTGGCGCAGGCATCCTGCTATCGCGCATCGCGGGCCTCGTGCGCGGGCGCGCGGTCGCGCATTACCTCGGCCTCGAAGCCGCGGCCGGTGCGTACAACGCTGCGCTGCGGATCCCGAACCTCCTGCAGAACCTGCTCGGCGAGGGCGTGCTGTCGGCGTCGTTCATCCCCGTGTACGTGCGGCTCATGGCCGAGGGCAAGCACGAGGAGGCGTCGCGCGTCGCCCGGACGGTCGGCACGCTGCTCGCGCTCGTCGCATCGCTGCTTGCACTGCTCGGGGTGCTCGCGGCCGAGCCGCTCGCCGCCATCATCGCGCCGGGGTTCAAGTCGCGCGAGCTGACGGTCTCGCTCGTTCGCATCCTGTTCCCGGGCACGGCGGTGCTCGTGATGAGCGCGTGGTGTCTCGGCGTGCTCAACAGCCACCGCAAGTTCTTCCTCAGCTACGCCGCGCCGGTGCTGTGGAACGTCGCGATCATCGCGGCCGCGATCGTCGCCGGGCGCAGGCTCGCCGGTCACGACGATGACATCGCGATCTGGCTGGCGTGGGGCGCGGTGATCGGCTCGGGCGCACAGTTCCTGATCCAGCTGCCGACGGTGCTCGCGCTGCTCGGCTCGGCGCGCCCGTCGCTCGAGGTCCGCGATCCGGGCGTACGGACGACGCTGCACGCGTTCCTGCCCGTGCTGCTCGGGCGCGGCTCGGCGCAGGTATCGAGCTACATCGACACGATCCTGTCGAGCTACCTCGGTGAAGCCATGGTCGCCGCGATGGGCTACGTGCAGACGCTCTACACGTTGCCGGTCAGCCTGTTCGGCACGGCGATCTCGGCGGCCGAGCTCCCGGAGATGTCCAGCGCGACCGGCGATGCGAACGAGCGCGCCGAGCATCTGCGAAGGCGGCTCGCGAGCGGGCTCCGTCGCGTCGTGTTCCTCGTCGTGCCATCGGCCGTCGCGTTCGTCGCGATCGGCGGACCGATCGTCGCGCTCTTGTTCCAGAGCGGCAAGTTCGGTCCAGACGAGACGGAGGTGGTGTGGCTCATCCTCTGCGGATCGTCGATCGGTCTCGTGTCGGGGACGCAAGGCCGCCTGCTGAGCTCGGCGTTCTACGCGCTCTCGGATACGCGAACTCCGTTCTACGCGTCGCTCATCCGCTTCACGATCACCGGCGTCGCCGGCTACCTGCTCGCGCTGCCGCTGCGCCACGCGTTCGGCTACTCGACGACGTGGGGCGCGTTCGGCCTGACCGCGAGCGCCGGCCTCGCCGCGTGGGTCGAGTTCCTGTTGCTCAAGCACTGGCTCACCAGGCGCATCGGCGCGGTGCCGGTGCCCGGAAAGCTCGGCATGGGCGCGCTCGCCGCGGCGATTCTTGCGGGCGCGGCCGGCTTCGGCGTCGCGCACCTCGCGACCTCGCTCTATCCGAGGACGTTGGTAGTCTCGCTCGCCGCGATCGCGACGTTCGGCGCCGTCTACCTCGGCACGATGTCGATCGCGGGAGTCCAAGAAGCCGGCGCGTTCACACGCCGACTTCCGTTCCTGCGTCGCCGTCGTTAGCGGGTTGCGCGCAGAACGACGTAGCGATTAGCCGACGAGACCGGGCGATGGCTTGAGCCCGAGCTCTTCGATCATGTGCAGCATCGCCTCGGCGTTGCCGCGCGCATCGTCGACAGGATCGTGCGTGTGCTTCGTCTTGCGCAGGTGCTTGAACGACGCGCGCATGTCCTTCACGAGACCCTTGTAGAGCGAGCCGAGGTTCTGCGACGAGAACCCGAACGGGTTCTTGCCCGTGAAGTGGTGGAAGTACCAGCACACGAACTGCCAGTCGAAGCCATTGTTGTCGGACACGAACACCGGCTGGCTCTTCAGCTGCGCGAGCCACTGCGCGAACGTCTCCATCGCGTGCTTCGGATCGGCGAACTCCATCGTCTGCTCGCGCGTGAAGCCGCTGACCGCGAGCGCGTCCGGAATCCACTTGTCGGAGATCGGCCGCAGGTGCGCAGCGAACTCGCGATGCAACGACGGCTCGACGACGATCGCGCCGATCGCGATCATCGAATAGTCACCAGGAATCGGCCCATCGGCTTCGATATCGACCATCACATAAGGCATGCAGCCCCCCGATCGGCGGGCAGCATGCATCACCACGGCGCCGGTTTGTAGTCCTTCAGAAACAAGCCCCAGAGATGTGAGCCGGTGTTAACGCCGTCGAAGATCGGATCGACGATGCGCGCCGCACCGTCGACGATGTCGAGCGGCGGATGAAACCCGTGCACCTCTTGCTTCCGCGCGGCGTGATGCTGCGGATCCTCGTCAGTGACCCAGCCGGTGTCCACGCTGTTCATGTGGATCCCGTCCTTCACGTAATCGGCGGCCGACGTGCGCGTCATCATGTTGAGCGCCGCCTTCGCCATGTTCGTGTGCGGGTGCTTGTCGGTCTTCCACCGGCGATAGAACTGGCCCTCCATCGCCGACACGTTGACGACGTGCGAGTCGCGCGTCGGCACCGCCGCGAGCAGCGGGCGCAGCCGCGCGTTCAGCACGAACGGCGCGACCGCGTTGACGAGCTGGACCTCGAGCAGCTCGGCGGTCGGCACCTCGGCGAGCGTCATGCGCCACGTATTGAAGTCGCGCATGTCGACCTGCTGGAGATCCTGATCGAGCCGGCCCTGCGGATAGAGGTGGTTACCGCGCTCGAGATCCTCGGCGAGCAGCGGCACCTGCGAGAGCACCGCGCTCTTCCACAGACCTGCCGCCTGGATCTCCTGGCCTGCCGCGAGCTGCTTCTGCTCGAGCTCGCCGCCGAGCAGCGCGTAGTTGCGCTGCAGCACCGCGCGCTCGAACGCGCTCGCCGGCGCCTGGCCCTCGTCCTTGACGACGTGATCGTACCAACCGGCCGGGCGCCGCACGGTCTGGCACGCGTTGTTGATGAGACCGTCGAGCCGCGACTGCGTCTCGAGCACGTGGCGCGCGAACAGCTCGACGCTCGGCGTGTGCCGCAGATCGATGCCGTAGACGTGCAGGCGGCGCATCCAGTCGCTCGCGTCGGCCTCGCGGCCGAACCGGCGCGCGGCATCGCTCGGGAACCGCGTCGCGACGATCACCTCGGCGCCGGCACGCAGCAGCATGATCGCGGCCTGGTAGCCGATCTTCACGCGCGCGCCGGTGACGAGCACGACGCGCCCCCGCAGGTCCGCCGTCTGCTCGCGCTTGGCGTAGTTGAGCTCCGCGCACGGCGGGCACATCTGATCGTAGAAGAAGTGCAGCTCGTGGAACTCGCGCTTGCACACGTAGCACATGCGCGCGTTCTGAACGCGAGCTTTGGCGGTCTCGGACTCGCGCTCCTCCGCACCTTCGGCGCCCTCGCGGCGCGCCTCGGCAGCAGCCCACGCGTCGTCGCCTTCTTCGTCGCGCAGCGGCGCGTCGAGCGCGGTCCAGTCCGGCTTCGGCAGCGGCGTGCGGAACACCGGCTCGCGGCGCAGCACGCGGATCCCGGTCTGATCGAGGATCGCGCGATCGGCCTCGCGCTTGGCCTTCACGCGCGCACGCAGCAGCGCCTTGCCGAGCGCCTTTCGGCTGTACCGGTCGGGACGCGACAGCTGACCGGCGGCCGTAACGAGCCGGATCCGCAAGCCCTCGTCGAGCTCGGCGAGCTTGGGTAGCTCGGTGGCGAGCTTCTCGAGCAGCTCGATCGCCTGCTCTACCTGATCGACTAGATCGTCTCTCTCGTCGGTGCCGGACACGGGGTGGTGTAATGTGCCCCGCCCCATGATCATCGCCAAGCGTCTCAAGGGAAAAGCGGTCGCCGCCTGGCTCGGTCAGCCCGGCGATGCCGCGCGCAAAGCCGTCGCCAAGCTCCGTCGCACCCTCGACAAATCTCCGACGCGTCTCGATCTCTACTTCGACATCGCCGACCCGTGGAGCTATCTCGCGGCCCAGGCCGCCGACCGGCTCGCCCGCGCCTACGGCGTCGACCTCGCGGTGCACGTCGTGACCCCGCCGGCCTCCGACGTCAACGCGCAGCCCGCGCTGCGCGCGAAGCACGCGGTCCGCGACGCTCAGCTGCTCGCCGAGTACTGGGACATCGACTTCCCCGGTAAGAAGGAACCCGATCCCACCGCGCTGCGCGAGGTGAGCTCCGCGCTCATCCGCGAGCGGCCCGCCGCCGAGCAGCTGCGCGCGGCGCTCGAGCTCTCGCAGGCGATGTGGAGCAACGACCGCAAGGCGCTCGCGAAGCTGCTCGGCACGTGGGGCACCGAGTCGTCGGGCTCGATCGCGCCGATCCTCAACGCGAACTACGAGGAGCTGCGCAAGGCCGGTCACTACCAGGGCGCGATGATCGCGTATGGCGGCGAGTGGTACTGGGGCATCGATCGGCTCTCGCACCTCGAGGAGGCGCTCGCGCAGGACACCGGCCGCCAGCTCGCGAACGTCGTCGCGCCGCGCGCCGAGGCCGATCGCGGTGCGCTCGCACTGTCCGACAAGCCGCTGTCGTGCGAGATGTGGTTCTCGTTCCGCTCGCCGTACTCGTACATCGCGCTCGAGCAGATCGATCAGATCCTCGCGCCGTACGACGTGCCGCTCGTGCTGCGCCCGGTGCTGCCGATGGTGACGCGCGGCGTGCCGCTGCCGAACGTCAAGCGCCTCTACATCGCACGCGATGCGAAGCGCGAGGCCGATCGCCAGCACATCCCGTTCGGCGAGATCTGCGACCCGATCGGGGCGGGCGTCGACAACTGCATCGCGCTCGCGCACTGGGCGTCGCAGCGTGGCGCGCTGCTCGAGCTCTCGAAGTCGATCATGCGCGGCATCTGGAGCGAGGCGCGCGACATGAGCGAGTACGTCGACCTGCGCTACGTGGTCGAGCGCGCCGACCTTCCCTGGGCCGAGGCCAAGGACGCGCTCGGTCACCCCGAAGGTGCCAAGTGGGCCAACGGCAACGCCCTGGATCTCGCGGTGATCGGGCTGTGGGGCGTGCCGTCGTTCCGCTGCGGCGACTTCGTCGCGTGGGGCCAGGATCGCCTGCCGCTGCTTGCCGATCGGCTCCGTCGGCACCGCCTCGCAAATCCTTCGTGAACGAGTGAATCGCCCGTGATATCTACCGGTCGGACCGATCCTACCGGGAGATTGCGGATGTCAGAGCAGAAGCAGGAAGGCGTCGTCGACCTCGTCGACGCGGGTGTGCCGGCGGACCAGGGACTGTCGAGCCTCGGCATGCTCATGCAGCTCGCGGGCAGTCTGTTCGCGGCGACGGTCGCGATGATGGCGATCTCGACGCTGTTCGCGATGCGCGGCAACGGCGAGATGCTGTGGATGCTGCTCCTGTTCGGTGCGTGCGTCGCGCGTTCGCTGTTCCACCGCGCGGCCGGCACCGTGCTGCTCTACGGGAGCCCGCAGGGCCTGACCGAGGACGGCGCGAACAATCGCCTCCACGGCGTGCGTCGCTACGTGATCGTGGCGTTCATCCACACCCTGGTCGTATTCGCGCTGCTTGTCGGCAAGATGCACGTGCCGACCAAGTTCGGTCTCGGCGTCGCCGCGAGCCTCGCGGTGTGGCCGACGTTCCTCGCGATCATGCTCGCACTGCCGCGCTTCAAGCGGTTCGCGAAGGACATCCCGCTGACCGAGGACAAGGGCTTCGAAGGCGCATCGATCCTGATGACGATCCTCGGCCTGTGCGGCGTGGCCGCGATGGGCGCGCTGCTGCTGTTCCTGCTCGATCTGCCGGGCAGCGTCATGACGAGGGGGCCCGGCGTGCTGGTCGCACTGTCGCTCGGCATGCTCGTCGTGCGCTCGATCCTCCACGTCCAGGCCGGCCTCGCGGGCCTGCGCGAGACGAGCCTCGATCGCTCGGTCGAGCTCGTGAACCGCTACGCGAACTTCGGCGTCATCAGCTCGTTCTGTGGCTGCGGCGCGCTGCTGCTGTTCTTCATGACGACCCCCGAGGGCATCGGCGGCATCGTGATCGTCTGCGCGCTCGGCTGGATGCTCATGTCGTGGCCGCTGATCGTTCGTCGTTTCTTCAGCGATCGTCAGTTCGCCGACCTGCTCGCAGGCGACCAGGCTCATCTCCATCGCCGTGCGCCCGATGCGGGCCTGACGAGCCTCGGCTGGCTGCTCGTCGCGCTCGCGATGTACAGCGCGTCGATCTTGATGCTGCAGTTCATCGTCGGCGAGGCGGCCGGCGAGGGCAGGCTCGCCGCGTTCATGGCGTTCGGCGGCGGCGGCGGCCCCCGCTCGATCTGGTTCAGCGTCGGCCTCACGGTTCTCCAGGGCTGGGCCGGCTACGAGCTCGTGCGCATGAGCCCGCAGAGCCGTATCGTCGCTACGGTGTTCGGCGTCGTGGGTACGGCTACGACGCTCTACATCAACTGGCCGCTCATCCAGGCGCTCAAGCACCTGCGTGGCCTCACGGGCTTCAGCGACACGATGCTGTTCGGCCCGCTCGCGATCTCGCTCATCGTGCCGGTCGCGACGGTCGTGCTCGTCAACCGCAAGATTGCGCCGGCCGCGCGCGCGCGGTTCCGTACGAAGCCTGCTCCGACGCCGCCCGGCGCATAACGCGCTACACTGGCCGGGTGAAGTACCTAGTGCTGGCGTGCGTGGTCCTCGCGGCGTGCCAGGACAACGTCTCGACGCCATTCCCGCCCGGCCTCGAGCCATTCGAAGACAACCCGATCGCCGCGATGCCCGACGGCCCGTTCGTCGAAGGGCTGCGGATGAAGAGCAGCGACAACGACTTCATCCGCGTCTACGCGCGCGGATTCGTGACGGTTCCGTTCGACGAGATGTGGGCCGCCACGAAGTCGCCGACACCGAACATCTCGAGCTGTCAGACGAGCGAGTCGACGTTCGTCGAGAACAACGAGCCGCAGTACGAGTACAGCTTCCTCCTCCACTACATCGTCCACGACATCCTCACGGTCCAGTGGGACGATCAGTGGCGGTTCGGCCGGATCGATCCCGAGCTCGGGATGATCAAGCACCAGAAGGTGGAAGGCAGCGACTTCATCGACCGTTCGGAGGGCACGATCCAGGTGCTCGCGACCGCCGACCCCGGCGTCACCGAGCTGGTGTTCGTCGAGCACCTCGAGGCGGTCAGCGCGGGGACCGACCAGGTCGAGAAGGGCGTGCGACACAACTACGACGCGCTCGTCGCAACCGCACACGGCACGCCGATTCCGCCGTGTCCGTGACAGGCCCGTAGTACGCTCCGGCCGTGGCCCCCGAGACATTCGGGCCGTACACGGTGTACGAGCAGATCGGGATCGGCGGGATGGCGACAGTCCACCGCGCCGAGACGCGTGGCGTTGCGGGGTTTCGCAAGCAGGTCGCGCTCAAGCGAATGCTGCCGAGCGTCGCCGCGGACGCGAATCTCGTGCAGTCCTTCATTCGCGAGGCGAGGCTCGCGAGCCACCTGCGCCACGCGAACGTCGCGCAGACCTACGACCTCGGCAAGGTCGGCGACATCTACTTCATCGCGATGGAGCTCGTGCCCGGGCGCACGCTGCGCCACGTGCTCAAGCACTGCGCCGCGCTCGGCGTCCACATGCCGCTCGCGATGGCGCTGAACATCGTCAACCAGATCGCGGATGCGCTCGACTACGCCCACAACCTCTGCGACGAGAGCGGCGCGCCGCTCGGCATCATCCATCGCGACGTCTCGCCGTCGAACATCATCGTCAGCGAGGGCGGCATCGTGAAGCTGATCGACTTCGGCATCGCGAAGGCGGCATCCAGTGGCGGGCAGACGCTGTCGGGCACGGTGAAGGGCAAGTTCAGCTACATGGCGCCCGAGTACCTGCTCGACGGCAAGCTCGACGCCCGCGCCGATCTGTTCGCGCTCGGCGTGATCGCGCACGAGCTGCTCGTCGGCAAGCCGCTGTTCCAGGGCCGCGACGACATGGAGACGCTGTTCCGGATCCGCGACCTCGTCGTCGCTCCGCCGTCACGCGTGAACCGCGAGGTGCCCGCGGAGATCGACGCGATCATCATGACTGCGCTCGATCGCGATCCCGAGAAGCGATGGCAGCGCGCGTCGGCGATGCGCATGGCGCTCACGCACGAGACGATGAAGCTCGGGCTCGTCGCCCACAACACGCAGGTGCTCGACTGGATCGACTGGGCGTTCGAGCAGACGCCGGTCGACGATGACGCGCCGGAGATCTCGATCTCGAGCCACACGACCGAGCGGCCGGCACCGCGCGCGAGCGAGCCTCCGGCGGCGAGGCCGAGCCTGCCGACGGTCAACGTCCGCCCGCAGTCGCCGTCGCAGCCGCCGCGCAGCGCGCTTCACGAGGCGGCGACGGTGATGTATCCGAACGGCATTCCGCCGGCCGACCCGCACGGCGAGCGCACGGTGTCCTACCCCGACGGCTTGCCACCGCTCGTTCCACCGAGCGGCGCGCGCACGCAGCCGTTCATGCCGCAGCAGCCCGCGCCAAGGCCGACGCTCCTCGGCGTCGGGCCCGACGCTCAGCGAACCTCCGCCCAGCCTGTCGTCGTGCCCGCGCCCGTCGGTAATCCATACATCCTCGGCGTTTTGGTGTTGATCGCAGCCGGGGCAGCGGCAGCCGTGGTTTACTTCGCGATGCCGTAAATGAAGAAACGCCGGATCGCGCTGATCTCGACGGGCGGAACCATCGAGAAGACCTACGACGAGCTCTCGGGCGTGCTCGCCAACCAAGTTTCCGTACTCGACGTCATGCTCGCATCGCTCGAGCTCCGAGGGGTCGAAGTCCAGCGCGTCGCGCTGATGAACAAGGACAGCCTCGAGATGGACGCCGACGATCACACGCTGATCGCCGAGACCGCGGCGCGGATGGCGCGCGCGACCAACGGCGTCGTCGTCGTCCACGGTACCGATCGGCTCGCCGTCTCGGGCGAACGCGTCGTCGAGCTTGCAGGCACGCCGACGACACCGATCGTGTTCACGGGTGCGATGCGACCATACGAGCTGCGATCGACCGACGCGCTCCAGAACCTCACCGAGGCGCTGCTCGCCGTGCAGATCCTGCCACCGGGAGTCTACGTCGCGATGCACAATCAGGTGCTGCAGTTCCCCGGCGTCAAGAAGGATCGCAGCGCCGGGACGTTCGTGAAGGAAGGCTGATTGTCAGAGCTCGGTCCCATCTTGCCCGCACTGCTCGACGCGCTCGACGCGTCCGGTGTCGGCGTGATGGTGGTCGCGTTCCGCGGAGGCGTCGCCGAGAAGACGTACGTCAACGAATCGCTCGCGAGGAGCGTCGGCTACACGACCGCCGACCTGCGCGCGAAAACGCTCTGGCACGTCGTGGCTCCCGACCAGCAGGCCACGATCGCGAACACGTTCGCGCGGCTCGCGGCCGATCCAACCGCCCCTCTTCCGACCGCCGTCGAGGTCACGTTCATTCACCGCGATGGCCACAGGCTCGTCGCCGAGGTCGGCGGTGCGCGCATGCACATCCCCGACGGCCTCGCGTTCGTGTTCATCGTCCGCGACATGAGCCTGCACCGCCAGCAGCTCTCGCTGCTCGAGGCCGATCGCCTCGCGCTCGTCGGTGCCCTCGCCTCGGGCTTCGCGCACGAGACGAACAACCCGCTCACGTCGGTCCTCCTCAACCTTCGCTCGCTGCGCAAGCTCACCGTCGCCAACATGGCCGACATGGCGCAGAGCTCCGCGCTGCGCTGCCTCGACGACATCACGACCGGCGCCGAGCGGATCGCGAGCAACGTGCGCGCACTGCAGACGCTCGCGACGCGCAGCGCGACGCAGTCGATCGACCTCGCATCCGTCGTGTCCTCGGCACTCCGCCTCGCCGCGCCGACGCTCGAGCCGCGCGCCCACGTGATCCGTCAGATCTTCCCCGTCGCGCCGGTCGCCGGCGAGGAAGCACGCATCGGCCAGGCCGTGCTCGCGATGCTGCTGTTCTCGAGCTCCGGGTTCGACAGCGAGATGGCCGCGGCGACGAACCGCATCATCGTCGCGGTCGAGGAGCGTGCCGGCTCCGTCGTCGTCGAGGTCTCCGATAACGGGCGCGACCTGACCGCCGAGGAGACGCAGCACGCGTTCGATCCGTTCTTCCGCTCGTCGGTGCGCGGTGCTGGCGTCGGCGTCGGCCTCGGCGTCGCGCGCTCGGTCGCGGTCACGCTCGGCGGCGAGGTCGCGCTCTCCCGGCGAGGCGGCGGCGGCGCGGTGATCACGATGCGCCTGCCGCCCGCGCCGCAGAGCTAGTCTTCGTCGTCGGCGGAGCGCTTGCGCTTGCGCGGCTCCATCGGCATCACGGACCGCGCGACGAGACCGAGGCCGCCGACGAGCAGGATCAGCATCACGAGCGTGTTGAACAGGCTCGTCTGCTGAAAGTGGATGTCGAGGTTCACGATGACGCCGGCGAGGATGAACAGCGCGCCGATGCCGGTGAGGAACCGGCCGACGAACGACTTGCCGTCGAAGAACAAGATGCCGATGCCGAACAGCATCGGGATGAGCGTGATACCGAAGCTCCGCCCATATCCGCCGAGGAACCCGAAGTTCCAGAACCCGCCATGCACCGTGACCTGGTTCATGAGCAGGTAACCGCCGACGGCGATCATGATCAGGCCGAGCAGGAATGCGCGCATCCCACCCGGCGTGCCCCCCACGTTGTTCATGTCCATCTTGTACTGGACAACATGCGTCGTCGTGTCAGGCGACGCAAGAGGGATTCGGACTACGCGCGCATGCCGGGCGCTTCGCGGCCCGTCGACGACACGTACTCGTCGTAGTTGCCGCCGTAGACGCGCGAGCCACTCGGCGAGAGCTCGAGCACGCGCGTCGCGAGCGCCGAGAGGAACTGGCGATCGTGCGAGACGAAGATCAGCGTGCCCTCGTAGTCGGCGAGCGCCTTCACGAGCGCGCGCTTCGTCGCGATGTCGAGGTGGTTCGTCGGCTCGTCGAGGACGAGCAGGTTCGGCGCGTCGTAGAGCAGCTTCGCGAGCGCGACGCGCGCCTTCTCGCCGCCCGACAGCACGCTGATCGGCTTGAACACGTCGTCGTCGTGGAACCCGAACGCGCCGGCGAGGCTGCGCAGCGTTCCCTGGTTCGCGCTCGGTGCGTGCTCCTGCAGCTCCTCGAGCACGGTGCGGTCGCTGCCGAGCAGGTCCATCACGTGCTGCGCGTAGTAGCCCATCGTGACCGAGGCACCGATCGTCGCGGCACCTGCATCGGGCGCGAGCGCGCCAGCGATCATCTTGAGCAGCGTCGACTTGCCGGCGCCGTTCTCGCCCATCACCGCCCACCGCTCCTTGCGGCGCACGGTGAGCGTCAGGTTGTCGTGGACGACGCGCGTGCCGTAGGCCTTGCGCAGGCCCTCCATGCGCACGACGTCGTCGCCGGAGCGCGGCGGCACGCGGAAGTCGAAGCTCTTCTCGACGAACCGGCGCGGCTCGGCGATCTTCTCGATCTTGTCGAGCTTCTTCAGGCGGCTCTGGACCTGCGCGGCCTTCGCGACGTGCGTCTTGAACCGCTCGATGAACCGGCTCTCCTTCGCGAGCATCGCCTGCTGGCGCGCGTACTCCGCCTCGCGGCGCTCCGCCTCGATCTTGCGGGCCTGCTCGTAGAAGTCGTAGTTGCCGCCGTAGGTGCGAAGCGCGCCGCCGTCGATCTCGACGATCTTCTTGACGACGCGGTTCATGATCTCCTTGTCGTGACACGTCATCACGACGGTCCCCGCGTAGTCGCGAAGGAACGTCTCGAGCCACAGGATCGACTCGATATCGAGGTAGTTCGTCGGCTCGTCGAGCAGCAGCAGCTCGGGCTTCGCGAGCAGGATCTGGGCGAGCGCGACGCGCATCTTCCAGCCGCCCGACAGCGTGCTGACGTCGTTTGCCATCTGCTCCTGGTGGAAGCCGAGGCCGTTCAGGATCTCCTGCGCGCGCGCCTCGAGCTCGTAGCCGCCGAGGTCCTGGTAGCGCGACTGCACCTCGCCGAACCTCGTGACGACGTCGTCGAGGTCGTCGCCCGGGTTCTCGAGCTTCGCGGTCAGCACGGCGAGCTCGTCGGCGAGCGTCGCGACCTCGCCGGCGCCGGCGCACGTCTCGGCGAGGATCGACCGGCCGCGCAGGTCGCCGACGTCCTGGCGGAAGTAGCCGACCGTCAGCTTGCGCGGCTTCTCGACGTTGCCGTCGTCCGGCGCGTCCTCGCCGACGATGAGGCGGAACACGGTGCTCTTGCCGGCGCCGTTGGGGCCGACGAGCCCGACCTTCTCGCCGGGGTTGATCTGAAACGAGGCGTCGACGAACAGGATCTGTCCGCCGTACTGCTTGGTCACCGAGGAGAACGCGATCACGGGCGCGTTCGTATAGCACGACCCGGCTTCATCGCCGGCTCAGAGGTTATCTGTCGTCTTCCGGCTTGCCCGGGCGCGGTGCGTACTTCTTTGCCTTCGCCCTGCGGGTCTCCTCGAGCCGGCGCGCCGCCTGCTGCTTCACCGCGCCGGTCGCGCGCTCGTCGGAGAGCTTGTGGAAGCTCGCGAGCCGCTGCGGGGCGAGCGTGCCCGCCTCGACGGCCGCACGGACCGCGCAGCCGGGCTCCTTGCGGTGCTTGCAGTCGCTGAACTTGCACTGCTCGGCGAGCGCGGCGATGTCCTCGAACGTCGTCTCCTCCTCGCCCTCCTCGATCCATTGCGCGAGCTCGCGCATGCCGGGCGTGTCGATCCAGAGGCCGTACGGCGTCAGGAATAGCTGGCGCCGGGTCGTCGTGTGGCGGCCGCGGTCGTCCTCGCGGATCGGCTGCGTCAGCTGCGTCGCCTCGCCGAGCAGCGCGTTCAAGAGCGACGACTTGCCGACGCCCGAGCTGCCGAGCAGCACCGCGGTTCGGCCCGGCCCGCACAGCGCGCGAGCCGCGTCGAGGCCGGCACCGGTGATCGACGACACCGCGAGCACCGGCGCGCCCGGCGCGACGTCGCGCAGCTTCGCGAGCAACGCGTCCGGATCGTCGACGAGATCGAGCTTGCTGAGCACGAGCGCCGGCGCGATGCCGCCATCGCGCAGAAGGCCGAGGTAGCGGTCGAGCCGCGCCGGCGACAGGTCGCTGTTCGCGCTCGTCATGACGATGCCGATATCGACATTGGCCGCGACCGGCTGCGGCTGCGTCGCCTCGCCCGCCGCCTTGCGCACGAGGAAGCTGCGCCGCGGCAGGATGTGACGGATCACGCCGGCGCCCTTGCCAAGGGCTGCATCGGCCCAGCGCTCGGCGAGGATCCAGTCGCCCACGGTCGGTAGCGCGCGCTTGTCCTGCGCGCGGTTGTACGCACGCCCCGTCAGCTCGACCCATGCGACGTGCTCGCCGTCGGTCGCGTGATACGCGCCGCGGTGCTCGGCCATGATCCGCAGCGGGCTCAGCTCCGCCTGCGCGTCGACCGCGCGCCTCGCCTCCTCCCAACCGTCATTCCAGCCGAGATCCTTCAGCACGTCACACGCTCAGCTCGGAGACGAGTGCGAAGTACCAGGTAGGGATCGGCGCGCGGCCCATGCGGGGTCCTATAATGTGGCCGCATGGCGAGCGATGACAATGACAAGATCAGGGTCTCGCGGGGGTTCATCGACGGGATCCCGCACAATCGCGCGCTCGGCATGAAGGTCGTCGAGATGCGCCGTTCGGAGGCCACGTTCGAGCTCCCGTACGACGAAAAGCTCGTCGGAAATCCCGATACCGGCGTCCTCCACGGAGGCGCGATCACCGCGCTCGTCGACGCGTGCTCGGGCGCCTCGGTGTTTGCCGCGCTCACCGACTGGAAGCCGATCGCGACGCTCGACCTCCGCATCGACTACCTGCGCGGCGGCGACGTCGGCCGTGCGATCAGGTGCCGCGCGCACTGCTACCGCCTCACGCGCAACGTCGCGTTCACGCGTGCGGTCGCATTCCACGACGACGAGGCCGATCCGATCGCGACGTCGATGGGCACGTTCATGCTTGGCACCAAGCCCGGCGGGAGCAAGAAGTCGTGACGCTCGTCGAGAAGCTGTCCGCCGCGAAGGCCTCGGGCGACTTCCAGGCGCTGTTCGATCTTGTCCCGTACTCGAAGTTCCTCGGCCTGTCCGCGCGCCTCGACGAAGGCGAGCTGATCACGACGATGAAGTACGCCGATCATCTGATCGGCAACCCGACGCTGCCCGCGCTTCACGGCGGCACGCTGGGCGCGCTGCTCGAGTCGGCGGCGATCTTCGAGCTGCTGTGGCGCGCCGAGACGATCGTGCTGCCGAAGACGATCACGCTGACCGTCGACTACCTACGTTCCGGCGGCCCGAAGGACACGTACGCGCGCAGCACGGTGACGCGCCACGGCCGCCGCGTCGCGAACGTGCGCGTCGAGGCGTGGCAGGACGATCGCAACGCGCCGGTCGCGACCGCGCACGCGATCTTCCTCGTGATGCGAGAAGCCTAGGGCCATGATCGTGGCCGTGATCGTGGAGGACGATCACAGCGTCCGAGCCGAACGCTCCAGATCGAGCGCTCGCCCACCACGTCGACGTCAAACGATGTCGATCACGTCGGCTGATACAGCTGGATCAAGTTGCCGCACGTGTCGGCGAACACCGCGATCTTCACCGCGCCCATCGGCGTCGGTTTCTGCGTGAACGCGACGCCGAGCTTCTCGAGCCGGGCGTGCTCGACCTCGAGGTCGTCGACCTCGAACGCGGTCAGCGGAATGCTCTGATCGAACATCGCCTGCTGGAACGCCTTGCCCGCCGGATTCGCGTTCGGCTCGAGCGTCAGCTCGAGATCGTCGCGGCCCGGCGCGGTCACCGTGATCCAGCGATACTCGCCACCGACGGGGAAGTCCTGCTTCTTCTGGAACCCGAGCACGTCCGTGTAGAACGCCAGCGCCTTTGCCTGGTCGTCGACCATGATGCTCGTGAGCTTGATCTTGATCATGCGGGGACACCTTGCCGTGCCTGGCCGCTGCGCGCTTCTTGGAAATTGCGAAACGCACCGGCGGGCAGCGCGTACATCATCGACAGGCAGCCGCGATAGACAAAGCTCGTCCTGACCTGGACGAGCAGCCGGCGGTACGCGGACGGCACGACGCCGATGCGCCGCGCGAACAGCTGGCTGAAGCTGCCGACGCTCGAGAAGCCGACGGTCATGCACGCCTCGGTGACGCTGGCACCGGCGGCGAGCAGCTGCTTCGCGCGATCGAGCCGGGCGCGCGTGCGGTACTGGTGCGGCGTCTCGCCGAACAGAGCGTCGAACTGGCGGATGAAGTGATACTGCGAGATGCCGACGTCGCGCGCGATCGTCGCGAGCGGTCGCGGCGCCTCCTCGTCGAGCTCGAGCAGCTCGCGAGCCCGCCGCAGGCGCCTGAGCGATGCGCGATCGATCAGCATGGCTAGAGTCCGTCGACGAGGGCGGCGAGCTGTTCGCGATGGTCGGCATCGAGGAGCTCGTCGAGACGCGACAAGAGGTCCGCCTCGCGCCGCGCGTGGTCGGCGTAGGCATTCTCGAAGCGCTCGTACAGCGCCGCGAGGCTGCCGACCTCCGCGCCGGAGCGCGCGAGGTGGCACGCGCGCGACAGCGAGCCGCAGATCGTGTCGTGAGCGACCGCCATCTCCTGGACCTGCACGGCGAGCGTGGGCGCGGCGTCGGTGACGAACGGGAACAGGCCCTCCTCTTCGCGGGCGAAGTGAAGGAACAGCATCTCGCGCAGCTCGTCGAGCGCGGGCGCGAGATCGACCTGGGTTCCTCGGCGCAGCATCTCCAGCTTGGCGCCGACGGCGAGGACGCGACGATTCAGCTCCGCATGATCGTGGCTGAGGTCTCGTACGGCGTCTCGCATCGTCGATTCATAACACGGCGGTCACCCGTGCGAATTGCCCCGATGACGGGAGGGGGCGTTCTTGCAGGTGTAATGGAGCCGGCGCGTCAGCGTCCTGTTGTCGAGGTCCCCATGACCACGCACCATCCGTCTCACCACCACGACCATCATCAGCACGCGGCGCATCACGCGCACGCGACGAAGGCCCCGCAGCCTCCGCCGTCCGGCAAGGTCGAGTACACGTGCCCGATGCATCCCGAGATCGTGAGGGATGCGCCCGGTAGCTGCCCGATCTGCGGCATGGCGCTCGAGCCGCGGGTGCCGACGCTCGAGACCGGTCCCGACCCCGAGCTCGTCAGCATGACGCGCAGGTTCTGGATCGCGGCGGCGCTCGCGTTGCCGCTGTTCGTCCTCGCGATGAGCGAGATGGTCGGCGTCACGATCCTCGCCGGGCGCACCCGCGTCTGGGTCGAGCTCGCGCTTGCCCTGCCCGTCTGCACGTGGGCAGCGTGGCCGTTCTACGTGCGGTTCGCGCAGTCGCTCGCGAACAAGAGCCTCAACATGTTCACGCTGATCGGGCTCGGCGTCGGCGTCGCGTTCGGCTACAGCCTCGTCGCGGCGCTCGCGCCCGGCGTGTTCCCGCAGGCATTTCGCAACCACGACGGCACGGTCGGCACGTACTTCGAGGCGGCGGCGGTGATCGTCACGCTGATCCTGCTCGGCCAGGTGCTCGAGCTCCGCGCGCGCAGCTCGACCGGTGCCGCGATCCGCAAGCTGCTCGGTCTCGCGCCGAAGACGGCGCGACGCATCGAGGCCGACGGTCGCGAGGTCGATGTCCCGCTCGACCACGTGCACGCCGGCGATCGCCTACGCGTGCGGCCCGGCGAGAAGGTCCCCGTCGACGGCGTCGTCCTCGAAGGCACGTCGTCGGTCGACGAATCGATGGTCACCGGCGAGCCGATTCCCGTCGAGAAGCAGACAGACGATCGCGTGATCGGCGCGACCATCAACGGCACCGGCGCGCTCGTGATGCGTGCCGAGAAGGTCGGCTCGGAGACACTGCTCGCGCGCATCGTGACGATGGTCGCGGAGGCGCAGCGCAGCCGCGCGCCGATCCAGAAGCTCGCCGATAGCGTCGCCGCGTGGTTCGTGCCCGCGGTGATCGTGATCGCGGTCATCACGTTCGTCGTGTGGTCGCTCGTCGGTCCCGACCCGCGGATGGCACACGCGATCGTCAACGCGGTCGCGGTACTGATCATCGCGTGCCCGTGTGCACTCGGGCTCGCGACGCCGATGTCGATCATGGTCGCGACCGGGCGAGGCGCCGCGATGGGCGTCCTGTTCCGCAACGCAGAGGCGATCGAGGTCATGCGCCAGGTCGACACGCTCGTCGTCGACAAGACCGGCACGCTCACCGAGGGCAAGCCGCGTCTCGAGTCGGTCGTGCCCGTCTCGGGCACCGAGGCCACGCTGCTCCGCCTCGCGGCGAGCCTCGAGCGGGCGAGCGAGCATCCACTCGCCGCCGCGATCGTCGCGGGCGCAGAAGCGCGCGGCATCGCGCTCGCGGACGTCGCGAGCTTCGCGTCCGTCACCGGCAAGGGCGTGCGCGGCGTCGTCGACAGCCGCAACGTCGCGCTCGGCAACCGCGCGATGATGGACGCCGCAGGGATCGATTCGACAGCGCTCGCCGCACGTGCCGAGGAGCTCCGCGCCGACGGCCAGACCGTCATGTACGTCGCGGTCGACGGCGTGCTCGCCGGTCTCGTCGGCGTTGCCGATCCGATCAAGGACTCGACGCCCGACGCGATCCGCGCGCTCGCTGCCGAGGGCCTGCACGTCGTGATGATGACCGGCGACAGCAAGACCACGGCGACGGCCGTCGCGCGCAAGCTCGGCATCGACGAGGTGATCGCGGAGGTCCTGCCCGATCAGAAGGCCGCCCAGGTGCAGCGCCTCCAGTCGCAGGGCCGCAAGGTCGCGATGGCCGGCGACGGCATCAACGATGCACCAGCGCTCGCGCGCGCCGACGTCGGTATCGCGATGGGCACCGGCACCGACGTCGCGATGGAGAGCGCGCACGTCACGCTCGTGAAGGGTGACCTGCGCGGCATCGCGCGCGCCCGCGCACTGTCGCGGGCGACGATGGCGAACATCCGGCAGAACCTCTTCTTCGCGTTCGTCTACAACACCGCCGGCATCCCGATCGCCGCGGGCGTGTTCTATCCGTTCACCGGCTGGCTGATGTCGCCGATGCTCGCGGCGCTCGCGATGAGCCTGTCCTCGGTCTCGGTGATCACGAACGCGCTCCGCCTCAGGCGGTGAGCTTCGCGAGATCGTGGACGCCGAACGCTTGCTCGAGCTTCGCGACGTCCTCGACCGCGTGCTCGAACCCCTCCTCGCCGAGGATCTCGTGTTCCTTCTTCTCGAACTCCTCGCCCATCTCCGCGTACGCGCTCGCGCCGACGAGCTTGCGGATCGCCGGGAACAGCACCGTGTCCTCGCGCGCCGCGTGGGCGCGGTACATGTGATTGAAGCTTCGCAGCCGGGCGGCGAGCTGCGCGCGATCCACTTCGGCAGGCGTACCCTTCGCGAGCGCGAGGATCTGATCCGTGAGCACGCGTCCCGCGTCGTGCTGGCGGCGCAGGACGGCGGTCAGATCGGTGAGCTTGCCGGCCTTCTCGAAGCGAGGGAACAGCAGGTTCTCTTCGATCTTCTCGTGATAGTCCTCGATCACGCGACGGATCATGCCGGCACCGGAGGCGAGCGCGTCGAGCGGGACATCGCCGCCGTGCTCGAGACGCGACGCCGCCTCGTCGTAGAGATACATGATGCGCCTCAGCACCCCGTGCTCGCGCATGAGGTCCTCCGCCGGTGTCACTTCCTCCTCCGCCTCGGAGCCCTCGCGCTTGGCACCCTCGCGTGCGTGCGAGGAGCTTGCACATCCAACCATCAGGGTACCGGCGGCAGCCGAGAGCAGAAACGAGCGCCGATCGTCGCGCATCGGGAGTTCCTCGCTGAGTTGTTCGATCTTGGTTAGCACACCGCACGCGATAGACTCGTCTCGTGCTGTATCGCGCGCATCAGCCGGCACCACCGCTCGACGCGTTCGTCGACTACCTCTGGTACGTGAGCGATGCGCCGCGCCACTCGCGTGAACGCATCTTGCCGAGCGGCACCGTCGAGCTCGTCGTGAACCTCGCGCGCGACGAGATCCGCGTGATCGATCCGCGCACGCGCCGGCTCCGCCGACTCTCGGGCGCGCTCGTCTCGGGAACCTATCGTGAGGCGTTCATCATCGACACCGAGGCCCACGCATCGATGATCGGCGTCCATTTCAAGCCCGGCGGTGCGGGACTTCTCGGTGTCCCCGCCGGCAGCCTCGCGGACGATCACGTCGAGCTCGCTGCACTGTGGGGAGCCGACGCGGCATGGCTTCGCGAGCGGCTCTGCGGCGCGACGAGCCTCGACGCACGGTTCGACATTCTCGAGCACGCGCTACTCGCACGCCTGCGGCACGCGCGGCCGCGCCACCCGGCGACGCAGTTCGCGATCGCCGAGCTCGACGGCACGGGGCGCAGCATCGCGAGCGTGGTCGAGGAGCTCGGGCTCAGCCATCGCAGGCTGATCGAGGTGTTCACCGCCGACGTCGGAGTCGCGCCCAAGCTGTTTGGCCGGCTGCGGCGATTTCAGCGTGCGTGGGCGCTCGGTTCGGCCAGCGCAACTCCGGCATGGTCGCGACTCGCGGTGCAGACCGGCTACAGCGACCAGTCGCACCTGATCCGCGAGTTCGTCGCATTCGCAGGTGCGCCGCCGGGCGAGCTGTATCGCCAGTCCGATGTCGACGTGAAGGAACACCACGTCGCGGTCGCGTGAGGTCAAATTCGTCCAATCGCGGGCAAGCGCAGGGCCGTAGCCTGTGCTCATGACTCCTGTCACCGTCCGCTATCAGATCACCGACATGGACCGGTCGATCGCGTTCTACACGAACGTGCTCGGGTTCGAGCTCGGCCAGCGAAGTGGCTCGGCCTTCGCGGCCGTCAATCGCGGAAATCTCCGGCTCGTCTTGAGCGGTCCGGGTGCATCGGGCTCGCGTCCGATGCCGGATGGTCGCGCACAGACACCCGGTGGCTGGAACCGGATCATCGTCTACGTCGACGATCTTGCCGCGATGATCGCTCAGCTCGAGAAGGCGCGCGTCGTGTTCCGAAACACGGTCGAGGCCGGCCCCGGCGGCAAGCAGATCATGATCGAGGATCCGGACACGAACCCGATCGAGCTGCACGAAGCGCCGGCGACGTAGCGGCTCGACGGTTGCAACGCTCGATCTCATGGGCGTGCGCAAGAACCTCTCGCAAAAGCTGATCGAGGCCCACCTCGTCGAGGGTTCTCCGATCATCGGCGAGGAGATCGCGATCCACATCGATCAGACGCTGACGCAGGACGCGACGGGCACGCTCGTCATGCTCGAGCTCGAGGCGATGGGCTTGCCCCGCGTGCGGACCGAGCTGTCGGCGCAGTACGTCGACCACAACCTGCTCCAGGAAGACTTCAAGAACGCCGACGACCACCTGTTCCTGCGCAGCGCATGCCGGCGGTTCGGCATCTGGTACAGCCCAGCCGGCAACGGCGTGAGCCACCCGCTTCACATGGAGCGGTTTGGCATCCCGGGCAAGACGCTGCTCGGCTCCGATAGCCACACGTGCGCGGCGGGCGCGCTCGGGATGCTCGCGATCGGCGCGGGCGGCCTCGAGGTCGCGCTCGCGATGATCGGCGAGCCGTTTCACGTGCGCATGCCGGCGATCTGGAACGTTCGTCTCGACGGCGCGCTGCCCGACTGGGTCAGCGCGAAGGACGTCATCCTCGAGATGCTGCGCCGCCACGGCGTCGACGGCGGCATCGGCCGGATCATCGAGTACAGCGGCCCCGGGTTGCGCGGCCTGTCGGCGATGGATCGCCACGTCATCGCGAACATGGGAGCCGAGCTCGGCGCGACGGCGAGCGTGTTCCCCGCCGACGACGCGGTCCGCGAGTTCTTGCGCGCGCAGGATCGCGAGGGCGAGTTCACGCCGCTCGTCGCCGACGACGGCGCCGACTACGACGTGCGCGATTCGCTCGACCTGTCGACACTCGAGCCGCTGATCGCGCTGCCGTCGAGTCCGGGCAATGTCGTGCCCGTTCGCGAGGTCGCGGGCCGCGAGATCTATCAGGCGTATGTCGGCTCGTCCGCGAATCCCGGCTATCGCGACTTCGCGATGGCGGCCGCGATCGTCGACGGACGTCACGTTCACGACCGCGTGTCGTTCGACGTGAACCCGACATCGCGCCAGATCCTCGAGAACCTCGTCGCGGATGGTCAGCTGACGACGCTGCTTCGCGCGGGCGCGCGGATCCATCAGGCGGGCTGCAACGGCTGCATCGGCATGGGTCAGGCACCGGCGACGGGCCGGATCAGCGTGCGCACGGTGCCGCGCAACTTCCCCGGACGCTCGGGCACGCGCGAGGACAGCGTCTACCTCGCGAGCCCGGAGACCGCGGCCGCGTCGGCGCTGACCGGCACGATCACCGATCCGCGAACGCTCGGCATTCCGTATCCCGAGGTTCGCGAGCCCGCGCGGCCACGACTCGATCGCTCGATGTTCGTCGCGCCGCTTCCGCCCGACGCAGCTCGCCAGGTCTCACTCGAGCATGGCCCCAACATCCTCGCGATCCCGCCGCTCGATCCGCTGCCAGACGACCTCGCCGTGCCCGTCCTGCTCAAGGTCGGCGACAACGTCTCGACCGACGAGATCTTGCCGGCCGGCGCGCGCGTGTTGCCGTTCCGCAGCAACATCGAGGCGATCAGCCGCTTCGCGTTCGAACCGGTCGATCCGAGCTATCCGGCGCGCGCAAAGCAGGTGCGCGGGCACGTCATCGTCGGCGCGCGGAACTACGGCCAGGGCTCGAGCCGCGAGCACGCTGCGCTCGCGCCGCGCCACCTCGGCCTGCGCGTCGTCCTCGCGATCCAGTTCGCACGCATTCACCGCGACAACCTCGTCAACTTCGGGGTCGTCCCGCTGACGTTCGTCGACCCCGCGGACTACGACCGCATCGAGCCGGGCGACATCCTCGCGATGCGCAGCCTGTGCGCCGCGCTCCGCGGCACGGCCCCGGTCATCATCGAGAACCAGACGGCAGGCACGCAAATTCGCGCGGATCACGCGCTGACGCCGCGCCAGGTCGAAATGCTCGTCGCAGGAGGCCTCATTCCGCTCGTCAGACAAAGGCTGGGTCGCGCCGCCTGACCACGTGCCTCGCCGCACCGACGGCAGTATCCTGCGCGCGACGTACGATGAAGCGCACCCTCCTGCTTGTCCTCCTCGCCGCCTGCCAGGGAGGCACCCAGCAACCGTCCTCTTCCACATCCGAGCCCGCCGTGTCGTCGAGCGAGCCCGCCGTGTCGTCGAGCGCCGAGCCCGCACCCGCGCCGACCCCGGCGCAGCCCGTCGAGCCGCCGGGCATGCGCCCTGCTCCGCCGATGCCCGATCCGCTGCCCGGTGCACGCACCGACGCGACCGCGTTCGTCGGCTCGGCGACGCAGATCGCCATCGGCGATCTCGATCATGACGGCCATCGCGAGATCGTCACGGTCGATCCCAGAGAGCTGCGTGTCTACGCGCCCGACGGCAAGCTCGTCGCCAGCGCGCCGGTGACCGGCGGCGTCGATCGCCTCGTCGTCGCCGACGTCGACGGCGACGGCAAGGCCGAGATCTATGTGGGCTGGGGCCAGAGCCGCGAGCACCAGGACACGAAGGCGCGCGTCTCGGTGCACCGCCTCGAGGGCCGCAAGCTCGTCGAGGAGACGGTCGTCGCGCCCGAGACGGCGCGCAACGAGGTCACCGCGATCGTGCCGATGCCCGACGACAAGGCGCTGCTGCTCGCGTACTTCGACTCCAAGTACAACGTCACGAGCGTCGTCGCGAAGCGCGGCGCCGGCGGCTGGACGACGAGCCCGATCGCATCGCTGCGCATGGCAATGAGCTACGCGCGCGGTGACGTCGACGGCGACGGCAAGGCCGACCTCGTCGTCGGCCGGGTCTACGGCGACACGCAGGGTGTCGACGGCGACGCGTTCGTGCTGCGCCCCGACGGCACGCGCACGAAGATTCCGTCGACGCGCGGTCTCCGCTCGATCGCCGTGATCGACGGCGACGTCTTCCTCGGCGACGGCTGGCACCAGAACTACGCCGCGAGCGGCCGGGGCCTGTTGACCCGCGCGCACGCCACCAAGGGCGCGTTCACCACCGACCTCGTCGAGGACACGGCCGGCCAGTACGCGGTCGAGAGGATCCTCCCCGCCAAGATCGGCGGCACGTCGGCGATCGTCACGCTCGGCAACCGCTACGTGCGCGTGTTCCTCCGCGACGGCGCGACCTGGCGCGGTCTCACCGTCGGTGGGCCCTATCGCGACGTCGCGGTCGGCGATCTCGACGGTGACGGCAGCGACGACCTCGTGCTCGCCGGCGACAAGTCGGAGATCGTCAAGCTGAAGGCGGCCGACTGGGCGAAGTGAGCCGCGCGCTTCGATCGCGTGTGGCTGCAGCACGCACCTCGATCGAAGTGATCGATCGCGATCGCCGCACGTGGATGTCGTTCTCGCGCTCGTGTAGCGTGGAACGATGTCTCGGTTTCGGTGGACGAGTAGTGTGTTGCTCCTGGTGGCGGCTGCATGTACCGGAGAGCCCGGCGAAGACGGCGCTCGCGGTCCGATGGGCGACAAGGGCGACATGGGCGATATGGGCGACATCGGCTCGGCGGGCTCCGCGGGTCCGGTGGGACCGCAAGGTCCGCCGGGTCAGGCGTGCTGGGACCTCAACAACAACGCGCAGTGCGATCCGGTCACCGAGGACATCAACGACGACGGCGCATGTGACGTCGCCGATTGCGCCGGCGATGCGGTGACGGGACCGACAGGTCCGGCAGGCCCTGCAGGCGCCATCGGTCCGACGGGACCGCAAGGCCCGACGGGTGCGATCGGTCCGACGGGACCCAACGGTGCAACCGGCGCGATCGGTCCGACGGGACCGCAAGGCGCCAGCGGTGCGACCGGCGCGATCGGTCCCACGGGTTCGCAAGGTCCAGCGGGCGCGACCGGTGCTGTCGGTCCGACGGGACCCAACGGTGCAACCGGCGCGATCGGTCCGACGGGACCGCAAGGCGCCAGCGGTGCGACCGGTGCGATCGGCCCGACGGGATCGCAGGGTCCAGCAGGCGCGACGGGCGCAGTTGGCCCAACGGGATCGAGCGGACCAACCGGCGCTGTCGGTCCGACGGGACCGACAGGCGCAACAGGCGCGATCGGTCCGACGGGACCACAAGGCGCCAGCGGTCCGACGGGCGCGATCGGCCCGACGGGACCGCAGGGTCCAGTGGGTGCGACGGGCGCAGTTGGCCCCACGGGATCGAGCGGACCAACCGGCGCTGTCGGTCCGACGGGACCGCAAGGTCCAGCGGGCGCGACCGGCGCTGTCGGCCCCACGGGATCGAGCGGACCAACCGGTGCGACTGGCGCAGTCGGACCGACGGGAGCGTCCGGTCCGGTCGGCGCGACCGGCGCAGTCGGACCGACAGGCCCACAGGGCCCGGTGGGACCTCAGGGTCCGTCGGGCATCACGTCGATCAACGTGTACACGTCCAGCAGCGGCGTCGGCCAAACGACGAGATCGTGGAGTGCGACCTGTCCGACGAACACACGGTTGATCGCGGGGGGCGCCAACATCATCCCCGCGGGCGAGGCGTCCATCGGCTCCAGCTATCCCAGCGGTTCATCCTGGACCGTGACCGGCTTCGACAACCCGGATAGCGGGGGCGGCTGGCAGATGCAGGTCATGGCAGTCTGCGTGACCCCGTAGTCGCGCCCGAACGCGCCCACGCGAGGTTCGCGTTTGCGGTCGCGCTGTCCGGTGCGAGCGCGACGGCCTGTTCGCAGATCGGCATGGCGTCGCGCCAGCGCTTCAGCTCGCACAGCGCCGCGCATTGATTGTTCCAGGCTGCCGCGGCTCGCGGATCGATCGCGAGCGCGTCCTTGCTGAGCTGCACGACGGCGTCGAACTTCTTCGCACGATATGCGTCGAGCGATCGACGCGTGAGCTCGGCGACCGCCGCGCCGTTGCGCGCCCACGCGAGGTTGTTTCTCAGCATCTCGTGCTCGGGGTGCGCCACGGCGCCCTGCGAGCACGCGACGAGCGCCTCTTGCCAGCGCTCGGCTGCGTTCAGCGACGCGCACAGGTTGTTCGCCGCACTCGCCGACGTTGGCAGCTGCCGCAGCGCCTCCTGGCTCGTCCGGATCGCGTCGTCGAACTGCTTCGCCTGGTACTGCTGGAACGCGCGCGCGACGAGCGCAGCGGTCGCCTGGCCCGCACGCGCCCACGCGAGGTTGTTGCGCACCATGTCGATGCCAGGTTGCACGGCCGCCGCCAGCTCGCACAGCGGGACCGCCTCGTCCCAGCGCTCGAGCTCGCACAGCGCGGCGCACTTGTTCGTCAGCGCCTGCCCTGCGCGCGGATCGATGTAGAGCGCGATGTCGCTCGTCTCGATCACCTGCGCATACCGCTTCGCCGCGTACTCGGCGAGCCCGCGCTGGGCGATCCCAGCGGAGCTATCGCCCTCGAGACGCGCTGCGATCTGGATCGAGTGGGTCGTGCGAGCGAGCTCGGTCCATACGGCGCGCGCTTCCGCGTTGCGCATCGCCTCGTCGAGCGACTCGCCGAGCTTTGTCATCACGGTCTCGCGCTGTGCGCCGGGCTTGACGAGCGCACGACGGAGCAGGGTCGCCGCGCGGTGCGGATCGCGACCTGTGGTCCGCATCGCCTCGGCGGCGGCGACGAGCTCGGTCGCCGTCGCGTCGCTGCCCGGACCGACGAGCCCGAAGCGTTCGCCGACGCGGATCGCGAGTGGCTCGGGACGCGGCGAGAACGTCAGCGCGCGCAGCTGCTCGAGCGAGCCGGGCCCGAGCACGTCGCGGCGCACGAAGTCGCCGGAGCGCACGCTGCGCGCGAATGTACGCAGCACGTAGTCGTCGCGATACGCGTCGATCGCGACGTAGTCACGGGTGAACCGCGCGTCGTACTCGAGCGCGCTGACGTTGCTCCAGAACTCGTGGGTCGAGATGAACGTCGGCTTGATCGTCTCGAACACCCAGTCGGAGAACGCGGGATGGTCGTAGTGCCAGATCGGGCCGCCGCGCTTGAGCGTGCGGACCACGGCCGGCTCGCACAGGCCGGCGAGATCGTGGACGGTGAGCCGCGATGTCAGGAGCTGGCCGCCGAGGTCCGCCGTCAGGATCGAGCCTGCCTTCAGGTGCAAGGTATCGGCGTATGCGTTGAACCGGCGCGCCTGGCGCTCGATGTCGGCGAGCGGCGTCGTCGGATTTGTCGCGAATCGCGCGAGCCGCGGCGCGAAGCCGACGAGCACGATCGCGACGACGACCGTGCACGCGATCGTCACGCGCCGACGAGTCGCGACGAGCGCGTGGGCCGCGAGCACGGCGGTGATCACCGACATCGCGATCGCGGCCGTCGCGAAGCGATACTCGCGCATCCAGTCGTCGTCGATCACGACGAAGGCACCGACCGCGAGCAGCTGCAGCAGCGCCGCGACGCGCAGCTCGGTCGTCGCCCGCTTCCGGACGAGCAGGACGCCGATCGCGACCACCGTCGCGACGAGCAGCAGCGGACCGAGCGGTCCCGCGATGCCGCGGCCGAGAGAGGCGAGCTTGTGAACCAACTCGCCGGGATGCGCGAGGAGGTGACCGAGACGATCCGAGAGCGATACGTACGTTCGCTTCGCGTAGTACGTGTGCGGCCAGAACAGGCCGAACCGGAGGAGCCGATAGAGCCAGTACGGCCCCGCGATCGCCGCGAACGTGCCGACGTACGTGCCGGCCGAGCGGCCCATCGCTCGCCAGTCGCGCGGCTTCGTGCCGGACAGGCACGCCGCGAGACCGGCGAGGACGAACACCAGCCCATCCGGGCGCGTCAGCGCGAGACCGGCGGTGCACGCACCCGCGTAGAGCTGCCAGCGCCGCCCGCGCTCTGCGAGCTGGACGAACAGCACGACGACGAGCAGCAGGAACAGGCCGTTCTCGAGCCCGGACGCCGACCAGATCACGATCGGCGGCGACGCGGCGAGCACGAGCGCGACGACGAAGCCCGGCCATGGCGAGCTCGTACGACGCTCGAGCGCGCGCTGCACGAGCACGAGCGCCGCACACACCGCCGCCGCGCCGACGAGCTTGGGCGTGATCACCGGATCGAACAGGCCGAGCCAGTGCACCGGCACGAGCACGAGCACCCACAGCGGATTGCTGAAGCCCTCGACGGGAATGCGTCCCGGTTGCGACACGATGCCGTCGCCGGCCGCGATGTTCTTCGCGTACGCGAACGAGATGCCGGCGTCGTCGATGATCCAGCTGCCGAGGAGCAGCATCGCGAGCAGATAGATCGCGCACGGCACCGCGTAGCGGAACCAGCGCCCACGCGATGTCGTCACCGCCGCGCTCGACACAGCGCGAGGTTGGCCTCGATCCGCGGCCGCTCGCCCGCGGGGAGCAGCGCGCTCGCGAGCAGGCGTTCGTTGAGCGCCGTGGCCTCGTCGACCTTGCCGGTATAGAACGTCGCGATCGCGAGCTCGTCGAGCGCGCGCCACTGGTATGCGGAGAGATCGACGAAGAGGCCATCCTCCGGCACGGGAATCGCGACCGCCGTGCGCGCGAACAGCTCGGCCAGCGCCCACGCGTGCTTGCCGCGGTAGCTGCGCGCGAGCGCGACGAGCGGCTCGGAACGCACCGGGCGCGCCTGATACGCGTCGAGATAACCGGCGCACACGACCGGCCACGGCGCGTTCGATTCCTCCTTGAGCCGCGCCGCCTCGAACTTCGAGAAGTAGACCTCTTCCGCGAAGCCGCCCATCGTCGCGCGGCGCTCGTACATCGCGATCGCCTTCGCCGTCTGCTTCGAGTCGCGATAGCTCTGCGCGAGGTAGAACACGTAGCGCGCGTTGTTCGGCTCGTCGACGATCGCTTGCTCGAGGATGCGCGCGTCCGAGCGAAACTTCTCGATCGGGTTGGCGTTGCGCGCGCTATCGAAGTGCACCCAGATCGTCGGCCCCGGCAGGACCTCGCGCATGTAGCGCTCGCGCGCGCACACGAGATGCTCGTGCAGCACGCCTTCGAATCGCCACGGCAGCCCGCTCTGGAGCAGGGTCCCGCGCTTCCACGCGACGTCGGCCGCCGTGCGAAACCGGTGCACGATCCAGTACTCCTCGGCGGTCAGGCGCGGCAGCTCGAACCCGGTCGGCAGCTCGAGCACCTCGTCGGCATCCATCAGCAGGATGTAGTCGGCGCGTCCGCGCGCGTGCTCGAGCGCCTCGGTGCGGTTATGGCCGAAGTTCTTCCACGGCCGCTCGATCAGCTCGCCGGGGAGCGCGCCGAGCGAGCGGCGGATGATGTCCTGCGTACCGTCGGTCGAGCCGGTGTCGACGATCGCCCACGCATCGATGAACGACCGCACCGAGTCGAGGCACCGCTCGATCACGGGCGCCTCGTTCTTGACGATCATGTTCAGGCATACGGTCTGCCGCACGAGTCAGCTCGCGAGCATCGCACGCGCGCTATTCCGACTTCTTTTTCTTCTTCTTCTTTTTCTTCTTCTTCACCGGCTCCTCCTTCTTGGGAGGAGGCGGCGGCGGCTCTTCGACCTTCACGCCCGGCGCGGCGATCTTCTTGAAGCTCGCGCCCGCGCCATCCTCGGCCATCGCGACCGATTCCTGCAGCGAGATCATCTTCCACTCGCCGCCGACCTTCTCGAACACGGCGAACAGGCGCAGCGGCAGCGGCACGTCCTCGTCGTCGGCGAACCGCACGACGGGCGCCGTGACCCACGCGATCTGGCCATCGCCCGTCGCCTGCGCCGTCACCTCGCCCGCGGACGCGTAGCGCACGTTGACCTTCTGGCGCTTCTTCCACAGCGCAGCGATCGCCTTCTTGCCGCGCGTGATCTCGCCGGCGGCCGCACCGATCACGACGGCGTCGCCGCGCTTGCCGAGATCCTCGGCCCACACCTCGCTATCGGCGAGGCCCTTCTTGAAGCGGTCGACCGCGCCGCTCGCCTTGTCGTCGACCTTCGGGATGCCCTGCATGCCCGTCGGCACGACCGCTTCCTTCTTGAGCTCCGCGCGCACCGATTTCATCGTCGGCGTCTTCGCGACGGCGGCGGCGACCACGCGCCAGAAGTCGTCGTCGTTCTCGAGCACGACGGTGACCGCCAGCTGATCGCCGGCGATCTCGATCGTGTCGACGGCCCACGCCGACAGACCGCCCTGCGACGCGACCACGTTGAGCGCCCCCGAGCGCACGTCGGGCTTGTCGCGCTTGTCGAGCGAGTCGAGCGTGCCGCGCAGCGTGACGAGCACGTCCTCGCGCGTCGCCATCGCGTCGGCCTTGCGCGGCCCGAACACGATCAGCTTGTCGGTGAGGAGCGCCATCAGGCCGTCGGTGTTGGAGTGCCCGATCGACTGATAGATCTCCTTGACGAGACCCTTGGCGTCCTTCTCGGCGGTGCGCTCGTCGACCGCCTCCTGCTTCGGCTTCTCCGGAGCCTTGGTGTCGGCGCCGCCGCACGCGGCGATCGACAGCGCGAGCGCGGCTGCGAGACCGCGCATCAACGCTGCTTCGCGGCAACTCGCTTGGTGTGCGCGTAGCCGACCGGCTTCACTTCCGGCGGCAGCGTGACGTACGGCGACGTCGCGTCGTTCGCGGGCGCCGGCGGCGCGGCGAGCGTCTGCACCGTGTCCTCGAGGCTCGCCGACCCACGCGCGATCCGGCGCGGCGGCTGCGGGGCCTGCCGCGGCGGCTGTGCGGTCGAGAACGCCGGCCGCAGATCCGCGGGACGCGCGGTCGGCAGCGCGGGCACCGGGATCACGGTCTTGTGTACCTGCGGCACGGGGCCGGGCGTCGGCGCGGGCAGACGCGGCGGGACCTTCGTGCCCCCGCTCGGCGTCGTGCGCGCGACCGCGAGCTTCTTCTCGAGCGGCGACATCACGCGCGGCTTCGGCTCGCTGACATCGGTCCATTCGTCGCGGAAGTGATCGATCTCCTCGGTCTTGGGCCAGGCCGGCAGCGTTTCCGCCTTCCTCGGCGCAGGCTTGGTGAACGATTGCGCGGCAGCCGCACCCTCGACTTCCTCGCCTGCCGCACGAGCACGGGCCATCGCGATCTCCCATTCCCATTCATCCTCCTCGACCGGCGGCTGCTCTTCAACCGCGGGAGTGGGAACGATAGTCGCGGAAGGTGCTGGAATCAAAGCAGGTGCAGCTTTTGCGGCGGGCGCGGGGGCCTGCGCGACGGGAATGGGCGCCGGTGGGGCAGCGATCGCAGGCGCGACGCCGGGAAGCGGCGGCGGCGACGACGCGGGCCTCGCGCGGCCGGTCACGATCTTCTTGCCGCCGACCGTCTTGGCCGGGACGCGGGGGGCCTCCCCCCAGTGCTCGAGCTCCATCGCCGCCAGGTCGTCCTCGGACCAGCCGACGATCTTGCCGTTCAGGCCGTCGTTCAGGACGGCGGGTCGCGTGGATAGGATCCGTCCCTCGGGCGTCTTCACGAGCCCGTAGCGATCCAGCTTCGCGTAGCCAAAGCGCCCGAGGAAACGTTCGATGGCTCCCATGCCTACGCGTATTGCACCGCGTGGGCCAGCGGATCTCTCCGTTAACCTGGCGTCACTCCGTGGCCACTCCCGCCCCTGGGTCCATGGTCCTGGGGGAAGTCAGGGGGACTGGGCGCCCGGGTCTAACGACCCTGGTAGCGCGGTGGCCGACCCTCGGCGAACGCGGCGAGACCCTCGTCGCGGTCCTCGGTGAACAGCGTCCGCTCGTAGCACTCGTGCTCGATCGACAGCGATTCCTCGAGTCCTTTGCCATAGCTGCGCTCGATCGACGCCTTCGCCGACGTCACCGACACCGGCGCACACGCGGCGAGCTCGGCGATGAGACCGTCGACCGCGGCGCGCAGCTTGTCGCGCGGCACGACCTGGTGAACGAGGCCGATCTCGAGCGCGCGAGCGGCCGGGATGCGGCGGCCGAGCATGATGAGCTCCTTCGCGCGCGCCTCGCCGATGAGCCGCGGCATGCGCACCGTCCCGCCGGCGCCCGGCATGATGCCGAGCTTGACCTCGGTGAGTCCGACCTCGGCGCCCTCGACGAGGATGCGGAAGTCGCACGCCATCGCGAGCTCGAGCCCGCCGCCGTACGCCGAGCCGTTCATCAGGCAGATCGTCGGTTGCTTGAGCGCCGCGATGCTCTCGATCGCCGCCGCGATCGCGTTGACGTACGGCGCGGTCTCCGCGGCCGACACGCCCTTGCGCTCCTTGAGGTCGGCGCCCGCGCAGAACGCCTTGTCGCCGGCGCCGGTGATCACGACGCCGCGCAGGTCGTCGCGCTGATCGATATCGGCCGCGATGTCGGCGAGCTTCGTGTTGACGTCGCGCGAAAGCGCGTTGCGGACCTCCGGACGGTTCAGCGTGATCCAGAGAAATCCGGCCTTCTCTTCGAGGACGATGTCGCTCATTGCGGCGACGCTATCAGCTACCGAGCTTCTCTGCCCGGCGCCGTGCGCGCGCTTGCTTGCCGAGGTGCGCCTTCAGGTACTTCGACGGGAGCTCGTGCCCGACGAACGTCGACGCCGTGCGTGACGCCTCGGTCAGCTTGTCGAGATCGATGCCCGTCTTGACGCCCATCGAGTGCAGCATCGCGACGACGTCCTCGGTCGCGAGGTTGCCCGATGCGCCCGGCGCGTACGGACAGCCGCCGAGGCCGCCCGCCGACGCGTCGATCGTCGTGATGCCCATCTGCATCGACACGAGGCAGTTCGCGAGCGCGGTGCCCTGCGTGTCGTGGAAGTGCACGGCGATCGCTTCGGCGGGGTGCTTCGCGAGCACGCGGCCGATCACGTCCTCGGTCTGCGCCGGGTTCGCGACGCCGATCGTGTCGCCGAGCGAGACCTGGTAGACGCCCATGTCGCGCAGCTTGCCGACGAGATCGACCGCCGCCTGCGGATCGACATCGCCCTCGTACGGGCAGCCGAACACCGTCGACACGTACGCGCGGACCTGTACGTTTGCGGCGCGCGCGGCGGGCACGACCTCGTCGAACGCGGCGAGCGTCTCGGCGATCGTCTTGTTGACGTTCTTCTTGTTGTGCGTCTCGCTCGCCGACAAGAACACGGCGACGACCTTCATGCCGCTCGCGAGCGCGGTGTCGAGCCCGCGCCGGTTCGGTACGAGCGCGCTCATCAGCACGCCGGGCGGACGCTGCACGCCGCGCGCGACCTCGGCCGCATCGGCGAGCTGCGGGATCCACTTCGGCGACACGAAGCTCGTGATCTCGATCGAGCGAATGCCCGACGCGACGAGGGAGTCGATGAAGCGGATCTTGTCTGCGGTCGGCACGTTACGTGCCTCGTTCTGCAGACCATCCCGCGGGCCCACCTCGTAGATGGTGACCTCGGCGGGGAGCTTCATGGGGTGTCTCCCATGACGGAACCATAATCCCGAGTCAGTTGATCGACCAGCGACGGCGTCAGATCGTCGAGCGTGTCGATCACCCGGTGCGCCCCGCTCTGGTTCCAGCCGCCGAAGTTGCCGGCCCGGACCGCGACGACCAGGCACCCGGCCGTCCGGCCAGCCGCGATGCCGGCCTCGCTGTCCTCGATGACGAGGCATTCGTGCGGGGACAGCCCGAGGAGGCCCATCGCCTTCTGGTAGCCGTCGGGTGCGGGCTTGCTGCGGGTGACGTCCTCGGCGGCGACGATCGTCTCGAACGCGGCGACCTCCCCGATCAGCGGTAACACCTGTGTGACCTCGACGCGCGAGCTGCCGGTGACGAGCGCGCGGGGGTACGCCCGGGTCCAGCCGAGCACCGACCGTGCGCCCGGCAGGACGGTGATTCCCAGCTCGGCGAACACCTCGTCGCGGAGCAGCGCGGTCTGCGCGATCGTCTCCTCGCGGTTCCACGCCAGCTGCGGGTAGCGCGACTTCAGGCTGTCGTAGATCGCGAGCCACGACCGGCCGATGATGTAGTCGCGGTCGTACTGCTCGATCGCGATGCCCTGCCCTCGCAGGAGCGCGCGAGCCATCGCCTCCGCGGTCTCGCGTTCGCTGTCGACCAGCGTGCCGTCCAGGTCAAACAAAAAGCCGCGGACCACCCGCGGCTTATATCAGAAACGCAACGACCGGGCCGGCTTCTAGAAGTCGGTCCAGTGCGCGTTATCGCAGGCCTTGCTGCCAAGACCCGTGTCGTCGACGAACTGGCCGAACACGACGCACATCTCGAACCCGAACGGGAGGTTTCTGCCCTCGTCGTTGTTCCACGTGCACGACACGTCGATCTGGTCACCGGGGCTCAGCATGAACGGCGCCGTCGGATCCATGCGCTTCTCCGGCGGATGGAACGTGTACTGCTCGGCCCAGTCGGTGTCGAACGTGCGCTGCTTCTCGCCCGCGTGCGTGATGTCGACGGTGATCTTCTTGCCCCACCGGTGCATGTGCGGGATGAGGTACCAGAGCTTGAACTCGTTCTCGACGTTGCAGTGCATCTCCTGCGTCGTCACGCCCTGCGCGACATCGAGGCCGGAGTTCACGATCGCGAGCGAGCCCGACGGCGTGTAGTGCGGGCCCTTGTCGGCGAAGTTGACGTTGATCGCGCTCTGACCGCGGAGGACCTCGTCGCCCGCGTTCAGGAAGTGCTGGTTGATGACGAGCTGCGCGCCCGCCGGGAGGCGGAACACGAGGTCGCCGGGCGCGGCGTTGATCATGCCGTTCGTGCCGTTGCCGGTGAGGTAACGGAAGCTCGCCATGTCGGTGTCGGTGCACACGCGTTGCGTGCCCGGCGGTTGCTTGTCGAGCGTGTAGAACAGCACGACGTGGTGACCGGGCGGCTCGGTCTGGAACGCGAGCGTCGACTTGATGTCGGTCGTCTCGGTGAAGATCTTGTCGGTCCAGGTGCAGACCTCGTAGTCGCCGCCGGGCTGAATGTCCTCGAACGGCGGCGTGATGACCTGCAGGCCATTGGCCGGCGGCTCGGGCACCTCGAGGTTCGGGAGAACCTCGACCCCCGACGACGGTCCGTCCGTTCCGCAACCGAGCAACGCGATGCCAACCAAGAGATAGCGCTTCATAGGTCCCCCTTCGTTCACAGACAAACCGTCGGCGTGCAGCCGCACTGGTTGTTGTCGTTGCACGTGCACTCCGCGCCGGTACCGCAGACGGAGCTGTCCCCCATCGGACAGGTGCGCGTGCAGAAGTGCGTCGTCGGATCACCGAGGCTCGAGCACAGGACGGCGTCCATGTTGCCCGAGCAGTCGCTGAGCCCGGTGCAGAACTTTCCGATTCCCTTGTCGTTGCCCTGATCGCCCGGGTGTCCGCACGTCGACTCGAATGCGTCGCCGCTCGCATCGGCTGCGGCATTCCCACCGTCGTCCCCGCCGCACCCGACGACAAACCCAGTTCCGAACCACAACACCAGTAATGCGGCGCGCATGAGCCTCCCTCGCTTCCGCGTGCCGTCTTAGCTGTAGCTGTTGTGCAGGCTCAAGCACAAAGCCTCGAATCCTCTGACATGTAACTTCTGGCTCGAACAGCCCCTGTAACTTCCGGTGCAAAGGGGTGCACAGACCCTGTGTCATGCTCGTCAGGAACCCCATGAAGCGGCTCGTCTGTCTCGTTCTCGCCACTGCCCTCCTCGGTCCGACCGGTTGCGCCAATCGTGCAAAGAGATCGGTCGCGCTCTACGAGTCGGGTGACTACGCGGGCGCGCTGCGCGCCGCCGACGAGGGACTCGCGTCGCATCCCGGCGACAATGGCCTGTGGTCGATGAAGGTGCGATCGGCGCTCGCGCTCGGCGACGCCGACGCGATCACGAAGGCGTACGCGTCGTACGTCGCGTCGCGCGGCGAGAACGACAAGGAGCTGCTCCGCGATCTCGCAACGGCGACGATCGCGCAGGCGCTCGCGTCGCCGTCGGCAAAGCTCGAGATCGCCGCGATCGAAGCGGTCGAATCGCTCGAGATCCACGCGCTCGCCGATCAGGTCGCGCTGCGCATGGAGTCGAGCGACGATCGCGTCGTCGCCGCCGCCGCGGTCGCGGTGCTGCGCGGCTTCCCCGAGGCGCCGAAGGTCGCAGAGGCGATGCTAGAGAGCGATAACGCCGAGGCGCGGCGCATCGTCCTCGAGGGCATCGCGAAGAAGTACAAGAAGCTGGCGGTCGGCGATCTCGAGGACGCCGCGAAGAGTGATCGCGATCCGCGCGTGCGCCGCGCCGCGGTCCGCTGGCTCGGCCAGATCAAGGACAAGGACGCGGTCGAGATCCTGATGAAGCGCGCGAAGGATCCCGATGACAGCGTGCGCGCTGCGGCGGTGATCGCGCTCGGCCAGATCGGCATCGGCAACCTGCCTGCGATCGCGAAGCAAGCGCTCGCCGATCGCTCGCTCGCGGTCCGGCTCGCCGGCGTCGACGTGCTCCGCGATGCGCGCCAGGACGCCGAGCTCGTCGCGCTGATCGACGACAAGGATCCGATGGTCGCGCTCACCGCCGCGATGTACGCGAAGTCGGCGCCGCCCGAGCTGAAGCGCAAGGCCGTCGAGCGCGCGCTCGGCGCCGAGGAATGGACGATGCGCGCGGGCACCGCGAATCTGCTCGTGCCCACGGTCGGCAAGGAGACCGCGCGCACCTACGCGCAGAAGCTCGTCGCGGATCCGGATGTTCGCGTCCGTCTCGCCGGGGCGCGCGTGCTCGCCTACAGCGGCGATGTGATCGCGGCCAAGCCGATCTTCAGCGCGGCACTGTCCGATTCCGATGCGGGCATCCAGGCCGCCGGCGAGCTCGCGACGCTCGGCGATCCGACCGGCATCGACGCCCTCTCCGCCGCCGTGCGCGACATGTCGAAGACTCCCGAGCAGCGCATCGCCGCGGTCGCCGCCCATCGCAACGCACATCGCGTCACCCCGGGACTCGTCGGCGCGCTCGCCGATGCCAGCGCTCTCGTCCGCATCGAGGCAGCCACCACGATCGGCGCGCTCGCGAAGTAGCCGCGCTCGGGAGCTTTCTGGGGCCCATTCAGGGTCATGTCGACGTGTAGGTGTGTGGCAGCTAACCCACTGGTGCCGTGCAGAGAAACGGCGCCACCTGGTACCATCTCGGACGACCGTGAAGACGCAGTTGGGGCTCATCTGCATCGGTGCCATGGCCGCGGCCTGTGGCCCGAAGGCGAAGCCCGAGGCCCCGCGTCCGCAGATCAAGCTGTCCGTCCTCCCCGCCGAGTCCGATGCGTTTCCCAAGGCGGCCGAGGCGATGACCGACCTGCTCGCCAAAGCGACCGTCGCGGGCATCGACAAGCGCGAGGTCTCGTCGGTGTCGCTCGAGGTCGTGCAGCTGTCGATCGAGTGCGTCGAGCCGAGCGTCAGCTGCTACGAGGCAGTCGGCAAGTCGCTCTCGGCCAACCGGCTCCTGTTCGCGCAGATCAGCCCCGAGGGCGCCAAGCCCCGGAGCAAGAAGAAGCCGCGCCCGCTCAAGGTCGTCGTCACGCTGTTCGACGTCGACGCTGGCGCGCCGCACACCGTCGAGAAGGTCTACGAGAGCGAGAAGGCCGCCACCGCTGGCATCGCCGACCTCGTCGCGGAGGCGACGCGATGACCAAGCGCCATGACACGCCGCCGCCCGACGACGCGCCGATCCTCGAGATGGACGCGATGGACGAGGCCGAGTGGGAACAGGATCACCACACGCCGGTCGTCGAGGACGAGAAGCTCGCCGCGCTCGTCAAGGAGAGCGGTCCGCGCGACGCGACGCCGACGCCGACGGTCGGCCGCACCCATACGCAGGGCAGCCTGACTGCACCGAACATCGTCAAGCGCGCACCGACGACGTCGACTGATCTCTCCGGTGCACGCGGCAAGATGCCACCACCGACGCCCGTGAAGC
>JABFXX010000615.1 GCA_013368795.1 Kofleriaceae bacterium
ACTTCGAGTTCAACGAGGGCTGTGTGAAGAACTACCGCGTCATCGACGCGGACGCCCAGGGTAGCGGCGCCGGCGCACCGGCTGCGCTGCCTCCGCCCAAGTGATGCTGCCACTCGTCTTCGCCGTCATCGCGGTGCTTGCACCGACGAGCGCGCCGAGCCCGGCGACGGTGCTCGCGTCGGTGCAGAAGTACTACGGCGGCGCGAAGCAGCTGACGACGAAGTTCCAGCAAACCGTCGTCAACCCGGCCTACGGCACGACGCAGAAGAGCACCGGCAAGGTGTACCTCGTGTCGCCCGACAAGATGCGGTGGGACTACGACGCCAAGAAGCAGGGTGGTGCGAAGAAGTCCTTCATCTGCGACGGCAAGACGCTGTGGGCAGTCGAGCCGAAGAACCTCCAGGTCTTCAAGAGCTCGGCGAGCGGCAGCATGCTGCCGGCCGCGCTGTCGTTCGCGTCGGGGACGGCGCAGCTGACGAAGGAGTTCGACGTGACGCTCGCGCCGAATAGTCCGTACGGCGCGACCGTCCTGGAGCTTTCGCCGAAGCAGCCGTCGGCGCAGTACAAGCGGCTCTACTTCGTCGTCGCGAGCGACGGCCACGTCGAGAAGTCGATCGTGATCGATGCGAACGACAACTCGAACGAGATCGCGTTCGCGGTGCACGACCTGACGACGAAGCTCGACGGCAAGCTGTTCCAGTTCGATCCGAAGTCGGTCCCGACGTTCAAGGTGATCGACGTCGACACGAAGAAGCCCTGATCGCGTTACGTTCGGGCGGTGAAGCTCGAGCATGTAGAGGCGAATGGGCTCAGGTTCGCGTACCTGACCGAGGGCACCGGGCCGCTCGTGCTGCTCGTCCACGGGTTCCCCGACACGGCGTACACGTGGGACCGCGTGATTCCAGCGCTCGCGGCGGCGGGCTATCGCGCGGTCGCGCCGTTCACGCGCGGCTATTTTCCGACGGAGATCCCGAAGGACGGCGCGTACGATACCGAGACGCTCGGGTCGGATGTCCTCGCGCTGATCGATGCGCTCGGCGAGCGCTCGGCGGTCGTCGTCGGCCATGACTGGGGCGCGAGCGCGGCGTACGCGGCGGCAGCGCGGGCGCCTGAGAAGGTGAGGATGCTCGTCACCGTCGCGATCCCGCATCCGAAGTCGCTGCGGCCGACGCTGGGGCTCGCGTGGAAGGTGCGCCACTTCATCACGCTGCGCGGCAAGAACGCGGCGGCGAAGTTGCGCGCGAACGACTTCGCGTATGTCGACGAGCTGGTGCGGCGCTGGTCGCCGGCGTGGAAGGACATTCCCGCGAGCGAGACCGCCCACGCGAAGGAGGCGTTCCGCCAGCCGGGCTGCGCCGAGGCCGCGTGCGCGTACTACGCGCAGATCACGCCGCGGTTGCCGCCGTCACACCGCAAGCAGATCAAGGTGCCGACGGTGTCGTTCGCGGGTGAGCACGACATGATCGTGCCGCGCGCGTACGAGAAGGCGCGCCACTGCTACGACGCGTCGTACGAGGTCGTGATCATGCCCGGTGGCCACTTCATGCACCGCGAGCATCCCGAGCATTTCGTACCCGAGCTCGTGCGCGTCGTCCGCGAGCACCACGAGCGGCCGGCAAAGAGCGCCGCCACCGGCAGCACCGCTCCGCGTCAAAGTTGAACGGCCTGCTACACTCGCAGCGATGGCCGTTGCGGTCGGATTCGACGCGTGCACCGTCGAGCAGTTCACGATCGGAGGTGCGCCGGTCCTCGCGATCATCGGCGACGTGCGCAAGCGCCACTTTCCCCTGCGCGTCACCGACAGCCTCGCGATCGTCATCAACCACGGCCCCGAACAGACGATCATCGCGAACGGCAAGAAGGTGATCATTCCGCCGCACGCCGCGATCTTCCGCCCACCGAACGCGATCTGGACGATCCCATCTGATCAGTTCGGCTTCGCGTGCATCAACCTGGATCAGCGCCTGCTTCCGCGCGGAACGCGCTACGAGACGTTCACGTGGCGCCCGTCGCCGATGATGCCCGCGGTGCCGGATGTCGTCGCGCGCCTGCGCCATTCGCGCTCTGCCCTGTCGCGCGAGCAGCAAGTGGTGATGATGGTCGAACAGCTATTCACCGCGGGGCTTGCGCGCAGCGGCGAACGCTTTGCCGGCGAGCCGAACACGGCACGGCGCGCGCGCGAATTTCTCGAGAGCTGTTACGCGAGCAACCCGAGCCTCGACGACATCGCCGCAGTCGCCGGTGTCAATCGATTCGCGCTCGTCCGGCTGTTCCGCCGTGCGTATGGCATCACGCCGCACACGTTTCAGATCCGGCTGCGCGTTCGCCAGGCGCAACGAATGCTCGCCGCCGGTCACGCGCTGCACTACGTGGCAACGAGCGTCGGGTTTGTCGATCCGAGTCATCTCACGCGGCACTTCCGTCGCGTCCTCGGTGTAACGCCCGGCGCGTACGCGAGAAACCTGCAATTTCGTACAACGAGCTAGCACGGCGAGGCGGTACGGATGGGGCATGCACTTCGCATCGGTCCGAGTCATCACGAATGACGCGAAACGGCTCGTCGCATTTTACGAGCTGGTCACCGCTATCAAAGGCACCTGGTACACTCCCGACTTCGCGGAGGTGATCGCGCCGTCGTGCACGTTGGCGATCGCGAACGAGAGCACGGTCGCGCTGTTCGGAGAAGGTTCTGCGGCTCCAGCTTCGAATCGCTCTGTGATCCTCGAGTTCCGCGTCGAGGATGTCGATCGTGAATTCGCGCGACTCGAGCGGCAGCTGACGACCGTCGTGGTGCAACGCCCGACGACGATGCCGTGGGGCAACCGCTCGCTCCTGTTCCGCGATCCCGATGGCAACCTCGTCAATCTGTTCGCGCCCGTCACGCCGGAGGCGCGCAAGAAGTTCGGGCTGGCGTAGAGCGGCCTCAGAGCAGGCTATCGATGCGCGCGAGGATGTCGTGGACGTCCTCGAGCGTCGTCGCGGAGAACACGATCGACTTGCCGCTCTCGCCGAGGCGATCGCGGTAGGTCGTCACGAGCGATGGCGGGACGACGATCGCGATGATCGCGGCCGTGGCATCGGCGAGCGAGATCGCGACCTCGTCCTCGGAAGCGAGCGGCTGGACACGATAGCCCGCGTCGGTGAACAGGTCCGCGCCGACCGCGCCATCGGCGATCATCACGGCGTGGTCGCGGCGGCGGCCGAGGCGGAGCAAGTAGCCGAGGAGTGCGTCGTCGAAGCCGGGTGGCTTGGTCGTGATCTCCATGCCCGCACCGGGCTCGCGGCCGGTGAGCCTGGCGGCCTGCTCGTCGATGAGGAAGGCAACCTTGCCGCGCACGGTCCAGGCGCCCTGCCCCGGCAGCTCGATCGCGACGTCGGTCTCCGAGTGGAGCGCGAGCTTGTGCCCGCCCGCGATGTAGAGGCCGCCGGCGGAGAGGTTCTCGACGTAATCGGTGACGAACTCCTCCGCGTTGGCGTACTTGACGGCCAGATGGACGCCATAGCGAGGGTGTCGTCGCTGCTCGATGCCCACGTACGAATTGTAGCCGCGCCGTGAGATGATCGGGGGCGTATGGCCGACCGGCCGCTGCTCATCTTCGTCAGCGACATTCACCTGACCGATAGCTTGCACGGCAACGCCGTCAGCAAGGCCGAGCAGTTCGCGCGCTTCTGGGAGCGCATCCAGGGCGCGCGCGGCAAGCGGCCGGCGGAGCTGTGCGTCGTCGGCGACCTGTTCGACCTCGTGCGCTCGCCGTCGTGGTTCGACAGCCGGAACCGGCCGTATCACGGCGCGTCGACGAATGGCGTCGTGCGCAATGTCGACAAGATCGTCGAGGAGACGATCGCGCGCGAGAAGGGCTTCTTCGACGCGCTGCGCGCGAAGATCTCGACGGGCGAGCTGAAGTTTCACTATGTCGTCGGCAACCACGATCGGCTGCTGATGACCGCGCCGGCGGCACAGAAGCGACTCGCCGAGGCGCTCGGTATGGCCAGCATCGAGCTGCACAAGGAGCTCGAGTTCACGGGCCACGGCGTGCTCGCGTATCACGGCAACGTCGGCGATCCGATCAACGCGAGCCCCGACGGCGACGCGACGATCGGCGACGCGATCGGCTCCGAGCTCATCCTCAAGTTCCCGCGCAAGCTGCGCGCGATGGTCGGCGCGGATCATCCCGGCGTCGAGGAGATCGACGACATCGACGACGTGCGGCCGGTGTACGCCGTGCCCGCGTGGGTCCGCCAGCAGAGCGCGATCCGCAAGGACCTCCTGAGGCCGATCAGCCAGGTGTGGAGCGAGGTCGTCGACGAGTTCCTCGCGAACGACTTCGTGCGGCAGTGGCTCAAGTCCCAGCACAAGACGTGGTCGCTCGATCTCGGCAAGAAGCTGCGGCTGCTACTCGAGCTGTCGCGCAACAAGGTGATGGCGCACGGCAGCGACGAGCGGTTGTCACAGCTGTACCGGTTCTTCCAGCACAGCTTCGACGGCAAGATGCAGGCGGTCGCCGCGGCCGAGCTGCAGCGCCGGCGCGGCATGCGCTACGTCGTCAACGGCCACTCGCACTTCCCGTCGATGCAGCCGCTCGGTCGCATCAACGATGGGCCGGCGGTCTACTTCAATACCGGCACGTGGCGCGCGGTGCACCAGATCGGCCATGACCTCGGCGGCCGGCCGAGCTTCTTGCCGTACGACGCGATGACCTACCTCGTGTTCTTTCCGACCGACGACAAGCTCCGGAGAGACTACGAGTGGTGGACGGGTGCGATGGTGACGCGACATTGCTAAGGTCGCGACATGTCGTCGTCGCCGCTCCGTCCGCATCCGCGTCATGCTCGACCGAAAGGTCCCGTCGTTCTCGTCGTGATGGATGGCATCGGTCGCGGCGCAGGGGACGAAGCAGACGCGGTGTCGATCGCCTCGACGCCGACGCTCGATCGGCTGTGGGTCCCCGGCGCCCGCGCCGAGCTGCGCGCGCACGGTCGGGCCGTCGGCCTGCCGACCGAGGACGACATGGGCAACAGCGAGGTCGGCCACAACGCGCTCGGCGCCGGCAAGATCTACGCGCAGGGCGCGAAGCTCGTCGGCCGCGCGATCGCGAGCGGCGAGCTGTTCGAGGGCTCGGTGTGGCAGCAGGTCGTCGCACGCGGCGCGCGCGGCGGCGCGATCCACTTCCTCGGCCTCCTGTCGGACGGCAACGTCCACTCGCACATCGATCACCTCGAGGCGATGCTCGGCGCAGCGGCGAAGGCCGGCTGCAAGAAGCTGTACGTGCACGCGCTGCTCGACGGACGCGACGTTCCGCCGCGGAGCGCGCTGGAATACATCGAGCGAATCGAGCGGTTCCTCGCGGGACTGCGGGCCTCCGGGATCGACGCGAGGATCGTGTCGGGCGGCGGCCGCATGCGCATCACGATGGACCGCTACGAAGCCGATTGGGACATGGTGGAGCGCGGCTGGCACACGCACGTGCTCGGCGAGGGACGGACATTCTTGTCGGCGGAGGAAGCGGTGAAGACGCTCCGCGACGAGAACCCGAACATCATCGACCAGGACCTGCCGGAGTTCATCGTCGGCAAGGGCGCGCCGATCGAAGACGGCGACGCCGTCGTGATGTTCAACTTCCGCGGCGACCGCGCGATCGAAATCTCGCGCGCGTTCGACGACGACACGTTCGACAAGTTCGACCGCGTGCGCCGTCCCGACGTGCTGTACGCCGGCATGATGGAGTACGACGGCGACACGCACATTCCGAAGCACTTCCTCGTCACGCCGCCGTCGATCGAGCGGCCGATGGGCGAGATCCTGGCCGCGGCGCACATCCCGCAGCTGGCGATCAGCGAGACGCAAAAATACGGTCACGTGACGTACTTCTGGAATGGCAACAGAAGCGGGATGTTCGACGACGGCACCGAGACCTACATCGAGATTCCGTCGGACCGCGTGCCGTTCGAGCAGCGGCCGTGGATGAAGGCGGCGGAGATCACAGATCGGTTGATCGCCGAGCTGCGGACCGGCAAGCACCGCTTCGCACGCGTCAATTACGCGAACGGCGACATGGTCGGCCACACGGGGTCGTTCGACGCGACGGTGATCGCCGTCGAGACCGTCGACCTCGAGCTCGCGCGCCTCGCGAAGGCCGTCGAGGAAATGCAAGGAATCCTCGTGGTTACCGCCGATCACGGCAACGCCGACGAGATGTTCCAGCGCGACAAGCACGGCCGTGTCATGCGTGACAAGCACGGCCAGCCGGTCGCCAAGACCAGCCATACGCTGAACCCCGTGCCATTCTTGATCCACGATCCGATGCGCGGCGACAGCTACGAAATCGACCCGGAACGCGCAAAGACCGCGGGGATCGCGAACGTCACCGCGACATGCATCGAGCTACTCGGATTCGTCCCCCCGGATGATCTAGAGTCGTCGCTCCTGAGGTTTCGATGAGTACGAAGGCACTGATCGGTATCCTGCTCGCCGGCACGACGGGCGTCTTGATCTTCTTGTTCGTTCACCTGTCGGGTGACTCGAACAAGATTTCGATCGGCAGCAAGGACGCGGTCGCCTGCGCCAAGGGTGCAGAAGACTGCTTGCCCGATGTCACGTACGTCGACACGACCGGCGTCGCGCACACGGCCGAGTCGCTTCGCGGCAAGGTCGTCGTCGTGAACTTCTGGGCCACGTGGTGTGGGCCCTGCAAGAAAGAGATTCCGGATCTCTCGAAGCTCTACAAGAAGTACAAGGCGCAGGGCGTCGTGATGCTCGGCGTGCTGTGGAACGACAACCCGACCGACGCGGACCTGCTGAACTTCCAGAGCGACTACGAGATGGAGTTCCCGGTCGTGCGCCAGAATTCCGATATCGGCCTGTCGTTCAACTATCCGCAGGCGCTACCGACGACGTTCATCTTCGATCGCACCGGGCACCGCGTCGGCAAGGCGCGCGTCGGCTCGATCCACGCCGACGAGATCGACGCGATGCTCTCGCAGCTCGTCGCGCAGAAGAGCTAGCTAGAAAGTTCCGCCGAGCATCAGGCCCGGCGCACTCCCCGGCAGCATCGTCGGCGTGACCGTGAAGCCATGCTTCGCGTTGTAGCGATCGGCGGCGTCGCCCGCGTCGAGCACGTCGTACCAGACGCCGCCGATGAACGCGATCGCGGCGATGCCGAGCAGCGGATACGCGCCCTCGGTGAAGATCTCGCAGTTCGGCTCGGTCGACGCGCCGGGGACGTCGCAGCGGACCTTGCGCGTCTGCGTCTCGAGCGCGTAGACGGCGAGGCCGGTCGCGAGCGCGCGGATTCCCATGCCGTACGTCAGGTACTGCCCGGCGTAGAACTCGCCCAGCGAGGGCGTGACGAACAGGAGGCCAACGCCGGTGAACAGCACCGGCTGGTTGAACGCCTCGCCTTCGGCGGTCGTGAGGAAGCCCGCGAGCGTCACCGCTCCCGACACGCCCGCCGCGGCCCCCGAGAGGACGCTCGCCTTCTGTCGACTCTTGCGGCCCGCCTCCGCATGGCCGAACGAGCCGAGGAGAACCGCCACCACCACGAGACTGCGCATGCGCGGACGATACATCGCGACCGCGCTTGACACGAAATCCGTTATAACGGATAGTCCTCCAATGAGCCAGGACGCTCTCGAGCTCATCCGCGCCGCGCTCGTCGGGCTTCGCTACGGCGAGCTGACGATCGCGATCCACGACGGAGAGATCGTGCAGATCGCGCGAACCGAGAAGGTCAGGCCCACGCGCGGAGCCGACAAAGCCAGGCGCTGACGATCACGCCGACTCGATCACGAGAGGCTCTGCCGAAGCTCGCGACCGACGACCGGATCACCGGAGGCGGCGCTGGAGTCACGTCATGTTTTCTCGTTTGCCTCTGGTTCTGCTGTTCATCTCGTCGATCGCATCCGCACAGACCGAGCCGCCAGATGTGCCGGCGACGCCGGAGCCGACACCGGTCGCCGCGCCGACAACGGCTGCGGCGCCGGTCGCGGTCAACGCTGCGCCTGCCGTCGTCCAGCAGACGCCGACCGGTCCGACGATCGGCATCGACATCACGAAGACGAGCGGCAAGACCGAGCCGAAGCAGCTCGAGCTCAAGCCCGGCGGCTACCTGCAGGCCGACACGCGTTCGTTCGTGACCGACACGAGCCCGCACGAACAGACGCTGCGTCGCCTGCGCTTCAAGCTCGAGGGCAAGGCGTTCGGCCTGTTCAAGTTCAACACGCTGATCGACACCGCGCAGAGCAAGCTCGTCGTGCAGAACGCGTTCATCGAGATCGGTCTGCGTCCGGAGATCGGACTGCGGTTTGGCAAGGACAAGGCGCAGTTCGGCATCGAGCGCCTGCAGAGCGCCGCGGACCTGACGTTCATCGAGCGCTCGTATCCGACGCAGATCTCGCCGAACCGCGACATCGGGCTCGCGCTGCGCGGCGACATCCGCGGCGGTCTCGTTCACTACTCGGTCGCGATCGTCGACGGCGTCGCGAACAACGCGGTGCTCGAGGGCGAGACCGACGATTCGTACGAGTACAACGCGCACCTCCTGGTCTCGCCGTTCAAGGGCCTCGCGCAGTTCGGCGACCTCGCAGTGGGCGCGGCGACGACGTTCGGCCGCACGCACGGCACGGTCGCCAGTCCCGGCATCACGCCGTTCAAGAGCGCCGGTCAGGCGACGATCTACAAGTACGCCGGCGGCAGCGCGATGGACACGCTCGCGACGACCGCGGTCGCCGACGGCTATCGCTATCGGTTCGCCGGTCACGCGTACTACTACGCCGGACCGATCGGCGCCCTGGCCGAGTACGTCGCCGACTACGAGCCGGTCGCGCTGCGCGGCGATCACACGCTGCTGGCGCAACGTGCGTGGCAGGTCGCTGCGAGTGCTGCGCTGACGCCCGGCGACAAGCCGACGTACAAGGGCATCGTCCCCACGAAGCCGTTCGATCTCGACGCGCACACGTGGGGTGCGTTCGAGGTCGCCGCACGCTACGGCGAGCTGATCCTCGACGACGACTCGTTCGCAGCCGGCATCGCCGATCCGGCGGCGTCGGTGCGCCGGGCGCGCGCCGGCACCGTCGGCATCAACTGGTACTTCAACCGCTACATCAAGCTGCAGGTGAACTACGAAGGGACCGTCTACACCGGCGGCGCCCCGGACGGCGGCGACCGGCCGACCGAGCACCTGATCGCGACCCGGTTCCAGGCGGCGATCTGAGCCATGGCGCGGTTCCTCATCGTCCCCGGCTGGGCGGGCTCGGGCCCCGACCACTGGCAGTCGTACTGGGAAGAGGACCTCGCGGGTGCGACGCGCGTCGAGATGCCCGACTGGCTCGAGCCGCGGCGCGAGGGCTGGATCGCCGCGCTCGATGCTGCGATCGCCTCGTGCAGGGAGCCGCCGATCCTCGTCGCGCACTCGCTCGGCTGCATCGCGATCGCGCACTGGGCCGCGCGCCGCAGACGCACGATCCGGGGCGCGCTGCTCGTCGCGCCCGCCGATGTCGATCGATCCACTGCGGTCCTCGCCGAGTTCGCGCCCGTGCCGCGACACACGCTGCCGTTCCCGTCGCGCGTCGTCGCCTCCGACGACGATCCGTACGCGACGCTCGAACGCTCGCGCGAGCTCGCACGTGACTGGGGCAGCGCGTTCACCGTGCTCGAGCGAGCGGGCCACATCAACGCGGCGTCGGGACTCGGCCGATGGCGCGAAGGCCACGTGCTGTTGCCTGCGTAAGTAGCTCCGCGTGGGCGGCCTCTGCGACGGTCGGGGAACGAGGAATGCACCAGTCATGGCGAGCAGTCGATGCCAACCGGATCGCACGACCCGCAGGTCGACCTCGTACGTGGAACCGACGTCTTGACGATCCGGCTGTCGGGGACATGGCGCGTATCGCAGGCCTTGCCGCCGGTCGCGCTCGTTCGTCGCGAGCTCGACGAGTACCGGCCGAAGCGGATCGTGTTCGACACGCACGACGTCGTCGGGTGGGACTCGGCGCTCGTGGTGTTCGCCGACCGCGTCGAGAGGCTCGGGGCTGCAGCAGGCGCGGCGGTCGACCGCAGCGGGTTGCCACCGGGCGTCCAGCGGCTCGTCGCGCTCGCCGAGGCGACCCCGGCGCGGCCCGCGGCGCCACGCAAGCCCCCTCCGTCGCCGGTCGCGCGCATCGGCCTGCGGACGATCGAGTACGGCCGCGGCGTGAAGAGCGTCGTCCACTGGGTCGGCGAGCTCTCGATCGCGTTCGCGAGCCTGTTCGCGGGTCGCGCGAGGTTCCGGCGCAGCGCGCTGCACCTGCAGATGCAGCTCGCCGGTGCGAACGCGTTCGGGATCGTCAGCCTCGTCGCCGGGCTCGTCGGTCTCATCCTCGCGTTCATCGGCGGCATCCAGCTGCAGCGCTTCGGCGCGACGATCTACGTCGCCGATCTCGTCGGCATCGCGATCGTCCGAGAGATGGGCGCGATGATGGCGGCGATCGTCGTCGCGGGTCGGACCGGGGCCGCGTTTGCCGCCGAGCTCGGCACGATGCGCGTGAACCAGGAGATCGACGCGTTCACGACGCTCGGCATCTCGCCGGTCCAGTTCCTCGTCCTGCCGCGCGTGCTCGCGGTGACGCTGATGATGCCACTGCTGTGCATCTACGCCGATCTGATGGGCGTGCTCGGCGGCGCGGTGATCGGCATCGGCGTCATGCACATCACGCCGCGGATCTATCTCGACACGACGTTCGAGGCCGTGTCGTACGCCGATCTGTTCGGTGGGATCTTCAAGGCGACCGTGTATGGCTTCCTCGTCGGCGCGGCGGGCTGCTTCGAGGGCCTCTCCGCCGGCCGCACGGCCGCCGGCGTCGGCAAGGCAACGACGTCCGCCGTCGTCGACGGCATCGTCCTCGTGATCGCCGCGTGCGCGGTGTTCGCGATCATCTTCTACAGGCTGGGGATCTAGAGATGAGCGAGGCGCACATCACCGTCGACGATCTGAGCCTCGGCTACGGCAGCTACGTCGTGATGCACGACGTGAGCTTCACGGTGAAGCGCGGCGACGTGTTCGTCATCATGGGCGGCAGCGGCACCGGCAAGAGCACGCTGCTCAAGGCGATGATCGGCCTCGTCGAGCCCGTCGCCGGCGACGTCAGCTACGGGACCGAGAGCTTCACCCATGCCGATCGCACGCGGCGCGACGAGCTCGCGCGGCAATTCGGTGTGCTGTTCCAGTTCGGCGCGCTGTGGAGCAGCCTGACGCTCGTCGAGAACGTGGCGTTGCCGATGGAGGAGCTGACGAGCCTCGATCGCCGCGAGATCCGCGAGCTCGCCGAGCTGAAGCTCGAGCTGGTCGGCCTCGCCGGGTTCCGCGACTTCTACCCGGACCAGCTCAGCGGCGGCATGCAGAAGCGCGCCGGCCTCGCGCGCGCGATGGCCCTCGATCCCGAGATCCTGTTCTTCGACGAGCCGTCGTCGGGCCTCGATCCGGTGACCGCGCGCCGGCTCGACGACCTCATCCTCGAGCTCCGCGACAGCCTGCGCACGACGATCGTGGTCGTCAGTCACGACCTCGCGAGCATCTTCACGATCGCCAACGACTGCATCTTCCTCGACCGCGATCTCAAGACCGTCACCGCGCGAGGCGATCCCAAGCAGCTGCTGGAGCAGCCGCCGAATCCACAGATTCGTGCGTTCCTGACGCGCACGGCCGACAAGGAGGGCCCATGAGCGTGAAGGCGTCACCGACGGTGATCGGAACATTCGTGATCGCCGGCATCGTGCTGCTGCTCGCAGCGGTCGCCGTCATCGGCGGCGGCGCGCTGTTTCACGACAAGGCGCGCGTGATCGTGTACTTCGACCAGTCCGTCCGCGGTCTGCGCAAGGGCTCGATGGTGAAGTTCCGCGGCATAGACATTGGCTCGGTACGCGATATCCGCATCAACATGCCGGGCGCGGTCTACGATCCCGCACACGTCCGCATCCCTGTCGTGCTCGAGCTCGACGAGAGCCTCCTCCAAGCGAGAGGCGTGAACTTCGACCTCAGCGATCGCCACCAGGTGAGCGAGCTGGTCGCCCGCGGACTCCGCGCGGAGCTGGCGACCGAGAGCATCGTCACCGGCGTCCGCTATGTCGCGCTCGATGTGAGGCCGAGTACGCCCATCGAGCTGGTGAACGACCGCTCGGTCCCGTATCCGGAGATCCCGTCGGTCCACGGTCCGATCGAGCGGCTCCCGGAGAAGGTCGACGAGATCCTGTCCAAGCTCGCCGACGTCGACATCGCGGGGATCGCCGAGTCGCTGAAGGCGACCGTCGACGAGGCTCACCAGCTCCTCAGCTCGCCACACCTCGAGCGCACGGTCGCGAAGCTCGACACGCTCGCGACGAGCCTGAACCGCACGGCCGCGCAGCTCGAGCAGAGTGCGCGAGAGAGCTCGCCGCTGGTCAAGTCCGCGCATCAGCTCCTCGCGCCGGACGGCCGGCTCGCGAACCAGATCGACGCGACGCTCCGGGAGCTCGCGGCCGCGGCGCGCTCGCTGCGGCGTCTGTCGGAGCAGCTGAGCCGCGATCCGGGCTCGCTCATCCGCGGAGGCCGCGAATGAAGAAGCTCGTCCTCGTACTTGCGTGCAGCGCGTGCCTCGGTGGCAAGGCGCCGCACTACAACTACTACGTCCTGACGCCGGCGGCCGCGCCGCGGCCAGCGTCGCCGTCGCGCGCGGCGGATGCGCCAACCGTGTCGCTGAGCCTCGTCACGATCCCTCGCTATCTCGATCGCGAGTCGATCGTGACCCGCGCCGACGACAACCGCATCGTCTACTCCAGGCAGGATCGCTGGGCCGAGCCGCTCGACGAAGCGGTCACGCGGATCCTGCGCGAGAACCTCGCGTCGACGCTCGCGCCCGAGGGCATCACCGTGCCGCCACACGCCGGTGCGCCCACGTTCGACCTGCAGGTCGAGATCCTGCGGTTCGAGAAGCGCGGCCGCAATCGCGTCGAGCTATGGGCGCGCTGGACGCTGCGGAGCGAGGAGTCCGCCACGCAGACGCGCGAGGCTCGGATCGAGACCGCGATCGCTGGACCGTCGAGCGCCGACGCGGCAGCAGCGCTCAGCCAGGCGATCGCGCGCCTCGCACAGCAGATCGCCGGCGAGGTCCGCGTCGCCGCTGCGGGCGTCAGGCGTCACGATACGGGCTCCTGATGTTAGGGACCGACGACGACCGGGAAGAACAGCGGCGCGTCGTCGTACGTGCCCTTCTTGTAAGTCGCGATCCACGCCTGGGTCTGGGGCTTGCGCAGGAACGCGGCGAGGTCGCGCGCCGCTGCGACCCGAGGGTCGTCTCGCTTCGCGACCGCGACGAGATACGGGCGGCGCATGCGGCCATCGCCGCGCACGAGGATCTCGATGCCGGGCTGCTTCAGCTTGCCGAGCAGCATCGGGATGCGGCCGACCATCGTGTACGCGTGCAGCTCGGCGGCGCGCGCGAGGATCTGGTGCTGGTTCTCGCCCGAGAACACCTGCGTCGTCTCCGCCGGCAGCATGAGGCCTGCCGCGTGCTCGAGGTCGTGCATCACGCCGTCCGCGCCGAGGCTCGCGTGGATGAGGATCGGCGCCTTCGCCGCGACGAGCGTCTTCACCGCGGTCAGCGCGTCGAGGCCGCGGATCTTCGCCGGATCGTCGGACGGACCGACGATGACGAGGTCGTTCTGCGCCCACGGCTGCGGATCGGCGGCGAGGCCGTCGACGACGAGGTTGACGATCGCGTCGCTCGCGTGGAGCGTGATGAGGTCGATGCCGCCCTTGCGGAACGCGTCGATCACGACGGGCTTGGGGCCGGACGCCACGAGCTCGATCTTGTTGCCGCTCGCCGCCTCGTAGCGTGTGGTGAGCTCCTGCCAGAACCCGGTCTCGAGCATGCCGCCGATCACGGCGACCCGGATCGTCTGCGGCGGTGGCGCGACCGGCGCGTGCTTCTCCGAGCTGCATGCCGCGAGCGCGAGAAGGAGGAATGCGCGTCTGGTTACTGCCACTGGCCCTGGAGTACGAGGGTGATCACGCGGCCCGCGGTGTGATAGCCGGCGCGCGTCTCGGGCTGGACATCGAGCAGATCCTCGACGCGCAGCACGGCGAGGTACTGCTTCGTGATCGGCGCCGTCGCGGTCGCCTCGAGGAGCGTGTAGCCGTCGACGTTCATTGCCTTGTCGATCGAGTCGCCGAAGTATCGCACGCGCGCGAGCAGCGTCAGCTTGTCGATCGGCGAGCCTTGCACCCACGCTTCGCCGCGGTGGTGCGGTAGGCGATCGAGCGGATCGTCGCCGCTGTCGTCGCTGTGGGCCTTGATGAAGTTGTAGGCGCCGCCGACCCACAGGTTCGGGATGATCTCGACGCGAGCCTGCGTGTCGATGCCGTAGATCGAGAGCTTGCCGAGGTTCGTCAGCTTGCCCATGTCGGCGGGATCGAGCGAGACGCGCACCATGCCGTTCGTCCGCTTGTAGAACGGCGCGACCTCGAGCTTGATGCGGTCCTTGATGTCGTAGCTCGCGCGAACCTCGCCGGTGCTCGCCATCTCGGGCCCGAGCGCCGGGTTGCCGGTCGTCAGATCGAAGCGCTCGCGCAGGCTCGGCACGCGGCCCTTGCGGCCGGCGGTCGCCGACACCTCGAGCGGACCGAAGCGGGGCCGCCACTTGACGACGAGCTTGCCCTCGGGCCACGGGTCGGCGCCGACCCCGACGGGCAGCGCGGCGCCGCCGGCGGCGTCGATGCGCACGGTCTTCTTCTCGTACTGGAGGTTCGCGGCGAGCTCGAACATCGTGACGTCGCCCTTCGACACCGAGCCGTTGAGCACGGCGACGCGCGCGTTGTCGCGATCGACGCTGCCAGACACGGCCCACCGCGCGTCCTTGCCGATCGGGTGCGTCGCGAGCGCCATGCCGCCGATCCGCATCGCTTCGAGGTCCTCGGTCTGCGCCTGCGTCGTCAGCGCCGGGTCGCTGTAGTAACGCGAGCGGCGGTTCAGGCTGTGGACCCAGCCTTGCGCCTGAAGCTGCAGCTTGCCGCGCCTGAGGTCGCCCTTCGTCGACACGCGCGCGCTCGTCTCGCGATCGACCATCAGGATCGAGCTCGAGGTGGTATCCGACGGCGGCGAGATGTAGTGCCGGCTGTCGAGGAACCCGTCGAGCACGAGCCGCGCGTCGCCGCGCCGGTACTCGAGCCGCGTCGAGCCGGTCGCCGAGTGGCGCTCCTCGCCGATCGCCGCGTTCATCGGCAGCTCGAGGTCGCGCGCACCGCCGACACCACCCGCCGAGATGCGCAGGCCGAGATACTTCTTCAGCGCGATGCGCGCCGTGCCGGTGACGCCGACGCTCGGCAGCGAGTCGCCGGTCGCACGCGCGATGATCATCTGCTCGCCGATCGCGTCGCGCGTGAGGACCTCGACCACTCCGCCCGGGCCGCCCGGGCCATCGATCGGCGACTGCGGCGTCGTCGACATGCGGATCTGCACGATGTCGGTGATCGGAATCGTCGAGACGTCGAACGTGCCGTAGTACGGGTCGGTCACGTTCACGCCGTCGATGAGGATCGTGACTGCGCCCTTGCGCGCGCCGCGGACGTCGATGTTGAACCCGCCGCGGCCGGCATCGCGCACGGTGACATCGGGCAGGAGCGAGAGCGCCGTGCCGAGATCAGTCGCGCCGCGCGCGGCGAGCTGATCGCCGGTCAGCCGCACGTCGGTGTCGCGATCGAACGGCTTGTCGGGACGCTCGTCGAAGATCTCGATCGTCTCGGCCTGGGACTGCTTCAGCAGCTCCTCGTCGGAGAGCGCCGGGGCTTGCTCGGTGATGCTCGTAGGTTCGGCCGTCGTGGCCGTCTGGTCTGCGGATGCGGGCGTCGCGGGCACGTCGGCCGCCGCGGGTGGAGCCTCGGATGCCGGCGCTTCGGCGGGGGTCTGGTCCTCGGCGCGGGCCTGGCCACCCCAGAGCAGGGTCGCCGCCAGCGTCGGGATCAAGCACTTGACGCGCGCGAACATCGGCTCGGCGATCATTACGCAAGACCGCGACCAGATCCGTGTCATTCGCCTGCAATATCGAGATGTCACACGCACGAACTGCGTGTCATCCCAATATCTCGACGATGTCATCGGGCCCACGCGGGGCCGTCGGCATCATCGCGCTGGGTGAACGCGGCGGTCAGTCGACTCGAATCGGATGCAGAGCGCATCGCGGCCGCAGGCGACTGCGAGGCGAGCATCGAGGCCTATCTCGAGGCCGGCAGGTGCGCGGCGCACTACCAGCTGTGGCAGTCGGCGTTGCGCTGCTATCGCGGCGCGCTCGAGCTCGACCTCGTGCATCGCCCGACGCTCCGCAAGATCCTCGCGCTCGGCAGCCACCTGCGGTCGTCCGACGACTGGCTCGACTACGCGCGCGCCGTCGATCGCAACGACTGGCCGCAGTTCGGCTGCCGCGGCGCGCACGTGCTCACGAACGACAGCGGCTCGCTCGTCGCGTGCCCCGACATCGGCGCGGTGCTCGAGCTGCTCGTCAACGATGCCGGTGTGCTCGAGGCATTCCCCGACGGCAGGTTCCACGCAATGCCGATCGCGATGGCGCTCGTGATCCTGCGGCGCGCGCTGTGGCCGTCCCGGCGCGAGGGCGAGGTGGCGAAGGCGCGCGTCGAGTACCGCGGCCGCCGCGTGTGGCTGCGCGAGACCGGCGGATGGTCCTAGGCGGCGCGGCGATCGCTCTCGAACACGCGCGCACGGCGCAGCGACAGGAACACGTCGTCCCCGCCGCGCAGGCCGAGCGCGGTGCCGCGCTCCCAGTCGACGTCGGCGCGCAGGCTCGAACCGAGCGACGGCGCCTGCAGCTCGACCTTGAGCCCCGCGTTGAGCGGCGTGACGCGCAGGACGCGCGCGGGCACGGCGCCCTCCTGCTGCGTGCGGATGATCTCGACCTCGTGCGGGCGCACGTAGAGCCGGCCCGGGCCGCTGCCGTCGTGCGCGACATCGAGCACGACATCGCCGACGCGCGCGCGTCCGGACTCGAGCTGCGCGTCGAGCACGTTGACGTGACCGAGGAAGCGCATGACGAAGTCGTTCGCCGGGCTCTCGAACACCTCGGCCGGCGAGCCGACCTGCTCGATGCGGCCCTGGTTCATGACGACGACCTGATCGGCGACCTCGAACGCCTCGTCCTGATCGTGCGTGACGAACACCGTCGTCAGATGAATCTCGTCGTGGAGGCGACGCAGCCAGCTGCGCAGCTCGGCGCGGACCTGGGCGTCGAGCGCGCCGAACGGCTCGTCGAGCAGGAGCACGCGAGGACGTGCGGCGAGCGCGCGGGCGAGCGCGACGCGCTGGCGCTGGCCGCCGGAGAGCTGCGACGGCAAGCGGCGGCCATGACCCTCGAGCTGGATGAGCCGGAGCAGCTCGTTGACGCGCTGCTCGACCTCCGCCTTCGGCCGCTTGCGGACGCGCAGCGCGAACGCGATGTTCTCGAACACGTCGAGGTGGCGGAACAGCGCGTAGTGCTGGAACACGAGGCCGACGTTGCGCTGGCGCGCCGACTGCGACGCGAGGTCGTTGCCGTCGATCTGCAGGTCGCCGCTGTCGGGGCGCTCGAGCCCGGACAGGATGCGGAGCAGCGTCGTCTTGCCCGAGCCCGATGGGCCGAGCAGCGCGACGAGCGAGCCGCCCTTGATGTCGAGGCTGACGTTGTCGAGCGCGGTGAACGTGCCGAACTGCTTGGTGAGCGAGCGGACTGCGATCGTCATTTCGAGGCCTCCATCCGGCGGGCGATGATGCGGCGCGCGACGAGCGTGATCAGCGCGAGCACCGCGAGGAGCGAGGCGACCGCGAACGCGGCCTGGTGGTTGTATTCCTTGTAGGCGGCCTCGACGTGCAGCGGCAC
>JABFXX010000713.1 GCA_013368795.1 Kofleriaceae bacterium
GGCCGGCAACATGGTCGACCTCGACTCGAACCCGACGAAGCTGCTCGAGGTCGTCACCGTCGGCAAGCAGATGCTGATGACGCGCGGTGCGCTGACGACGTTCTCGATCGCGAACGACGTGTCGAAGTACTTCGCGATCATCCCGGCGGCGTTCGTCGGGACCTATCCGCAGCTCGGCGCGCTCAACATCATGCACCTGCATTCACCGACGAGCGCCGTGCTGTCGGCCGTCATCTTCAACGCGCTCATCATCGTCGCGCTGATCCCGATCGCGCTCCGCGGCCTCGCGGTCCGCGCCGCATCGGCCGCCGTGACGCTGCGCCGCAACATCCTCGTGTTCGGCGCCGGCGGCCTGATCCTGCCGTTCCCGTTCATCAAGCTCATCGACGTCATCCTCTCGGGCCTCGGCCTGGTGAGTTGAGGTTCGCCATGAAAGACCAGATTCGCCCCGCCGTCGTCTCGCTGCTCGCGTTCACCGTGATCCTCGGCCTCGTCTACCCGCTGCTGATGACGGGCATCGCGCACGCGCTGTTCTCGCACCAGGCAACCGGGTCGTTGATTCACGACAAGAACGGCAAGGTCGTCGGCTCCGAGCTGATCGGCCAGCCGTTCGACAACCCCGCCTACTTCTTCAGCCGGCCGACGGCGCAGGCGAACTACAACGCCTCGTACTCGACGGGCTCCAACCTGGGCCCGACCGCGTTCGTCGACAACGAGGGCAACCTCGGTCCCAACCCTGCGCTGCGCAAGGCCGTGCAGGACCGCATCGACGCGCTGCGCGCGCTGGACCCGGGCAACACGGCACCGGTGCCGATCGACCTCGTCACTACGTCGAGCTCCGGGCTAGACCCGCACATCTCGCCGGCCGCCGCGTATTACCAGGCGGGTCGGATCGCGCGCCTGCGCGGCCAGTCCAAGGACGACATCGATCAGATGATTGCCTCCCATACGGAAGGGAGGACACTTGGAGTGCTCGGCGAGCCGCGCGTGAACGTCCTAGGCCTGAATCGCGCACTCGACGAGAGGTTTGGTCCAGTCCCCGACAGATGACAGACGACCGCGACGACCGCCCGGATCCAGACGCCCTGCTCGCGAGCATGAAGGCGGAGGAGAGTCGCGCGACCCGGGCGCGGCTCAAGATCTTCTTCGGCGCTGCGCCCGGCGTCGGCAAGACGTACGCGATGCTGCAAGAGGCGCGGCGCGCGCGCGAGGAGGGCGACGATGTCGTGATCGGCATCGTCGAGACGCACGGTCGAGCGGAGACCCAGGAGCTCGTCGCAGGCGTGCCCGAGCTCCCGCGGCGCATCATCGAGCATCGCGGCGTCAAGCTGGCGGAGCTCGACATCGACGCGGCGATCGCACGCAAGCCGCAGCGGATCCTCGTCGACGAGCTCGCGCACACGAACGCGCCCGGCAGCAAGCACGTCAAGCGCTGGCAGGACGTGCTCGAGCTCCTCGACGCGGGCATCGACGTCCACACGACGATCAACGTGCAGCATGTCGAGAGCCTCGGCGACGTGATCCAGCAGATCACCGGTGTCCGCGTGCGCGAGACCGTGCCCGACGCGCTGCTCGAACGCGCCGACGAGATGGAGCTCGTCGACATCTCGCCCGAGGAGCTGCTCGAGCGGCTCTCCGAGGGCAAGGTCTACGTGCCCGAGCAGGCGCAGCGCGCGCTGCAGAGCTTCTTCCAGAAGGGCAACCTGCTCGCGCTCCGCGAGCTCGCGCTTCGCCGCACCGCCGCGCGCGTCGACGCCGAGGTCCTCGCGTACCGCAAGCTGCACGGAATCTCGTCGACGTGGCCGACGACCGATCGCATCCTCGTCGCCGTCGGTCCGAGCCCCGGCTCCGAGCGCCTCATCCGGGCGACGAAGCGAATCGCCGAGGGCCTTCACGCGCCGTGGGCCGCGGCGCACGTCGAGGTGCTCGGCGCACCGCCACTGAGCGACAAGGATCGCGAGCGCGTCGAATCCCACCTCCGCCTGACCGAGGCGCTGGGCGGCGAGGTCGTGCGCCTTGCCGGGCGTAGCGTCGCGGAGGCGCTGCTCGACCACGCTCGCACGACGAACGTCACGCGGATCGTCGCGGGCAAGCCGACGCACTCGCGCTGGCGCGACCTCGTTCGCGGCAGCCTGCTCGACACGCTGATCCGCGGCTCGGGGCCGATCGAGATCCACGTCATCGCGCCGCTCGACGACCTGACAAAGCCTGCGCCGGTATCACCGATCCCGCGCGAGAAGCCGAGCGCGTGGGCGTACGCGTGGGCGGTGTTCGCGATCGCGGCGACGACCGTCGTCGGAATGCTGGCGGCGCCCTACATCACGATCGCCGACATCACGATCCTCTACCTGATCGCGATCACGCTCGCCTCACTCGCCGGGCGAGGGCCGGCACTCGTCGCCGCATCGCTCGCGGTCTGCGCGTTCGACTTCTGCTTCGTGCCACCGAAGTTCACGTTCGCGGTCTCCGACGTGCGCCACCTCTTGACGTTCGGCGTCATGTTCGGCGCCGGGCTGGCGATCAGCACGCTGACCTCGCGGCTCAAGAACCAGGAGCGCGACGCGCTCGTTCGCGAGCGACACACGGCGGCGCTGCTCGCGTTCACGCGCGACATCGCGTCTGCCGTCGCGCCCGGCGACGTCGCCGCGGTGACCGTCGAGCACCTCGAGGCGTCGTTCCCCGTCTCCGCGGCGGTGCTGATCCCGGATCCCGACGAGCCGAGCACGCTCACCGCGGTCGCCGGCCTCATGCCGCTCGCGCCGCAGGAGATGGCGGTGCTGCGCTGGGCATTCGAGCACAAGCAGACCGCCGGCAAGGGCACCGACACGCTGCCGGGCTCCCGCGTCCTGGCCGTTCCGCTCGTCTCGGGGGAAGATGCGGTCGGCGTGATCGCGGTGCAGGCAAAACAGGATCCACGGCGACGTGGCGGTACGGCGGTCCCGCTGATCGAGGCGATCGCGCGGCAAGCCGGACTCGCGCTCGGTCGCGTGAAGTTCGCGGCACAGGCGCGCGAGGCCTCGGTGCGCGCGCGGACCGAGGAGATGCGCAACGCGCTGCTCTCGGCCGTCTCGCACGACCTGCGCACGCCGCTTGCCGTGATCACCGGTGCGGCAACGTCGCTGCGCGACGACGAGGCACGTCTCGACCGCAGCGCGCGCCGCGAGCTGCTCGATCAGATCGTCGACGACGCGCGCCGGCTCGAGCGCGTGCTCGCGAACCTCTTGCAGCTGACGCGCGTCGAGAGCGGGCTCGTCCCCGTCCGCGAGCTCATCCCGGTCGAGGAGCTCGTCGGCGCGGCGCTCACCCGCATGGAGGGCGCGCTCGGCGCCTGGGCCGTCGAGATCGATGTCCCGTCGGATCTCGTGGTGCCGGTCGACCCGGTGCTGTTCGAGCAGGTGCTCATCAACCTGATCGATAACGCGCTCAAGCACGGCGCGCCGCCACTCGAGCTGCGCGCGCAGCGCCTCGGTGCCACGGTCGTCGTCGACGTCATCGATCACGGTGCGGGCATTCCTGCCGGGCTCGGCCCGACGCTGTTCGAGAAGTTCGTGCGCGCGTCGACCGCGCCGGGTGCCGGTCTCGGTCTCGCGGTCGTCCGCGCGATCGTCGAGGCACACGGCGGCCACGTCCATGCCGACAACGAGCCGGCGGGTGGCGCGCGCTTTCGCGTCGAGCTGCCCGCCACTCACCCCTCGTCGCGACTGCTCGCCGAGCCCGCACTCGCGGAGGCCGCATCGTGAGCACCGTCCTCGTCGTCGACGACGACCTGCAGCTGCGCCGGTTCCTCCGCACGACGCTCGCCGGCCACGGCCACGCCGTCGTCGAGGCCGGCTCGATCGCCGAGGCGATCGACGCGATCGATCGCGCCCGACCCGCCGTGATCCTGCTCGATCTCGGCCTGCCCGATGGCGATGGCATCACGCTGCTCCGCCGGATCCTGCCCGACGAGCGCCCGCCGGTGATCGTGCTCTCCGCGCGCGGCCAGGAGGGCGACAAGGTCACCGCGCTCGATGCCGGCGCCGAGGACTACCTGACGAAGCCATTCGGTGCGAGCGAGCTCATGGCGCGCATCCGCGTCGTCCTGCGCCGCACCGGCGGCACGCCCGCGCCCGACGTGATCGAGGTCGGCCCGATCAAGATCGATCAGCCTCGCCACCAGGTGACGATGGACGGCAAGGAAGTCCACCTGACGCCGATCGAGTTCAAGCTGCTCGTCGAGCTCGCGCGCCAGCCCGGCCGCGTGCTCACGCACCGCCAGCTCCTGCGCGAGGTGTGGGGCCCCAACGCCGTCGAGGAGGTCCACTACCTGCGCGTCCACATGGGCGCGCTGCGCAAGAAGCTCGAGGCCGATCCGGCGCGCCCGCAGTGGCTCCTCACCGAGGCGGGCGTCGGCTATCGCTTGCGCGAGCCGGCATGACGTGCGCGATCGGGCAA
>JABFXX010000202.1 GCA_013368795.1 Kofleriaceae bacterium
CTCTTCCGATCTCGCCTCGATGTACGCGGGCGCCTTGAACGTCTCGCGGTCCTCGTCGTCGACGAGCACCTTGTAGCTGTTCGCGGCGACGTGGCCGACGGTGTCGAGACCGACGACGTCGGCGGTGCGGAACGTCGCGCTCTTGGGGTGCGCCATCGGGATGCCGGTGATCGCGTCGACGTCCTCGGGCGTGAGGCCCTTCTCGAGCATCAGGTGGATCGTCGTCATCATCGACTGCACGCCGATGCGGTTGCCGACGAAGTTCGGCGTGTCCTTGCCCCACACGATGCCCTTGCCGAGCATCTCCTTGCCGAACGTCTCGGCGCGCTGCTTCACCTCGGCGCTGGTGTCGGGACCGGCGACGATCTCGAGCAGCTTCATGTAGCGCGGCGGGTTGAAGAAGTGCGTGACGATGAAGTTCTTGCGGAACTGCTCGCTGCGTCCCTGCAGCATGTCGACGATCCGCAGACCCGACGTGTTCGATGCGACGATCGCGTTCGGCGCGATCTTCTCGAGCTTCTCGAACATCTGCTGCTTGATGTCGAGACGCTCGATGATCGCCTCGAGGATCAGATCGCACTCCGCGACCTTCGCGAGATCGGCGTCGAACGTGCCGACCTTGATCAGCGACGTGTTGCGCACGTGCATCAGCGCCGCTGGTTTGGCCTTCTTCAGCTTCTCGAGGTCCGGCTTGACGATGTCGAGCAGGAGGACCGGAATACCTGCGTTGGCGCAATGAGCGGCGATGCCTCCGCCCATGACGCCAGCGCCCAACACGGCGACGCGGCGGATCGGGAGTGTCATGCGCGGACCATAGCGCGGTAGTCTGCGCGGGCCGATGTCCGACGCTGCCAAAACGCCTTCGCGCAAGCTGCTGCTGATTGCTGCCGCGATCGTGGTCGTGGGGATCGTGGTGACGATCGTTGTGCTCGCTGGTCGCCATTCATCAAGGCCGACCATCGAATCGACCTCGACGAAGCCCGGTCACGTGAAGCTCGAGTTCCGAGCGATGCCGCCGTCGACGATCACGCTCGACGGCGTGAAGATCGGCAAGACTCCCGTCACGGTCACGGTGCCGATCAAGACGACGCCGGTGAAGGCGGTCGCGAGGGGGAAGGTCACTCGCTACTACCGGCGGGAGGGCAAGAAGGTCCTGATCGTCGAGCAGACGCTCGAGGTCGTGCCCGACCACGACCAGACGATCGACTTCACGAAGCTGGTTCCGATCGAGAACCAGCCGCTCGACGAAGAGCAGGCGCCGTAGCTACTGGAGGATCGGCGCGTCGGTCGCGACGCCGGCGCCGAACCAGCGGATCGCGCCGCTCTGAACCTCGGTCCCGACGCCGGTGGTCGGATCGATCTTGATGATCTTGCCGGTGTTGTTGGCTCCGGCGACGAACCCGAAGATCGTGCCCTCCCAGTACGCGAGGCCGAAGATGTCCTTGAACCCGGTACCGGCGCCGAGCTGGCCGATCGGCGAGGCGGCGTAGGTCGTCTTGTCGATCTGCGCGAGGAAGTCGAACGGCTGGCCCGCGATCTTCACCGTCGCGTAGTGGCCGGTTCCGAACCCGCGCACGCTGATGATGTCGCCGCTCGATCCGACCTTGCCGGCGGTGACGGTGCCATAGCTGCCGATCTTCGTCGCCGATCCGTTGATCTGATCGATCTTGTAGACGTCGCCGTCGAAGTTCGCCGCGATCAGGATGTCCTTCGTGTCGTCGGCCGGATCGGGGACGAACGACAGGCTCTGGAAGCCCTGCGCATTCGCCGGCAGGTTCGTAATCAGCGTGACCGCGCCGGTCATCTCGTTGATCGTGTAGAGCTTGTCGAGCGTGATGCCGATCATCCGGTCGTTGTTGTCGATCGCGATGTCGGTGATGCTCTGGTTGAGCGGGGTGCCGTTGAGCTTCATGTCGCCGACCATCGTCGGCGTGTAGAGCCCGGCGTCGATCTTGTAGAGCGTCGCGCCGCTGTGCGCGTAGATGCGCGAAGCCGGCGGCATCGGTTGCTGAGCATCGCTGCCACTGCCGCTGCCGCTATCGCTGCCAGCGCTGCCGGCTGCATCGGTCGGCGTCTCACGATCGGCCGGCCCGCACGCGAAGATGAACAGGGTTGTAGCGAGGGCCAGACGGCGCATATGGGCGCGCACTCTAACCGCGACGAATGACAGTTACATCCCAAATTTTTTGCGCGCTGCGACATCTGCGACACCGAGCGGTCGTCCCAGCAGATGCATCTGATCTATGGTGGGCCAGCGCTTCTGAGGTGTCCACCGGAACCCACTCATGGGAATCTGGAGGCAGTACCCCGTGTTAAGGGGAACTGGGTTCTTGCCGAGCGACCATGTCCGCCGACCCCGCCGATCGCACCGCGACACTGCAGCCGACGTTGTCGTCGGACGCGACGCCCGATCGCGACCCGGATGGCGATGACGAGCTGCCGGTAGACGATCCGGAGCGGTACCGGCAGGTCGAAGAGCACGCGCGCGGAGGCCTGGGGCGCGTCGTACGCGCGGTCGACACCCGGCTTGGTCGGACCGTCGCGGTGAAGGAGCTACTTCGCCAGGATGACTGGCACGAGGCGAGGTTCGTTCGCGAGGCATTGATCACAGCGCGCCTCGAGCATCCCGGGATCGTCCCGGTCCACGAGGCGGGGCGCTGGCCGAACGGCGCGCCCTACTACGTGATGAAGCTGGTCGAGGGCCGCACGCTGAAGGAGCTGTTCGCGGAGAAGCAGACGCTGCGCGAGCGCCTCGGCCTGCTCCAGCACGTGATCGCGATCGCCGATGCCGTCGGCTACGCGCACAGCGAGGGCGTGATCCATCGCGACCTCAAGCCGTCGAACGTGATCGTCGGCGAGTTCGGCGAGACGATCGTCGTCGACTGGGGCCTCGCGTGCGATCGCCGCCGCGATGTGCCGGAGCCACCTGCCGAGCTGATGCCGGTGGCGAAGGGCTCGGGTGTCTCGACGATCTCGGGCAAGGTCGTCGGCACGCCCGCGTACATGGCTCCCGAGCAGGCGCGCGGCGAGCTCGTCGACGAGCGCGCCGATGTCTACGCGCTCGGTGCGCTGCTCTACGAGCTACTGTCAGGCCGCGCGCCTCACGCCGACGTGACGCCGCAGGCGGTACTCGATCGGGTGATCGCGGGTCCGCCGATCCCGCTGACGACGGTCGCGCCGGCTGCGCCCGGCGAGCTCGTCGACATCGTCGCGAAGGCGATGGCCCGCCAGCCCACCGAGCGCTACGCGAACGGCACCGCGCTGGCCGAGGACCTGCGCCGGTATCAGACCGGCAAGCTCGTCAGCGCGCACGCGTACACGCCGTGGCAGCTCGTCCGCAAGAAGCTCGCGCAGCACCGCGGGGTCGTCGTCGTCGCGCTCGCGAGCGCGATCGCACTCGGTGCGGTCGGCGTCGAGTCGTTCCGCACCGTCGTCGCCGAGCGTGACATCGCACGCGGCGAGCGCGCGAGAGCAGAGATCGCGCGCCGCTCCGCCGAGGATCGCAAGCGCGAGCTGTTGTTTGTCCAGGCCGAGACGTCGCTGCGCAAAGATCCGACGGCGGCGCTCGCGTGGCTCAAGCTGCACCCGGTGACCGATCGCGATCGCACGCAGGTCGTCGACGTGATCGACGAGGCGCTCGCCGCCGGTGCCGCGCGCCACGTGTTCCGCCCGGGCGACTGGGTGTTCGACGCCGCGTTCACGCCCGACGGCAAGACGATCGTCGCCGCGGTTCGCGACGGCAAGCTGCGCGTCTACGACGTCGAGAGCGGCGCGATGCGCGTGCTCGGCCAATCGAAGTGGGCGATCGAGGCGCTCGCGATCTCGCACGACGGCAAGATGGTCGTCACCAGCGGCGGCATGGGCGAGGTCGCGGTGTGGTCGCTCGTCGACGGAACGAAGCGCATCCTCGTCGAGCGAGGCATGCCGTGCACCGCGCTGCGGTTCGACGCCGACGACAAGCAGGTGATCGTCGATCGCGATGGCGTCGCCGAGGTGCTCGGGCTCGACGGCACGCTGACAAAGCTCGGCACCGAGTCGACGGTGCTCCTGACGGTCGCGCAGAACGATCTGACGAAGCGGGTCGCGAAGACCGCGCCGAACCAGGTCGTCGCCGTGGCGCCCAGCGGCGCGACGCGGCCGCTCGCTACGTTCGACAAGCTCGTCGCGTACGTCGCGCTGTCACCCGACGGCGAGACCGTGCTCGTCCACGACAACGTCGCGGTCTACGCGGTGCCGTTCGTCGGCGGCAAGCTGACGAAGCTCGTCTCGTACGAGGCGAAGCTCAACAACGCGACGTGGTCGCCCGACGGCACGCTGGTCGCGCTCGTCGGCAACCTCCACGAGGTTCTGATCGTCGAGCTCGCGACCGGCAAGGTCACCGCGCTCCGCGGTCACACCGATCAGGTCTACAACTGCCAGTTCTCGCGCGACGGCAAGTCGCTGCTCACCGCCGGCGACGACGGCACCGCGCGCGTGTGGAACCTCGCCGACGGCTCGGCGAGCGTGCTGCGCGGCCACGACGACGACGTCTATCGCGCGCGGTTCTCGCCGGACGAGCGGATCGTCGCGACCGCGAGCCTCGACGGCAGCATCCGGCTGTGGCCACTCGATCGCAGCGGCGCGCGCACGTTCGCCGAGGGCGGCGAGATCGTCGAGATGTCGCTCGATCAGGATCGCGCGATGGTGCGGACGACGAACGGCATCGCGCGCTGGGATCTGGGCACCGGCACGCGCGAGCTGCTGTTCCCGCGCGCCGGTCTCAGCATCGGCTTGCCATCTCCCGACGGCAATCACCTGGTCGCGCAGGGCGCCGACTGGACGCTCGAGCTGCGCGACCGGAACGGCACGATGAAGCCGCTCAAGGGCCACACCGGATTCATCAGCCACCTCGAGTGGAGCCGCGACTCGCGCGTGCTGTTCTCGTCGTCGATCGACGGCACGCTGCGCAAATGGGACATCGCGACCGGTACGAGCACGACGCTGATCGAAGGCGACGCCGAGGTGCGCGGCTTCGCGGTCTCCGCCGACGGTCGGATCGCGGCGCAGGTCGGCGACACCGCGGTGATGGTCAAGCCCGACGGCACGGCCGAGATGCTCGGCGCGGGGGCGGCGTGGTGCGGCACCAAGGCCGAGTTCGAGCCGGTGAAGAATCGCCTGATGGTCCAGCTGTGCGACCGCGGCGTGCTGCTCGTCGACGGCAAGCAGGCGGTCAATCTCGCGACCGACGGCTATCACGTCTCGCGGCTCGCAGTGTCGGCCGACGGCTCGCGCATCGCGGCGGCGATGGGCGACCGCACGGTTCGGCTGTGGGATACGCAGGGCAAGGTCCTCAGCGTGCTCCGTGGTCACAGCGACCTCGTGATGGACGTCGCGTTCTCCCCCGACGGGACCCAGCTCGCGTCGGCGAGCTACGACAAGACGATCCGCATCTGGGAGCTCGCGACCGGCAGGTACCGCGTGCTCCGAGGTCACACGCGTGCGATCGCGCGCGTGTTCTGGCGGAACGCGCACGAACTGGTGACCGCGGCGTGGGACGGGACGATCCGCGTGTGGCCGGTCCCGTCGACGGTGCCGCCGACGCAGGCCGAGATCTCCGCGCGTCTCGAGGCGGCGACGACGGCGACGATCGACGCGAACAACCGCGCGACGAGCATGGTGTCGAGCCCCAGTCCGCTCGGCGCGCAGCGTCTCTAGCAAAACGAGCGCACTCGCCACACACGCGAAGTGGCTTACAGCGGCCCGCGCTGGCATGTCCGACATGCCCACACGGACAAGTGGCACTCACCGAACCTCACGTTCTCTTCCGACGAGGCGGCGCTAGCTTGTCCTTTGTGCCCCGCGCAGAAACCGAGCGAGAACGTCCGACGAGTTTGATGCCGCGTGACGAGCTGCTCGGGCTCGTGGATCAGACCGTCGAGCCCCAGCTGACGCCACTCGCGCATACGGTATCGCGCGAAGCGCTGCGCGCACGCGGCAGCACGCGCGATCTGAAACCAATTCTCGAGCCTGAGGACGAGGTCGCCCCCGCCCGCGAGCCGCTGATTTCGCCGCTCGCGATCCTGTTCGTCCTCTGCCTGTTCGTGACGTTGTTCGTAGCGCTGGTCCGCCTGGGCTGAAACGCGCGAGCCCCTCGACTATATTCGTCGGGGTGACCGACGCCGATGCGTCCCAGATCCGGCACGGCCAGAAGATTGGCCGGTTCGTCGTCGAAGGAGAGCTCGGCTCCGGCGGCATGGGTGTCGTGTACATGGGGCACGACCGCGAGCTCGACCGGCGCGTCGCGCTGAAGGTGCTGCGCGGCACGGTCGACGAACAGCAGCGCATGCGGCTGATGCGCGAGGGCCAGGCGATGGCCCGCGTGGTCGACGAGAACGTGATCACGGTCTACGAGGTCGGCATCGAGGGCAAGCTGGTCTTTCTCGCCCAGGAGCTGCTCGATGGCGGCTCGCTCCGCCAGTGGCTCGAGACCAAGCACACGCAGCGCGAGATCCTCGCGAAGTTCACCGCGGCGGGGCGCGGTCTCGCCGCCGCACATCGCGCAGGCCTCGTGCACCGCGACTTCAAGCCCGACAACGTGCTGCTCGGCAAGGATGGCCGCGTTCGCGTCTCGGACTTCGGACTCGCGCGCTCGCTCGCGTCTGCAACCGATTCTCCGACGACGCCGTACGACCCGAACGTCGATGCACTCGGGCGCACGTCGCAGGATCTTGGCAAGAGCCCGATGGCGACGATGACCCGCACCGGCGCGGTGATGGGGACGCCGCTGTACATGTCGCCGGAGCAGCACAACGGCGAGCCCACCGACGAGCGCTCGGATCAGTTCAGCTTCTGCGTCGCGCTGTACCAGGCGCTCTACGGCGACGTGCCGTTTGGCGGCAAGACCACGGTCGCGCTCGCCGACGCGGTGATCTCCGGTCGCATGCAGCCGCCTCCGCGCGGCGCGAGCGTGCCATCGCGGCTGCGCAAGATCCTGCTGCGCGGCCTCAACACGAAGCCGGCGGACCGCTATCCGTCGATGGATGCGCTGCTCGCCGACCTCGCGCACGATGCGTGGCGCAACACGCGGCGCTACGCGCTCGTCGCCGGCCTCGGCCTGCTCGTCGCGGGCGCGGTCGTCGGCGGCTACACGCTGCGGTCGCGCACCGATCAGCGCGCCGTGATCCCGTCGCGGCGCACGGTCGCGGTGCTCGGGTTCCGCAACCTGTCGGGCGACAAGACGATCGACTGGGTCTCGGGCGCGATGTCGGAGCTGCTCGCGACCCAGCTCGCCGGCGACGATGTCCGCGTGACACCCGCCGAGGACGCGAGTCGCGCGCGCGCCGATCTCGCGCTGCCGAACACCGACAGCTTCTCGCCGGAGACGCTCGCCAAGATCCGCGAGCGGCTCGGCTCCGATGCGATCGTGATCGGCTCGTACCTGCAGAGCGGCAACGAGCTCACGCTGGTCGCGGTCGTCGAGGATCTCGCGGGCGCCAGGACGAAGCGCATCGAGGTCAAGGGCTCGCCGACCGAGCTGCCGGCGCTCACCGAGAAGGCGGGCGCGCAGATCCGCGATGCGCTCGGGCTCAGCACGCTCGCGGTCGCGAAGAAGTCGTTCGCGGTGCTGCCGAACGACGCGACGGCACAGCGCGAGTTCATCGACGGGACCGCCGCGTTGCGCGCGTACAACTATCGCGGCGCGAAGCAGCACCTCCTCGCGGCGATGAAGATCGAGCCCGACTTCGCGCCGGGCCACGTCGCGCTCGCGCAGGCTTACGCGGGACTGTTCGATGCAGACGCGTCGCACGCCTCGGCGAAGCAGGCGCTCGCGACCGCGAAGACGCTCGGCATCGATCAGCAGATGCTCGTCACCGCGCAGGCGAACGAGTTGCTCGGCAACCTCTCCGAAGCGCGCGAGCACTACCAGCGGCTGTTCGCGATGCACTCGGACAACATCGAGGTCGGCCTCGCGCTCGCGCGGCTGCAGCCCGCCGACGAGGCGATCGATACGATCGAGGCACTGCGCAAGCTCGGCGACGATCCTCGCTACGACCTCGCCGAGGCGAGCGCAGAGCTCGCGCGTCCCGATCCGCCGAAGGCGCTCGAGCTCGCGAAGAAGGCGAGCGCGGCGGCGCGTGCGAAGGGGGCGAACCTCGTGCTCGCGGAGGCGCGTGCGCTCGAGGGCGAGGCGCTGACGCTGACCGGCGAGCTCGCGCTCGCACAGGAGGCCTACGAAGAGGCGGGCAAACGCTACGAGACCGCGGGCGATCAGCTGCACAGGCTCGCGGTGATGGAGGCGCTCGCATCGCTCGCCGTCGAGCGCGGCCAGCTCGACGAGGCATTCGGCAAGTACAACGCGATCGGCGCGCTCCGGCTGCAGGCAGGGCAGGAGGCGGCGGCGTCGCTCGCGTGGTCGGCGGAGGCGCACACGCTCGCGCTGCGCGGCAACCTGTCGGCGGCCGAGAAGCGCCTGCGCGATGCCGAGAAGTACAAGGGCGACGATCCGGTCGCGGTGCCGACGATCGACTACGTCGCGGCGACGATCGCGTGGGGGCGCGGCGACGCCCAGAGTGCGCTCGCGCTTGCCGACAAGTGCACGGCGCGCTCGCAGGCAGCTCTGATGACGCAATGTCTGCAGCTGCGCGGCGAGATCTCGGCGGAGCTCGGCGATGTGGCCGCGGCGCGCAAGGCGTTCGAGGATGGCCTCGCGGTCGCGGAGAAGGCGAACAACGTGCTGCGCACCGGTGCGCTGCAGCTCGCGCTCGCGCAACTCGAGCTCGACGAGGCGCCGGGTGACGACACGGTCGCGACCAAGGTCGCGGACACCGCGCTCTCCGTCCAGCCGACTGCGGCGGCGCGTGGTGCGGCGAGCCTCGAGGCGCAGGCGTGGATCGTCGTCGCGCGCGCGCGGCTCGTCACCGCCGAGTCGCAGAAGGCGCTCGAGGCGATGGAGCACGTGAAGAAGCAGCAGCAGCTCCGGCTCGAGGTGCAGCGCGTGACGACCGACGGGCTCGCCAACGCCGCGCTCGGCGACTCGGAAACGCCGCTCGGCAAGATCGACGTCGTGAAGGCCGATGCCGACAAGGGAGGCTCGATCAACCTCGCGCTCGAGGCGCGGTTCGCACGCGCGCAGGTGCAACTCCCGAGCGAGCAGGGCAAGACCGAGCTCGATGCCGTGCTGCACGACGCCAGAGAGCGAGGTCTCGGCCGGATCGTGAAGCTGGCCGAGGCCCTCGCGTCGCCGCAACCCTGAGCTATGCTCGGGGCCCATGGCCGATTGCCAGCTGTGTGGCGGCTACCATCAGGATGGCGCCACGTGTCCTCTCCAGCGCACCGGCCAGTCGCTCGGGGGCAAGTACGTGATCGGCCCGCTGCTCGGCGTCGGTGGCATCGCGGCGGTCTACGCGGCCGAGCACCCGGTCCTGCAGCGCCAGATCGCGGTGAAGATCATCCACAAGCGGTTTGCGAAGGATGCCGAGCTCAGCCAGCGCTTCGTGCGCGAGGCGCGCGAGACTGCCGCACTCGGGCATCGCGCATTCGTGCGCGTTCACGATGCCGGGACCACCGACGACGGCTGTGCGTTCATCGAGATGGACCGGCTCAGCGGCCGTGACCTCTACGCGGTTCGCTGCGCCGATGGTCCGCTCGATCCCGAGCGCGTCGTCCGGATCGCAATCGCCGTGCTCGACGCACTCGCGGTGCTCCACAACCGCGACGTGATCCATCGCGACCTCAAGAGCTCCAACATCTATCTGACGCCGACCGACGAGGTGAAGCTGCTCGATCTCGGGTTCGCGAAGGCCGACGATCAGATGGCGCTGACGCAGAAGGATCAGATGCTCGGCACGCCGTTCTACATCAGCCCCGAGCAGTACCTCGATCCGTCGGGCGTCGACGCGCGCGCCGATCTGTTCTCGCTCGGCATCGTGATGTGGGAGACGCTCGTCGGCGATTTCCCGTACGACTGGGAGAACAAGCGCGACCTGCTGTCGAAGGTGATGCACGGCAAGCTCGAGCGGCATCCCATGGCGCGGCGTCCCCAGGTTCCCGAGTGGCTCGACGCGATCGTCGCGCGCGCGCTCGCACACAAGCGCGAGGATCGCTTCGAGTCGGCGGAAGAGATGAAGGCGGCGCTCGAGTCGCGCCAGATGCCGGAGAGGCCGGGCTTGTTCCGGAGGATTCTCGGCCTGTGAGGCTCGCAGCGTTCGTCCTCGTCGCGGTTTGCGGTACGGCGCGCAGCGCAGGCTTCGTGCTCGGCCTCGGCGCAGCTGTCGAGCGCTTCATCGGCGACTGCCGGCGCGAGTGCTGGCGGACCTATCCCGAATTCATGATCCGCATGCCGTTCTGAACATGTCCGAGCCGAGCGAACCCAACGAACCCGAGAGCGGCGAACGCAATCGCGCGCTCGCGGCCGCCAGCGCGGCGATGATCCGCAGTGTGCGTGGCGTCGCCGGCCTCGTCGGCTGGATGCGTCCATCGGAGCCGCTCGAGCTACAGATCGTCGGCCGCACGCTGCTTCACGCCGCTGCCGTCGGACTCGGCGCCGGCATCCTCGGCTGCCTGTTCTTCGCAGGCGCGGAGCTCACGCAGAGCATCTTGCTCGAGAAGCTCGCCGGCTACGAGCCGCTGCGCGCCGCGGGTGAACGCGTCTGGGGCGGGTTCGAACTACCTCCGTTGCGGCTGTGGCTGCTGGCGTTCATCCCGGCCATCGGCGCCCTCATCGCGGGCTTCATCACGCGGTACGCGACCGAGTGTCGCGGCGGCGGCGGCGACGCGACGATCGACGCTTTCCACCACCAGAATGGCGTGCTCCGCCGGCGCGTCCTCTGGGTGAAACCGCTCGCCTCGATCGCGACGCTCGGTAGTGGCGGTTCGGGTGGGCGCGAGGGACCGACGATGCAGCTCGGTGCCGCTCTCGGGTCCACCGTCGGCCGGTACCTCAGGGTCTCGGAGCGCGAGCGTCGCGTGCTGATGGTCGCCGGCATCGCCGCTGGTATCTCGGCGGTGTTCCGCACGCCCCTCGGCGCGGCGCTCCTCGCGATCGAGATGCTCTACCGCGACGACTTCGAGGCGGAGGCGCTCATCCCTGCAGTCCTCGCATCGGTGATCGCGTACTCCGTCTCGATCACCGTGTTCGGCGAGAGCACGATGTTCGGCCACCTGCTCCCGTACACGTTCCGGCCGCAGCACATCCCGCTGTTCATCCTGCTCGCGATCATCGTGTCGCTCGCGGCATCGCTATTTGTCGGTTCGCTGCGCGCCGCACACCGCTTTGCGAAGAAGCTGCCGGTCGCCGAGTGGCTGCGACCCGCGGTCGGCGGTCTCGCCCTCGGAATCTTCGTCGTGCTGTCGATCCACTTCCTCGCGCCGTTCATCGGCCGCGGCGATCGCGGCGTCGGCATCCTCGGCGGTGGCTACGGCATCGCGCAGGCCGCGATCACCGGCGCGGACTGGCTGCCGCCGGGCTGGCAGGCCGTCGAGGTCCTCGTCCTCCTCGCGGTCGCGAAGATCCTCGCGACGAGCCTCACGATCGGATCGGGCGGCAGCGCCGGTGACTTCGCGCCCGCGCTCGCGATCGGCGCGACGCTCGGCGGCGCCTTCGGCCTCGCCGCCCAGCTGATCCTCGACGACCCGACGATCCAGCCCGGCGCGTTCGCGCTCGTCGGCATGGGCGCGTTCTACGGCGGCATCGCAAATACGCCGCTCGCTGCGGTCGTGCTCATCTGCGAGATGGCCGGCAGCTACGAGCTGCTCGTCCCGCTCATGCTCGCGCTCGGCGTCGCGTTCGTCGCGCTGCGCCGCGTCCAGCTCTATCCCGCGCAGCTTCGCTCCGTGCGCGAGTCGCCGGTCCATCGCCAGGAGCTCGATCCGCTGCATCGGATCCGCTGCCGCGATGTCGTGCGGCTCGATCGCAAGTTCGAGATCATTCGCCCCGAGACCTCGCTCGCCGAGCTCACGCGGCTCGCCGAGGCGACGCCCGATCAGGACGTCTATCCGGTCCTCGATGCCAAACGCGCGCTCCGTGGCGTGATCTCCGTCGAGGCACTGCGGATCGTCGCGAACAATCCCGAGCTACGCAGCGTCGCCGTCGCCGCCGATCTGATGACGCCGCCGGTCTCGGTCGGCCTCGATCAGGATCTGCGCAGCGCGGCCGCCGTGATGATCGCGCGCGACCTGCGCTCCGTGCCGGTCGTCGACGAATCCGGCAGCATCATCGCCATGCTCGACGAGCACGATATCTCGGCGGCGATCGTCGAGCCGCCGATCCGGCGCGCACTCACGCTCGATCGCTAGCCGCGTTCGGCGGCCATCGCGACGAGTTTCTCGACGGTGTTCCAGTTGCGCGCGGTCGCTTCCTTCGCGGGGCTGACGCGCGTGATCGCGCCGGCGAGCTTGCTGGTGCCGATGCCGTGCGGCAGGTTCAGATAGACCTCGCGGTTCGCGAGCGCCCACGCCTCGGGCGCGAACTTCGCCGCCTCGATCTTCGCGAACGCGGTCGCCGTCGGCTTCGTCGTGCAGAACAGCACGTGCAGCTCCTTGCCGCCCGACTTCGGAAACGGGTTGTCGTTGACGACCTGGTTCAGCTCTGCCGCCGAGCGCAGCACGACCGGCACGTCGAACTTCGCGGCCTTCGCGATCGCTGCCTCGAGATCCTTCTGCAGCTTCGCCTCCGACCGCGACGCGTGCGCGAACACGACGTTGCCGCTCTGGATATAGGTCTCGACATCCTTGCAGCCGGCGGACTCCAGCACCTCGCGCAGCAGCGTCATCTTCAGTGACTTGCTGCCGCCGACGTTGATTCCTCGAAGCAGCGCGACGTAGACGGGCACGCGTGGAGCTTACGTCACAGACATTTGTCAGACCCAGGTGTTACTAGGGATGATGGAGGAATTTTGCCGTGAGAGACGATCAACCAAGCACGACCGCCCGCATCGCCGCGTTCGCGCGCGCCCATCATGCCTGCTACGACCGCCCGGTCATCCTCGACGACCAGCTCGCGCCCGCGTGGTTCACCGACGAGGAACGCGCGATGTTCTCGCAGCACCTCGCGCAGGCCGCAGACTTCTTCCTGCCGGGCGAGACATTCGCCACGCCGGCGGCGGCGCGTGCGGCCGTGCTGCGCGCGCAAAGCATCCCGATCAACGTCGCGCGAGCGCGCTATGCCGAGGACACGCTCCTCGCGCTCATCTCCACGGGCACGCGCTACGTGCTCCTCGGCGCCGGGCTCGACGCGTTCGCGTTCCGGCGCATACCGCTCGATATCGACGTGATCGAGATCGATCACCCAGCTACCCAGCGCTGGAAGCGCGCGCGGATCGCGCAGCTCGGCTGGTCGATCCCACCGCGCCTCGCGTTCATCGAGCGAGACCTCGTTCGCGACGCCCTCGATCTGGCGCCGGCACCGAGCGTGATCGCGTGGCTCGGCGTCACCTACTACCTGTCGCGCGAGGCGATCGGCAAGACGCTCGACTCGCTGGCCGCGCTCGCGACGCCGGGCAGCGCGCTCGTGCTCGACTACCTCGATGACGCCGCGTTCGATCCCGCGCGCTGTGCGCCGTCGATCGCGCGCATGCAGGAGGCCGTGCGGCGTACCGGCGAGCCGATGCAGTCGGGCTTTGCGCCCGCTGATCTCGCGCGCCTGCTCGGCGAGCACGGCTGGCGTGTCGACGAAGACCTCGGTGCCGACGCGATCGCCGCGCGTTATTTCGCCGGTCGCGACGACGGTCTCGCACCGATGCCGCACTTCCGGCTCGCCCGCGCGACGCGCAAGCTCTAATGCGCCCCGAGTCGGCGCCGCAGGGCCGTCGTCTTCTCGACGAGCATCGTCGTGAAGACGGCAACGGTAATCCCACGCGGCAACGGTGGTCCCAAAGCCACGACCAGACGTCTACCGCAGCCCTTCGGGCTGCTATCCGATTTTCGTACAGACCGAAACCACCAGGCGCATCCATCACACTCTCGACCTCGGGGGACAGGTCAAATCCGGCCAGTCATGGACGGGTCAATCCGGCCAGTTGCTCCAGGACGATTTCGTGTAGCTCGTGACGGGTTAGGACGGGCTAGGACTGCAAGTCGCTCTGTAGCTTCGTTCGCCAGCTTCGCGGCCCGCACTTCAAGACGTGGGCGTGATGGAGCAGGCGATCGAGCATCGCCGAGACCGCGGCGGTGTCGCCGAGCAGCTTGCCCCATTCGTCGACAGGCCGGTTCGACGTGATCAGCGTCGACGCTCGCTCGTAGCGGCGCATGATGATCTCGAGCAGATCCTCGGCGGCCGTGGATGGCAGCTGGTCAGGTCTCTTTGTTTGTGTGAATGCCTGACGGCAGAGTCCGAGTTCGATGGTCATGCCGCAGCGTGATGGTTGGTGACGAGAAACCACTGCAAGACCGTCGTGAAATTGTCGCCGAAATCATTGCGGGCAAGGTTCAACAAGAGGCGCACCTGCAGTTCTCGCTCGAGAGCGCGCACAAAACAGATGGCAAGCCCCTCGATGCAACCGTGGTCCGCGCTGCAACGATGGTCCCGCGCTGCAATGGTGGCCCTTCGCTGCAATGGTGGCCCTTCGCTGCAATGGTGGCCCTTCGCTGCAATGGTGGTCCCGCGTGGCCACGGTGGTCCCGCGCTGCAGCGAGCGTCACGACGATACCGGGCGGCGTCACGTTCGTGATTAGGTCGGATGCGCCCCTAGTCGGCGGGTTCATCGCGACGGTGAGGCCGCGGGGCCGCCGCCTTCTTGACGGCGTCCGCGTGCAGACGGCAACGGTGGTGCAAGAGCGACGACCAGACGTCTACCGTAGCCTTCCCGTCACGTCCGGTTTTCGTACAGACCTGGCAATCACCAGGCGAAACCGTCACATTCTCGACGAGAAACCGGTGTCAGACGTGTCAGACCGTCGTGCAATTGTCGCCGAAATCATGGCGGGCAAGCTTCAACGGAAGGCGCACCTGCAGCTCTCGCTCGAGAGCGCGCGCAAACCAGATGGCAAGCACGGCGGCTGGCGACCCAATGCAGGTCGAAAGAAGAAGCCCGGAACGATCTCGCACGCAGCGCGCCCCGACTTCGCCGCCCGCCTTCCGCAGCACGTCACACTGCGCGTGCTCGAGGGCATCCCGAACCTCGCCGCCGACTGGCTGTTCGACACGATCCGGCGCGCGATCCACGACTCGCACAAACCCGACTTCCGCATCGTCGAGTTCAACGTGCTCGGTAACCATCTACACCTCATGATCGAGGCCGCGGGCAAGCGCGCGCTGAGGCGCGGGGTACAGGGCTTCGAGATTCGCGTCGCGAAGCGGCTCAACGCGAAGCTGAAGCGCACGGGCCGTGTCTTCGCGCAGCGCTACCATGCACGAATCCTCACGACGCCGACGCAGGTCCGGAACACGCTCCGCTACATATTGCTCAATCGTCGACATCACGCGGCCGAGAAGTACGCGGCGCGAAACTGGATCGATCCGTGGTCCAGCGCGGCATGGTTCGACGGGTGGGCAAGGCCGATCGTCGTGGACTCGTGGTGGAAGCGCGAGCTCGTCGAGCTCGAGGCTCCGACTCGTCGCGCGACGACGTGGTTACTCAGTACCGGGTGGAAGCGTTTGGGGCTGATCGACTACGACGATCGACCGGCATAGCAGCCGGCCGGTCGTCGACGGCGACACTTGTTCTTGTGGCCGAGGTGCGGCGCGCGCGAGGGGCAAGGGGCCCGGCGCCGCCTCCGAGCATTGGCTCGCAGCGTTCGCGGCACACGAGCACGACTCCAGGATCGAAGATGCGAGGATAGGAGCGACGAACGATGTGGATGCGGCACGCGCGAGGGGCAAGGGGCCCCATGCGCCGCCTCCGAGCATTGGCTGGAGGCGTTTGCGGCACACGAGCAGGACTCCAGGTCGAAGACGAGAGGATAGGAGCGAAGGGACGATGCGCATGCCGCGCGCGCGAGGCCAACCGGGGCAGCGCGCGACCCCTAGCTTTAGCCAGGCAGGATCGGGCGGCGGCGGAAGATCAGCGAGTGGTTGTTCGCGGGCATCGCGATCGTGTCGGCGAGGCCGAAGCCGGTGCGCGTCGCCGCGGCGGTGATCTCGCGAATATCGCGGACGCCCCACCGCGGATCGCGCGAGCGCAGCGACTGGTCGAACGCCTCGTTCGACGGCGCGGTGAACGTGCCGTGGAACCGGTAGGGCCCGTAGAGGTAGAGGAGGGCGTCGGTCGGCAGCACGCGTGCGGCGCCGGCGAACAGTGCGTCCATTGCCTCGATCGGCGAGATGTGGATCATGTTGATGCACACGATCGCGTCGGCGTGATCGACGGGCCACGGCGGCTTCGTCACGTCGAGCGGCAGCGGTGGCAGGAGGTTCGGCAGACTGGCGTCGGCCTGATATGCCGCGATGCTCGCGAGCGCGGCCGGATCGCGATCGGTCGGCTGCCACTCGAGGTGCGGAAAGCGCGTCGCGAAGTGGATCGAGTGCTCGCCCGAGCCGCTCGCGATCTCGAGCACGGTGCCGTGCTCCGGCAGGAACCTCGCGAGGACGTCTGCGATCGGTTCGCGGTTGCGCGCGGTGGCGGGGGACTCGAGCTTCATGGCGGCGGACACACGTTAGCTGCGACACCCGGTCGACGCGACACATCTCGGCCTGCAAAGCGTCGTGAGATGATGGGAGTCCAGAACGGGCACAGGTGCGCCACTCTCGTCATGTGAAGCACCTCCTCGGGCTCGTCGTCGTCATGGCCTGTGGTGCTCCGCAACCACCGGTCAGGGGCTCGATCAATTTCACGGAGCAGACGCGCTCGGCTCCGGTTCCGTTCTATGGCCTGCCGGGGCTTTCCCAGGTCGTACTGACGACCACCGTCAGCACCGAGCTCTGGGTGGGCGAGGACAAAAAGCTTCAGCTGCTCCGTGGTGACGACGTGGTATGCGAGGCCGCCCTCGAGCAAAGATCGGACCCCACGTCCGGAGCAATGTCGTTCGCTCACGTCGAGCTGCGCTCGCGCGACCCGCTTCGGTTCGAGGTGAACGTTCGGATGTCTGACAGCCGCCTCGGCGTGTCCTCGGAGACCTGCCGCCGGTATGAGGTTCCGTCGCGCGGAAGGTGCCGCGTCGTGGTCGAGCACACGTGCAAGCCGTTTGCGCGGTGCACCCGGGAAGTACGGCAAAGCGTCCGCCGCGGCAGTGGCCGACTCGTCGCGACATTCACGTACGATGGCGAGCCGTTCGTCGGCAACGTGGTCGAGATCGATGCGGACGTAGCGATCACCAACGAGCACGGCCGCGTCGAGAAGGCGGTCGAGATCGGAAGTCACCGCGTGCGCTTCTACGGCGCGTTCAGCGACGTGCCGGTCTCGGTTCGCCTGGACAAGCCGACCGAGGACGTCGTGCTCGAGGTCGCGGGCGTCGGCTGCGCGTGTTGCGGGCCGTGAGCTCTCGCCGCCGCAAAATGATGCACGCGAGATCTCGTGCTTGACGCGAGCGATCCGATGCGGCGTAGTCACCACATGATCGTCGGTGGCGGGATCGCAAACATTCTCCATCGCGAAACGCTCGCGATGATCGTCGGCTCTCGGCTGTTCGAGCGCGGCGAGCAGTGCTTCGCGGCGGGTCGCGTCGTCAAGACGGACGCCGGGATCGGCGAGCTGCGAGGCGTGGTGAAGCCGCAGGAGGCAGGCCGCGCGAGCTACGTCACGCGCATCTGGGTTCGCGAGGAAGGGCTCGCGTACGAGTGCACGTGCCCGATGGGCGAGAAGCGGCAGTTCTGCAAGCA
>JABFXX010000426.1 GCA_013368795.1 Kofleriaceae bacterium
CGAAGGATGCTGCTGACTGGAAGCTGCTGGGTGCTCATCCTGGCGCCGCCGCGCAGCCGACCGCGACGGGTAAGGCGCTCGTCACGTTGTGTCCGTGGCAGCACCGGCTCTACGTCGGTTACGGCGACTACCAGGAGAATTCCGGGCCGATCGACGTGACCGCGTGGGATCCGGCGCGCGGCGCGTTCACGCGACTGCACACGTCCGATACCGAAGCGATCTACAACTACCGTCCGATCGGCAGCTCGCTCTACGCACTCGCGACGGATCGACGGGCGAACGCCGACTACGCGATCGGCGAACCGTGGCGCGACGAGATGCCGGTCACGTCCGCGCACACGTACGACATCGCGACACTCGGCGGCAACGACCTCTGGCTCGTCGGGGCCGCCGAAGGTGGCAACTATCTCGCCACCGCCTGGCGCAGCGACGACGGTGGCGCGCACTGGCGGATCGCGCATCAGCCGGGCTGGAACGGGCGCTACTACTTCGCGGCCGTCTATCACGACAAGCTCTACCTCGAGAGCTGGGCAGAGGAACCGCTCGGACCATCGGAGGTCTTCGACGGCACGAGCTGGACGCGCGGCCCCGAGCTCCTTCCCGAGGGTGGCCACGGGGTGCGGCCCGTCGTGTTTCACGACCGGCTCGTGTACGCGACCAAGCAGACGTTCGCGAGCCCGTATCCGACGCTGGCCGCGACACCGAACAAGCTGCTCGGCTTCGATGGCGAGGTCGCGGCGCCGATCTTCGATCGCGAGCTACTCGACTTCTTCGCGGACGAAGCGCAGCTGCTCGCGCTCGATACCGACGGCGTCATCTGGCGCACGACCGACCTCGCGCACTGGACGCGCGTGGTCGCCGCGAGCGAGCTCCATCCGCGGAGCCTGGCGGTGCTCGACGGCGTGCTCTATGTCGGTACGAGCGACGCCAAGCTCTACAGCCTCGTGCGCTAGGGATAGCCCGAGCCCGAGCCCGAGCCACCGCCGGGGAAGTAGTCGCTGAGCGGGCACGACGGCGGCGGCTGCTGCTTGCAGTCGTAGGCGAAGCAATTGCCCGTCTGGAAGCAGTGCATCACGCACTGCCGATTGTCACTGTCGGACGTGATGATGTACGAGCCGTCGCCGGCATAGGTCGTCTTCTTGCCGGTGCAATCGATGCCGAACGAGTTGGCGTCCGCACGGCAGGTGCACGGCTCGGATGCCTCGATCTTGAACGTTGCGCCCGGAATCTCGAAGTACTTGAACCCGACGCGATACTGGTCGTCCGAGCGCTTCCACGCACCCTCCCAGAAGCTCCACAGCCGGACGCGACGGTTGGCCATGTAGCGGCCCTGGATGTGACGGCGACACGCCTGCATCGTCTGCGAGCGCGTGCCCTGCATCGACCAGCTGGTGACGTTGGTGTCGTAATGCTCGAATGTCGGCATCGTGTAGAACATCGGATCGTTGAACTGACCGCGGCCGCCGTTGCCGCTGACCGCCTCCCACGTCACGTACTGCTTGCTCGTCTCGCCCGACGGGATGCCGCTCACCATCTCGACGCACGAGCCAAGCGCGCCGCTGCCGTCGGTAAGCACGCTGGCGATCTTCGGGAACAGCGCGTCACCGCTCTTGCGCGTCCACAGCTCGAAGATCGCGACGCCCCACGACAGCACGTCGGAGCCGCACTTCATCGCGTCCTTCCACAGGCCACCGTAAGCGGGCTCGACGGGCCAGTTGACCTCGGTGCGCATCCACTGCACCGTCGGCTTGTGCGCGCAGGCATCGGCATTGCTCGTGCGCGTCGCGTCGCCGTGGATCGGCGTGGTCTCGGTCTGCGTGATCTCGGTGCGCGGGCAGAAGTCGTTCAGCGTGTACGACGCACCTTGCGGCAGCGAATCGGGCACCATGAACGATTCGGGTCCCGACTGATAGTTCTCGTCGAACGCCTTGCCGATGCCGTGGATCTCGGGCCGGAACTCGACCTTCGTGCAGCAGAGGCCGAGCTTGTCCTGATTGATCTTGCCGTCGCCGTCCGGGTCGCAGTTCGCGACCATGCCGCTGCCGAAGCCGCCGTCGTACAAGACGGAGCCGAGGTGACAGCGATAGGTCGTGATCGTCTTGTTACGATTCGCGGCATAGAGACCTACCTCGTCACAACTATCGAGCTCGCATTCGCCATTTGCCCAGCACGGATCGGCCACGCACTCGGCATCGTCGTATCCATTCGTGTTGACCTTGCTGCAGCGAGCGATGCATTGACCCTCGATCGTTCCGTAGCTCGCCTGTGCCGTCTGCGAGACGTTCGGATCGTCGTCGCTGACATCCGCAGTGCATGCCGCAATGGAGATTGCGGCGAACGCGGCGAGCGTAATCTTGCACACCATCTTATTCCTCCTCGTTTCTCGACTGAAAATGAGTTGCGATCGGGCGGCAATATCGACGACGACAATCGCGTTGTGACCCTGCGGTGAACCGAAGCCCATGGCCCGACTGAGCACCCGAGACGAATCGAACGCACGCGACCTCGCATGCATGCTGGGACGCGTGGACGAGGGCGCGCCGTCGGCGCTCGGCATGTTCGTGCGCGAGCTCCGCACGCTGCTCGATACCGATCGCACCGTCGCCTATGCGGTGACGCCATCCGATCGCGGCTACGAGCCACGCTTCGGCTACTGGGCGGGCTTCGCGCTGACGCCGAGCGAGCTCAATACAATGATGTCCGCGTCGCTCTCACGCACGCGCGGTCCGTGGGCGCTCTACACGCCGGGCCTTCCCGAAGGACCGCAGCGCAATCGCGTGGTCGTGATTCCCAAGCTGGATGCGCTGCGCGCGCCGGCCGCCGCGACGTACTTCAAGCGCCTCGGGCTCTCCGGACGCGAGCGCGATCGCTACGTCGCTCGCATGTGGCGACTCGAACAACACTTCCTGCGCCGCGTCGGCATGCACGATCATCACGTGTGCCGCGCGCTCGTGTGCGACGGCCAGCGGGTTCTCGCGTGGGTCGGCGCCTCGCAACCGTCCGCGTTCGGCGCGCGCGAGCGTGCGCTGCTCCGCCGGCTCGTCCCTGCGCTACAGCGGCGTCTTCGCACCGAGCGCATTCTCGGCGACGGGCCGCTCGCGCTCGCTGCACTGCCCGCGCTGCTCGAGGCGATTCCCGCCGCTGCGTTCGTGCTCTCGGCGAGCGGCGCCGTGCAGCACGCCAACTCCGCCGGCATCTCGCTGCTCGACACCGACACGCGCGAGGCGCTCGCATGCGCCGTGCGCGGCCGCAGGGGCGACGTCGAGCTCAGCGCGATCGCGGCGCCCGGAATGCCGCAGGCCTACCTCGCAGTGATCCGGCGCTCGCGTCGCGACGCCGCGGTGCAGCTCGAGGCCGCGCGCACGCGGTGGAGCCTGACGCGCCGTCAGGTCGAGGTCCTCGAGCGCATCCTCCGCGGCGACGGCAACAAGGAGATCGCGGCCGACCTCGGCCTCAGCTTGCGTGCCGTCGAGCTCCACGTCACCGCGCTGCTCGAGAAGCTGCGCGTGACCGGTCGCGCCGCGCTCGCTGGGCGCATCCTCGCGGCACTCGGCTAGGGGACTTTCCTCCAGGGGGACAGATCACCGAACGTGACCGTAGTCGCGGAGGTCATCGTCAGTTCGCCGACACCAGGCTTCGCGACGCATTGCCACGGAGACGGTGCGCCATTCACGGTGTTGTTGCATGTGCCCTTGAACGTCTCGATGACCAGGGCGTGCTTCTGGTGGCTGACGACGCGGCCGTTCCACTCGTAGTTCTCGACGGCCGTGTAGAGCTTGCCGGATGGCGACGGATAGACGGCCACCACCTTGCTGCGTCCAGTGACGCGTGAGTTGATCTCGTCTCCGAAGATCGTGATCGATTTCGTTCGTTCGATCGTGACGCCTTTGACGACGGCGGACTCATTGACGTGCCACGTGCCGATGAGTGGATTCGTGATCGTCCATCGCTCGGGGTCGACGAATTCTCGTCCCGCCCAGCACGGTTGCGTCGATGGCGACGCGACATCCTGGATCTGCAGGTGAAGATGGATGCCGGTGATTCCGCTGCCCGGTGGCGCGACGTCGCCGGTGGCCCCCAGGAGCGTCCATGGCTGAACGACATCGCCGACCGACACGTAGCGCGCCGATGCGTGCAGGTACTGGATCTTGTACTGGGGGTTCGCGAACGGGACGACCGCGATCGTTCCCCATCCGCTCTCCTCGGGTTCGACGACGGTTCCGTACACCCCGGCTACAAAGTCCTTCGGTCGCTGTGAGCTCGAGTAGTCGACACCCTTGTGCGGGCAGCCGTCGCGCAAGGTGCCAAACACGTCTGTGACGCGTTCTCCGCTCAAGCCGAGCATGTCGACTCCGAAGTGCGTTTCCGTCGCGGAGGCCGGCGATAGCGAGCGCGGCGGGCT
>JABFXX010000158.1 GCA_013368795.1 Kofleriaceae bacterium
CTCGGCGAGGCCGCGATACGCGTGCTGGCGGATCACGTCGGTGAACGACTCGCGTGTCGCCGCGTGCCGTAGCAGCTCGCTGGCGCGCGATGCCCGCGTGCGGCCGAGCGCGAGGCAGGCCTCGGCCTCGACAAAGTAGCTCGCATCGCCCTTCTCGACGACGGACGCGAGCGCAGCGGCAGCCGCCTGGTCGTGGACGAACTCGCCGAGCGCGCGCGCGATCGAGCGGCGTGCGCGCGGATTGACCTCGACCTTGAGCCGCCTGACGAGCCTGTCGCGCGCGGTCTCGGTTCGCAGCATGCCGAGCCCCTGCGCCGCGGTCCCTCGCACCGCCCAGAACTTGTCCTTCTCGAGCGCGGCCGAGAGCGCCTGCTCGGCATTCGGCCCGCCGCGCTTCGCGAGTGCCTGCGCCGCCGCGGCGCGATCGAGCGCGAGCGTCGCGCCCGCGAGCTCCGCGACCCACACGCTCTCCGGCTTGTCGATGCGGCGCGCCGCGAGCAGCACGCGTCCCGGATCGAAGATCGCCTGCGTCGGCTCGCCCTCGAGCTTGATGTGGAACACCTGCTTCTGCTCGACGATCTCGATCGGCACGTCGACATCATCGGGCTTGTCGCCGATGCGGAATCGCATCTTCGTCGGCAACCGGAACAGCGGCGTGCGGCCCTCCACCTTCTGCGTCTGCTCGATGGTGATCGTCGCGATCGACGTGTCCGGATCGAACCTCATCGACACGTCGAGCTCGGGATGGCCCGCGCCGTCGATCACCCACTGGCTGAAGAACCAGTCGACGACCTTGCCGGTGACATCCTCGAACGCGCGCGCGAGGTCGCGCGACTCGACGAGGCCATGGCGGTGCTTGCCGAGATAATGCGCGAGCGACTTGAAGAACAGCTCGTCGCCGAGCACGTGCCGCAGCATGTGCAGGACGCGGCCGCCCTTCTCGTAGAGGTGGTGATCGAAGATGTCGATCGGCTCGTCGAACAGCTTCGTCGCGATCGTGCGGCGGTAGCGGTTCGCGTCCTCGCCGAAGTAGCTGTCGGCCCACTCCTCGAGCTCGAGGTCGGCGGCGTCGCGGCCCTCGTGGTGCTCGCGCCAGATGTACTCGGCGTACGTCGCGAAGCCCTCGTTCAGCCAGCCCTCGCCCCAGTCGCGGCAGGTGACGAGATCGCCGAACCACTGGTGCGCGAGCTCGTGTGCGACGAGCGCGTCGATGTCGTAGTCGATCGCCGCGCGCTCGTCGATCAGCACGGTATCGGTCAGCGTCGTCGCGCTCGTGTTCTCCATGCCGCCGAAGATGAAGTCGGCGACGAACACCTGCGCGTAGCGCGGATACGGATAGGGCACCCCGAACTTGTTGCTGAACAGCTCGAGCATCTGCGGCGTGCGCTCGAGCGTGCGCTCTGCCTCGGCCTCGCGACCGCGCTCGACGTAGTACACGACCGGCGTGTCGCGCCACGTCGTCTCGATGGTGCCGAAATCGCCGACCGCCAGCGTCACGAGGTAGCAGCTGTGCGGCACGTCGAGCCGCCAGTGCAGCGTGCGCTTGTTGCCGCTCGTCTTGTCGGATACGAGCACGCCGTTCGACAGCGCGAACAGGTTTGCGGGCACCGTGACCGTGACCTCGCTTGTCGCCTTCTCGATCGGCGCGTCGAAGCACGGAAACCAGTAGCGGCTGTCCTCGTCCTGGCCCTGCGTCCACACCTGGCTCGGCTTGTCGGGATAGCCCTCGTCGGGACCGACGAAGTACAGGCCGCGGCGTGGCGCGCCCTTGTAGTCGATCGCGAGCGTCAGCTCTGCGCCGGTCGCGAGCGGCGAGGGCAGCTCGACGCGCAGCTTCTTGCCGTCGTGGCGAAACGTCGCCGGCTTGCCGTTCGCGGCGACCTTGTCGATCGTCAGCTCGACCGCATCGAGCTCGACCGTCTTGGTCTGCGGCGCGATCACCATCCCGCGCAGCGTCGCGGTCCCTGCGACCGCGCGTTTCGCAGGATCGACCTCGATCGCGAGCGCGATGTGCTCGATATCGATGACGCGATCGGGAGCGTAACGGGCGCGTGTACCGGGAAAGGCGAACTCGCGAGTCATGACTCCGCGACTCTAGCCGAGTGCAGCGCTGACTACTGCGGATCGATGACGAAGTCGTCGTGAGCGACAGATTGTGCGGGCGGCGTCGCTCCGAGCTGGGTCAGCGCCGTATCGAGCTCGGCGACGTGCGCCGCCGTCAGCTCGAGCACGTGCTCGGCGGGCTGGTACGTCGTGCCGTACGGGTACACCTGCTTCGCCGTCGACGTCATCTCGATGTGCGCGCCGAGCACGTGCGTGACCTCGTGCGCCGCCGCGAACTCGGCCAGCCGGTGCATGCTCGTGCGGTACGTCGCCCAGTCGTTGATGAAGAGCAGGCCCGGATACAGCGAGTCGCCGGTGAACAGAAGGCCGGTCTTCCGATCGTAGAACGCGACGTGCGTCGCCTCGTGGCCCGGAATGCCGATCACGTCGAGCACGCGGCCACCGAGATCGATCGTGCCCGGCGACGTCGGCCACGTCGCGATGCCGAACCGCTGCTGGATCGCCGCGATGTTCGTCGCGACCACCGTCGTATTCGCCTGGCCCGAGAACCGGCTATCGCCCGCGGTGTGATCGCCGTGCGCGTGCGAGTGCGCGACGATCAGCTGCTTCGTGCCGACGAGCCCGCGGATCGTGTCGCGCAGCGTCGTCGTGGTCGTCGCTCCGCTGTCGATCGCGAGCGCGGTCGTCGAGCCTTCGATCACGTAGATGAACGGCGCCTCGAACGTGTCGCACTTGTTCTGGCGGATGATGTGAACCGTCGCGTTGTAGGCGTGGACCTGGACTTCGGGATCCGTGTTGCTATTGCAGCTCGCGCTTCCGTGCATCCAGGAGACCGCGAGGCTGCCTGCCTCGAGGTTGCCCGAGCCCGAGCCCGAGCCGCTTCCGCTCCCCGATCCGCTGCCGCTGCCCATGTCGTCGTCGCCCGGATCGCCGGGAACGCCGGCCATGCAGCCAGCGGCGAACAGAGCGGCGAGCGCGATCGTGCGGACCATCGCGTCGCATTCAAGCAACCTGCGCGCCGCCGCCCGGCCTCGAGATTTCGCCACGTTCACCGGTCGCCGCGCGGGGCCCGGGACCCCGCAACGTCACCGCCGGTCAGCGGCGCGGACAGTTCGATCCGTCGGGCATGCAGAACACGGCCTCCCAGTGCGCCTCGGCGAGCGTGCGCACGAGCAGCCGTTTCACCGTTCCCTCCGCGCCCCACACGATCACGCCGTCGCGTGGCAGCCCGTGCGATGCCATCGCGGCGAGCGTCGGTGCGAAGTCGGCAGCGGTCGGCTCCGCCGGCAGCTTCCACGTCCCGACGCCATCGACCTCGAGCACGGCGTCGTGGATCCGCATCACGAGCGCTGGCGCTGGCGTCTGCACCTGCTCGTCCTTGCCGCTGCAGGCGGCGAGCAGCACGACGAGCGCGACGAGCTTCACGTCAGCGAGCCGAGCGCCTTCGCGAGCCGGCCGACGCCCTCGCGGATGTTCTCCATCGAGCAGGCGTACGAAAGGCGCACGAAGCCGGGCGCGCCAAAGCCGGAGCCCGGCACGACGGCGACCTTGCCGACCTCGACGAGCCAGTCGCAGAGCTGGACATCGTCGTCGAGAATCGAGCCCTCCGGCGACTTCTTGCCGACGTACGCCGAGACGTCGGGGAACGCGTAGAACGCGCCCTTCGGCTCGCGGCAGTTCACGCCGGGGATCGCGCGCAGGAGCTTCACCATCTCGAGGCGGCGCTCGTCGAACGCCTTGCGCATCGTCGCGACGCAGTCCTGCGGACCGGTCAGCGCGGCGACCGTCGCGACCTGCGCGATGTTCGTCGGGTTCGACGTCGACTGGCCCTGGATCTTGCTCATCGCCTTGATGAGCGGCGCGAGCTCCTTGGCGACGGCCGTGTAGCCGATGCGCCAGCCGGTCATCGCGTACGTCTTGCTGACGCCGTCGACGAGGATCGTGCGCCTCGCGAGCTCGGGGCTGATCGAAGCGATCGAGACGTACTCGGCATCTCCGTAGACGAGCTGGCGGTAGATGTCGTCGGAGATGACGAGCAGGTCCTTCTCGACGACGACCTTCGCGAGCGCCTCGATCTGGGCGCGCGAGTAGACCGCGCCGGTCGGGTTCGACGGGTTGTTGAGGACGATCGCGCGCGTGCGCCCCGTGCAGGCAGCGGCGACCTGCGCGGCGGTGACCGCGAAGTCATCCTCGGCCTTGGTCTCGAGGATCACCGGGCGACCGCCGGCGAGCATGACCATGTCCGGGTAGCTGACCCAGTACGGCGCCGGGATCAGGACCTCGTCGCCCGGATCGATCAGCGCCATGAAC
>JABFXX010000412.1 GCA_013368795.1 Kofleriaceae bacterium
GGCGCCGCATCGCTGCGGCTCTCGTATTGGCCAGCTAGAGCGTGCAGCCTCGCTCCTCTTCCTCCGCCCAGGGACGGCGCCCACTTTGTCTCCGTCGAACGGTCGGTCCTGGTCGCGAGCCCGAGCAGCGGCCGCAACGTCGACGCGCAGGTGCAGGTGCAGGTGCAGGTGCAGATGTACGGCTCCTACAGCGGCTGGCTCTTCGCCATGTCGGCGACGAGCTTGCGCATGAACAGCTCGATGTTCCGGCGCAGCGCGGGGTCCTCGCACACCGGCAGCGCGCGACGCCACGTCTCGACGGCGCGCGCGTGCAGGCCCTGGCGAAAGTAGAGATACGCGAGCCTCGTCAGCGCCGGGAAGTAGCCCGGCTGTAGCTCGACGACGGCCTCGTACTCGTCGACCGCCTCGGCCCAGCGCGACGCGCGCTGCAGCATGTTCGCGAGCATGAAGTGAAGCTTCGGGCTCACCGGATCGGCGATGACCGCACCGCGCAGCTTCGCGATCGCGCCGTCGATGTCGCCCGCGTGATAGCGGCCGAGCGCGTCGGCGAGCACGGCCTCGTGATCGCCGCGGTCTTCGGGCGACAGCTCGCGCAGCATGCGATGGAGGCGGCGCGTGTCGATCGGCTTCTCGATGTAGCCGTCGGCTGCGTGCTGCTGGAGGACCGGATCGGAGACCTGGCCGGAGTCGACGACCGACGTCGTGATCACGACGCGCGTCTTCGCGAGGCGGCGGCTGCGCTTGATCGCGCGACACAGCTGCAGGCCATCGATGTCGGCGGCCGCGATGTCGGCGAACACGAGATCGAAGCGCACCTGGCCGAGGAGCTCGACGGCATGCGCGCCGGACGCGGCGGCGTGGCAGTGCCAGCCGAGCTTCTCGAGCTCGCCGACGAGCTGGATGCGGCCCGGTGGATCGGGATCGACGACGAGCGCGCGGTGGGCGGTGAGCGTCGACTCGTCGCCGTGCGCATCGGCCTCGTCATGGAGGCGATCGAGGTCGGCGGCGATCACGAGCGTGCGCTCCTCGAGAAGCGGATTGACGATGTCCTCGGTCGACGCGGTGATCGTGTTCACCTGCCAGTCGCCGGTCAGCGTCGAGCCGGCGCCGTGCTCGTCGGGCGGCAGCTCGTCGCTCGACTCGATGTTGCGCGCGGCGTCCTCGGCGAGCGCGCGCTGCGCGAGGCGATGCTCGTCCTCGCTCTGATCGGGTTGCACGATCGCGAGGTAAGGACCTTTGCGCGGCTTGTCGATCATGTCGCCGACGAGATAGACCTCGCCGTGCTTCCACTTGCGGAAGCCGACGCGGATCGTCCGCGCGAGCGTGATGTCGAGCGCGATGCGGAGCTCGACGGCCTTGCCGCGCGCGGCACCGAGCTCGCGCGCCGGGACGATCGCGTCCTCGGGCCTCGCAGCGGCGACCACGATCGATCGCTCGTCCTCGTGGACGACGAGCGCCGAGAAGATGCGGGCCCACTCGATCGACACGTGCTCGAGCACGTCGAGCCGGAGCTGCGACTCGTCCAGGACGATCGCCGGCCAACCGGTCTGGACCGACAGCGCCGCACAGAGCTGGCGCTCGGTCGCGTAGCCCAGCACGTAGAGCTCGGACGCGAGCGGGTGACGGCCGCTCTGACGGGCCAGCGCGTCCGACAGCGCGCCAGCGTCGATGATGTTCTGCGCGACGAGCAGCTGGCCGATCGACCCTCGCACTCAGCCCGAAAGGGTATCAGTAAGTCATCGAAATCTTAATTTGATGACGTCTACGCGATCTTCCGTACGTCGATTTGGCTGGAGATCCGCCGGATGATTGGTATCCTCCGCGTCCCGTTGGGAAATCCCGTGTGACAATCTGGCGCACCCCGGTTTGCTAACCCTGTGTTTGCAAACGCACCGTCCAGAGGCACCGGCATTGCTTAAGTGGAGTTATCGATGACAACCGACTTCAAGATTGGCGAGAAGGCCGTGTACCCCGCCCACGGGGTGGCCGAGGTGATCGGAATCGAGAAGAAGGAGATCAACACGACCGTCTGCTCCTTCTACGTCCTCAAGGTCCTCGCGACCGGGATGCAGATTCTGGTGCCGAAGGAGAAAGCCGATCAGGTTGGTCTGCGGCCAGTCGCCACGTCGTCGGAAATCGAAGAAGTCTTCGACATCCTCCGTGAAAAGGATGTCCACATCGACAAGCAGACCTGGAACCGCCGCTATCGCGGTTTCATGGAGAAGATCAAGACGGGCTCGCTGTTCGACGTCGCCGAGGTCTACCGCGACCTGTATCGCCTGAAGAGCAGCAAGGTCCTGTCGTTCGGCGAGCGCAAGATGCTCGATAACGCGAAGCAGCTCATCGTGAAGGAGCTGGCCGTCGCGAAGAAGTGGGCCGAGGAAAAGGTCGAGCAGGAGCTCGAGAAGGCCTGCGCGTAAGCAGTCCTCGCAGGCTGCGGCGAATGGCCGCTGCAGCCGCTCCCTCAGCAAAACTGCACGCTTGAAGGCGATCACGCCCGCGTGCTAACGGTGCCGGCTGCATGCAGGTTCACGTAGCCAAGGCAGAAATCTGGTCGTTGCCCGTCGACGCGGTCGTCAACCCGGCCAACTCGCTCGGCATCATGGGCGGTGGTATCGGAGGCTCGCTGCGGCGCCAGGGTGGCGACGTGATCCAGCAGGCCGCGATGGCCGCTGCGCCGATCGCCGTCGGTGCCGCCCTCGTCACGACCGCCGGCCAGCTGCCGGCGAAGAACGTCATCCACGTGCCGACAATGGAAGAGCCGGGCATGCAGATCGGCGCCGAGAACGTGCGCCGTGCCGCACGCGCCGCGCTGATCGCCGCTGACCGCAACAACTTCAAGGTCGTCGCGATCCCCGGCATCGGCACCGACCTCGGCAACGTACCGATCGACGAGGCGGCTCGCGCGATCGTCGAGGAGATCCGCGCGCACCGCCGGCCGAATCCCGAGACGATCTATCTCGTCGACACGAATGACGAGATGATCGCTGCGCTCGAGGACGCGCTCCGCAACGCGCAGGCGAACCTATAGCGCGAGCTTGCGAGCCCGCGCGTTACTCCGACAGCTCGGTCTCGAGCGTCTTCAGCTTCGCCTCGACATTCTTGTCGGTGATATCGGCGGTCGCCTGGCCCTCGAAGTCGACCTCGGTCGGCACGTCGACGGGCGCTTCGGCCGCAGCCGCGGCACTGCCCGCTGAGCCGGTATCGGCCGAGCCACTGCCCGCGGCGCTGCCATCGCTGCCAGCTGCCGAGCCAGTCGTCGGCGGAGGCGTCGCGGCCTCCTCCTTCTTCTTGCCGCAACCGACGAGCGTCGCGGCGACAAACACGAGCGTAACGATCGTCTTCACGGCGTACCTCCTCGAGCCTTGAAGCTCGACTCCAGCGCGACCATGCGCTGGTCATGCCGCATGGTCTCGCGGCTCAGTGCGACCTCGATACGGACCGCGAGCTTGGCGTTCGCGGTGAGGTCGGCGATCTCGCGCATGCGCTCGATATCGGCGATGCGCTGTGCGTGGAGCGTCAGCTCGTCCTGCGTGTCCTCGTCGGCGAGGAACGCGCGCTGCCACTTCGCCGCGAGCTCGGCGATGCGCTGGGCGCGGCGCTGATCGCGCGTCGCCTCGCGCTCCTGCTCGCGCTGGCGCATCGCGGCCTCGCGCGCCGCGCGATCCTTCGCGAGCTTTGCCTGGCGCGCTTCCCACGCCGCCTGCGCGGCCTTCTGGCGCTCTTCCTCGAGGCGCTTCTGCTCGGCGATCGGATCGAACGCCGCGGCAACCTCGAAGTTACCGACGGCAAGCTCGCGCCGGCCGCCCGCACGCAGCGAGATCGCGCCGGTCGTCGCGTTCGCGGGGATCACGAACACGATCTGGTTTGCATTGACCTTCGCGCCGTTCACCGGCTGGCCGGCGAACACGACCGATGCGTCCTTCGGGAAGTTCTTGCCGCGGATGACGACCTTCGTGCCCGTCTTGCCCTTGATCGGCCAGTAGCTGCTGACGACGGGGCGCTCGAGCTTCCACTCGTGGCGCGGCGGCAGGTGCGGCGGAATCGGGCCGGGGTTGCCATTGGGCGGCAAGCTCGGCGCGTTCGCGTCTTCCCAGTCGCCGTCGACGCGCGACCACCTGCCATCGCGCTGCTCCCAGCGCGACTGACGCCAGCGCTTACCTGCGCGCTCGCGCTCCCAGTGGCCCGCGACCCAGTCCCACTTGTTGTCCTTCCAGTCCCACTGACCTTCGACCCACACGAAGCCCGCCTTCGCGCCCGGCGTCTCCGGACGCGGTGGCGGCGGTGCCGACGTCGGACCGTTGCCGGGACCGGGACCGTTCGAGTCTTCCCAGTCACCGTCGACGCGCGACCAC
>JABFXX010000662.1 GCA_013368795.1 Kofleriaceae bacterium
GGGGTCGAGCAGGATGTTGTTGCGCAGCGTGTTGTTCGTCGAGCCGTCCTGGATGTTGACGGCCGAGCGCGCGTTGCTCGCCATGCGGACGGTGTTGTTGATGATCTTGTTGCCGGTCGACGGGCGGCCGCCGTCGATCTGGTACAGCGAGATGCCCGACGCGTGGTTGTTGTCGAGCACGTTGTTGCGGATCGTCGCGTTCTGGACGCCGTCACCGTTGATCGCCGAGCCGCCGATCGCGCCGTTATCGTAGATGACGTTGTTCTCGACGATCGCGTTCGAGATGACGCCGTCGCCACCGAACGAGATATCGCCGTTCATGTGGATGCCGCACATCGCGTTGCCCCAGATCCGGTTGTTGCGGATCACCGGGCGGTCGGCGCTGTTCGACGCGTAGATGCCGTGCTGGCTGCCCGAGCGCGACGCCTCGTTGTTCTCGATGAGCAGGTCGTCGGTGAACGCCGTGAAGATTCCCCACTTCGCGTTCTGGTCGACCTTGTTGCCGCGGATCGTGATGTGGTCCGAGTCGAGCGAGCTGATGCCCGAGCGCGTGGCGCGGGTGACCGTGAAGCCCTCGATCGTGACGTACGACGAGCTCTGGACGTGGATCGCGTCGCGATCGCTGCTCGCCGCACCGTCGATGTTGACCGTGCCATTGGCTACGAACTTCACCGGCGCCGCCGCGGTCCCCTGCTTCCCTTCGACCAGGAAGCCGACGTAGTTACCCGCTGCGACGGTGACCGTGTCGCCGGGCGCGGCTGCAGTTGCTGCACGCTGGATCGTGCGGAACGGAGCGGCGGCCGAACCAGCCGCCGAATCATTACCCGTCGTCGCGACGAACCAGTTCGATGCAGATGCATCAGCGGCCGCCGCTGCGAGGAGGATGAACGAGATCGCAGTTCTCATGGCCGCGGAAACTAGCGAGTGCGTTTCCGCTCGTCGCTGTGGTTCTTAGCGCACACACGCACATCAGCAGGCGAAGTAGGTGGTGATCGGATCGACCGCGGCTGCGCTGTTATTCGTCGCTACAACACGTCGAAGCTCGTCGGGCGCGTGACCAACGCTTGCACATCAAAACATTTCTGACGGCTGCAACCCGTCGTGCCGAAATGCCGACAGCGAATTACTGCCAGCGCCACGGCGCGTATCTCGCGAGCAGCCACGGCACGTTGTTCGCGGTCGCGACGAAGTAGATCGGGTTACCGGCGACGCCCTCGTAGCCGAGCTCGAGCTTGTTCGACTTCACCTTCGTACCGAGCGCGATCGGAGTCGGACGATCGTCGCGCACGTAGAACGCGGATGCGCCCTCGAGGTCGAGGTTTCGCGGCGCCAGCGTGACCACGCCATCCGCAAGATCCATGTGCACCTTGCCGAGCGCGGCGCGGAACGTTCCGTCGGGAGCGAGCTCACCGACGACGGCGATCCGGTGGCGCTCGAAGTGCGCGGGCGCGGGCCAGGCGGGCGCCTCGTAGATCGCGAGCCACAGCCGCAGGCCGCGGATGCCGAGCTCGGGGAACCGCCGCTGGCCGTTCGCGAGCACCGCGCGCAGCCGCCGCTCGAGCTCGTCCGGATCGCGGGCGAGGAACACGCCACGATTGGAGTGATCGAACCATTGCTGCGCGTCGGGGCGCATCGGCTGATCCGAGGACACCTCGAACGAATCCGCGGCGACGCCGTATGCCTGGTGCTCGTAATAGGGCTCGCGCACGCGGATCGTCGCGAACATCGGAAAGCCCGAGAACGGATACGTGTTGAGGCGCTGGTCGAGCGTCGGCACGAATGCGGTGACGATCTCGTAGACGATGAACGCGAGGAGCCAGATCCGGATCGCGCGCGATGGTCGCCAGCCCTCGGGTGTCGCCGGCGCGGTGGTCCGGCGAAGCAGGCGATCCCAGTCGACGAACACCGCGGCCAGCGGCAGCCAGTGGAGGTTCCACAGATCGACGACGAGCCCGAGCGCGATCGTCTCGATCACGAAGAACCCGCCGGCGAGCGCGCGCAGGATCGGCCGCTTGACGAGGAACACCGCGGCGAGCGGCAGCGCCTGCGAGATGATGTTGAGGACGGCGGCGGTCCGGTACTTCCACGGATCGTCGATGATCCAGTCGACGACCGGCGGCCGCGGCAGGCCCGCGAGGTCGAATCGGACGAGCAGGTGGTGGCGCAGGTTGTCCGACAGCGCCCAGCGCAGCGTGAACTGGCCGTGCGCGAGCTTGTGGAACACGGCGCCCGCGAACATCAGCGCGACCGCGAGCTGGACGAGGCGCAGCGACCACTGATACGCGCGCGGCAGATCGATCGGTGGCAGGCCGCGCCAGCGGCGCACGAGCCAGTCGATCGACAGCACGTCGCCGCCGCGCGCGCCGAGGAACGCGAGCTGCGCGAGGAACACGACGTTGTACTGGTGCGACCACGTCTTGCCCGACGAGAACGACAGCGACGCGAGCATCACCGCGCTGACGAAGCTGACCGCGGTCGACGCGCGGGTCGCGGCGCCGAGCAGCATCGCCACCGTGCTCGTCCATGCGACGACCCACAGGATCGTCGTCGCGACCTCGGGAGGGTGGGTGTGCCCGAGCAGCATCCATAGCCCGACCGGGCGATAGAGCGTCGCCGAGCCCGTCGACACCGCGTTGTCGAGGCGCGCGAGCGTGAGCAGCACGCTGGTCGCGATCGCGATCCGGACGATCGCGGCCGCGGTCCTGCCGCCTTCGGCGAACCAGTAGCGCTGCCAGCGGCCCACGGACGAAAAGGTACAGGACATCCGGTGGCCCGACCGCCACCGCCTGCCACTTCGCCGTGGAAACCGCCGGGCCGGTGCGGGTAGCGTGTGGCCATGCGTTCCGTCCTGGTGGCGATGGCTGCACTGGCCATGGGTTGTAGCGGCTCCAACTCCGTTGGCGTCGATAGCGGCGGCGGCGGTGGCACCGAGGACGGCGGCGGCGCCAGCGACGACGACGGCGGTGGCACCACCAACCAGCCGCACAGCGTGAAGCTCACGCTCGCGAACCGGCCGACGAATGGCGCGATGTTCTCGTTCCTCGTCGCGTACCAGGACGGGAGCGCGGCCTGGCAGGTCGCGCCCGCGCCGAGCGGCGACGTCTATACGCTCCCGATCTACGCGCCGAGCTACGGCGTCGCGTTCGCGTGCATCGGCGCCGCAACCGGTACGACGACGCAGATCCGCTCGGTGACGAGCGCGCACTTCGCGATCGGCGAGCGCGACGAGCTGACGCTCGAGGTCCCGGCGCGCTGCAGCGATCGCGCGGGCCAGACGGTGCCGCTGACCGGCACGGTCCAGAACCGGCCGTTCGGCGGCGTCCTCTCGGTCCAGTTCGGCGGCAAGACCGCGTTCGTCTCCGGGCAGTCGGGCGGCTTCTCGCTGCAGGCCCCCGCCGGCACGCACGACCTGATCGTCAGCCACGCCGTCTCGCAGGGTAGCGGCGACTTCTACGTCGACCGCGTGTGGATCGAGCGCAACGTGACGCTCAATGGGCCGACGACGCGCACGATCAACTTCAACAACGCCGCCGATCCGAGCACGTACGGCGTCAACATCGGCCCGTCGCCGATCGACGTGCGCGCGAGCGCGTCGACGACGCTCTACACCGCGAACGGCAGCACGCTCGGTCTCGTCAAGGTCTCGTTCAACCTGCAGACGAAGGCGCTCGACGACCCGCAGATGGTGACGAGCGACGTCTATGACCAGTCGATCACCGTCTCGCGCACCGGTGGCAGCGCGACCATCACGAACGCGACGAACGATCCGATCGATCAGACGTTCGTGGCGCCGCCGGCGCTCGGCGCGATCACCACGACGGTTCCGACGCACATGCCGTACGCGACCCTCGAGACCTCGTGGTCCAAGTACGCGAACGCGATCGGCTATCAGTGGAACGCGCAGCAGCAGGGCTTCCAGGCGTGCGGCAACACATCGTGCACGATCGCGTGGTCGGCGTATCTGTCGCCCGGCGTGCTCGGCACGATGCCGGCCTATCGCATGCCCGATCTGTCGGCGCTGCCCGGCTGGAAGGCCGCGTTCCAGCTCGTCTCGGGTGCGCAGGTCGTCGGCGGCGTGACCGCGCTGACTTCTTCGGCGGGCACCGCTGACTTCCCGACGGTGACGCCGCCGGCGAATGGCACCGAGCGCGCGTTCGTGCGCACCGACTTCGCGGTGACGCCGTAGATCAGCACCTGCACCTGCACCTGCACGCGTTCTCCGCGTCCGGGCGACAGACGCTCGCGTACGCCGGCCACCTTCGTCATCAGCAACGAACGCGCATTCGGGGCCGGCGACCGAAGGGCGTCCACAGGTCGCGCTGATCCGATCGTGCAGGTGCAGGACTGTCAGTCGTCGCTGACGAACGTCCCGTCGACCTTGAACGTCGCGTGGGCGTGCGCTGCGCCCGCGGGGAACTTCACGACGATCGTGTCGTTGCTCACCTGCTGCGCGCCGTCCGGAATCGTGCGCGGATACTTCACGGCGAACGCGCGCATCACGTCGGGCGGAATCTCGTTGCGGCGCAGCTCGCCCGGCTTGCGCTCGTGGCCCGGAATCTTGAGCTCCATGCGCTGCGTCTGCTGCGGCTCGTCGTACGTCGCCATCCCGATCGCGACGTTGATCGCGCCGATCAGCAACATGCCGCCGGTCACCGGGAGCCAGTACCTCCGGTGCTTCTTCGAGAACGGCGCAGCGCGGTCCTTGGCCACTGCCAACGGTCTAGCACGAACGCGTGCTACTCGAAGTGAATGTCGTAGGGCAGTCGCGCCTGCGCCGCGTCGGATCCGACGAGCACCGAGGCCGGCACGCTCGACAGGAAGTCTCGCACGATCGGGAGGTCGGTCAGCTGCAGCCCCGCCTGCTCGTGGACCCCGAACAGCTTTCCGACGGTGCCGAGGAGGCTCGACGGCACGTTCGGCAGCTCGATCAGCTGAACCTTGGTCTCGGGATCGAGGCCCATCCGGCGCTTCGCGTCATCGAGCGCGTCGCCGATGCCGCCGAACTTGTCGACGAGCTTGATCGACTGCGCGGCGGCGCCGGAGTAGACGTGGCCGCGGCCCGCCGCGTCGACCTCCTGCTTCGACAGCTTGCGGCCCTCGGCGACCGCGCCGACGAAGCGGCCGTACATGTACTCGAGCTTCTCCATGAGGACCTTGCGCTCCTCGTCGGTGTACGGCCGGAACATGCTCTCGACGTCGCTGCGCTTGCCGCGCTTGTACGTCTCGGTCGTGACGCCGAGCTTCGCGAGCAGGCCGCCGAGGTCGAACTTGCCGTAGAAGATGCCGATCGAGCCGGTGATCGTCATCGGCTCGCTGTAGATCGTGTCGCAGCCCGCGGCGATGAAGTAGCCGCCCGACGCGGCGAGGTCGCTGAACGAGCAGATGATCGGCTTCACGCCCTTCGTCGCGAACACCTCGCGCGACACGAGCTCGGACGCGAGCGCGCTGCCGCCAGGAGAGTCGATGCGCAGGATGATCGCGCCGACGCGCGGGTCGTTGCGCGCCGCCTGGATCGCGCCGACGAGCGTCTCGCCGCCGGCGAGCTGGCGACCGATCAGCGGGACCGACTGCGACTTGCCGTCGGTGATGTCGCCGTCGACGTAGATGACGGCGACGCCCGGGCGCTTCCACCGATCGGGGCGCTCGCGGTCCGGCGACGTCACCGGATAGACGCGCCCGATCTCCTTCACGATCAGCTCGCCGATCTTGTCTGGCGAGGCGACCGCGTCGACGAGCTTGCCGTCCTTCGCGAGGTCGCCGGCGGTGTACGGGCCGTTGTCGACGAGCGCCTGGACCTCGTCCTTCGTCAGCTTGCGGCCATCGGCGACCGCGGTGAGCCACTGGTCCCACAGCGAGTCGTAGAGGTCGGCGGTCATCTTCGCCGCGATCGGCGTCGGCTTGGTCTCGGTGAACTGCTCCGGCGCGCTCTTGTACTCGGCGATCTTCTCGAACTGCGGCGCGACGCCGATCAGATCGAACGCGCCCTTGAAGTACATCGTCGTGCCCGCCATGCCGACGATGCGGATGCCGCCCGCGGGGTCGACGTAGATCTTGTCGGCCGCGCTCGCGATGAAGTAGTCGCGGCCGGTACCCGACACCATGTACGCGAAGACCTTCTTGCCGGCCTTGCGCACGGCGACGACCTCGTCGCGCAGCTCCTGCATCGTCGCCCATCCGCCCTCGGCGCCGTCGAACATGAGGACGACCGCCTTGGCCGACGGATCGCGCGCGATCGAGCGCAGCCGGACGACGAGCGAGGTCAGCTCGCGCGTGCCGATCGCACCGGAGAGCTCGACGCGCTCGATGTGATCGCCATGGCCCAGCACCGACGCCGGACCGAGCGCGGATGCGCGCGCGAGCAGCGTGCCGCCGAGCGGATGGTTCTTGCCGAGGTCGTTGCGCACGCCGCTGCCGTACGCGGTGAGGCCCAGCGAGCCGAACGAGATCTCGAGGCCGACCGTCGCGCGCAGCTCGCGGCCCTCGTCCTCGACGACGCCCATCGGCGAGTCCTGCAGCGCGTAGACCTGGCGCGACTCGCCTTGGCCGATCAGGTACACGCCGCGCGCGAGCCGCGCCTGGATGCGTGCCCAGCCGTCGACGTCGCCGCGGGTCTCGCCGATCCGGCCGCCGAGCGCGAGGTCGAGCCGGTCGGTGCCGAGCGGGCGCAGCACGGCCTCGAGCTCGTAGCGGCGCTGCACCGGCGTGCCGGCGATCGGCTGCGTCGTCAGGTCGCGCACCGTCGCGCCGATCGCGAGGTGGCTGCCAAAGCGCGTCGACAGGCCGAGGTCGAACGTGTCCTGTCCGTCGAGGATCCCGGTGTCGTGGAAGTGGTGCCACGCGAACCCAAAGCCCGCGTTCTTGCCGAGCGCGGTCGCGAGGCCGAGCGTGAACCGGAACGGCGCGCCCGGATCCGGCGACAGCTCGGCGCGCGGCGGCCGCAGCCACTCCAGCGCCATGCCGATGCCGTAGCGCGGCAGGATCCCACCGCCGCCCGACGTGCCGACGTACGTGCCGAAGCCAGGCCCCGAGCTCGTCGCGACATCCTCGTCGGCAAGCTCGAGCGCGAGCGCGAGCTCCGGTCCGCGCAGGAGCGCGAGCCCGCCCGGATTCGCGACGACCGCGCGCGCGTCGTGTTCGCCGGCGAGCGGCGTCGCCGGAAGCGACAAGCCGCCGGTCGGCTCCTCGACGTAGCGGCGGTCGACCGATTGCGCGTGCGCGACGCCGCCGAGGGCCGCGATCGCGACGAGGTGGACACCGATTCGCATGTGCCGCGACTATACTGCGGGCTCGATGCCGAACCCGACCCTCCTGGAGCGACATCCGCTGTTGGTGCATCTGACGCCCGAACAGCTCGAGCGCATCGCCCGGGCCGGAGACGTCGAGAGCTACAACCCGGGCGAGGCGATCGTCGTCGACGGCAGCCTCGGGGACGCGCTGTTTCTCATCCTGTCGGGCCAGGTTGCCGTTCACCGCGGCTCGCAGACGTTCGCGACGCTCGACGCAGGAGAGTTCTTCGGAGAGATGTCGCTCGTCGAGCCCGCGCCGCGGTCGGCGACGGTGACGTCGATGCAGGCGACGTTCTTGTTCCGCCTGCCGCATGATGCCCTTCGCCAGCTGATCACCGACGATCCCAACGCGGCGTCGGTGTTGCTCGTTCAGGTCGTGAAGACGCTATCGGAGCGCCTGCGCCGCGCGAACTCGATGCTGTCGAGCGTCGACATGCTCGCCGACTGGCTCGCCGGCTCGATGGTCTAGTCCGAGCCTGTCGCGCAGACGCATCCTTCGTCTGTGGCCCGAGGACAGTCTGGCGGTTTCGGCTAGTCGGTAATGCCGTCGCGGTCCGGAAGCTTGAGCTTCTGGTTGCAGCTCGCGATCTTCTTCGACAGCTGCGCCTTCTGCGACGCCGGCACCTGCTTGCGCAGGCCGATGTAGAAGTCCTTCGCGCGCTTGAAGTCGCCCTGCTTGAACAGCGCGTCGGCATAGAGGAGCTTCGCGTCGCTCTTCTGGTTGCCCGGCATCGTCGACGCCTTCTGCGCGAGCGACTGGGCATTCGCGGTGTCGTTGAGCTGGAAGTACGCCCACGCCTGCTTGTAGACGGCCCAGCCGGGGAACTTGTAGCCCTTCGCCTTCTCGAGCTTCTGGTAGGCGACGAGCACGGTCTCCCAGTCGCCCGCGGCCTCGGCCTTCTTGGCGGCCTCGGAGAGCTGCGCTGGCGTGCCCTTCACGTCGCTGGCGGCCGCGACCTTCTTGGTCGCCTTCGCCGGCGTCTTGTCGTCCTTGCTCTCGGCCTTTTGCTCGGGCTCGGCGACGGCCTTCATATCGGCCTTGGCCTCGGACTTGGGCTCTGCCTTCGTCTCGGACCTGGACTCGCTCTTCGAGTCCTTGAGGTCGCGGTCGCGGTCCCGGTCTTCCTTCGAGGACTTCTTCTTCGGCCGCTCGATCTCGGGCTTCTCCCTCTCGACGGCGCTGCCGACCGAGTCGTCGACCTTCGCCGGGATGACGACCGGCTCCTGCTTGTTCTGGAACAGCATGACGTACGCGAGCGCGCCACCACCGCCGAGCAGGATCAGGATCAGCATCACCCAGCCAAACGTCGCGAGCCCGCCGCGCGGGTTCACGTCGAGCGGCGGCGAAATCTCGGTCGACTCGCCGAGGATCGGCGCGGACGCGATGTGCGAGGCGACCGGCAGCGGCGTGCCCGCGCGCGAGAACTGGCTCGGCGACGCGGCGCGCGGCATCTGACCGCTCGCCGCCGGGACCATCTGGATCCCGGGGTCGCTCGGCAGCCGCACCGGGCCCGACGGCGTTGGATGCGAGGTCGGATGCTGGACCGGGCCGCTGTTGTAGAGGCCGCGCGACACGCCCGAGCGCGTCTCCCAGGCACCTTCGTGCGTGTGCGTCGACGCGCGTCCCGCCGACGGCAGGTTGACGATGCCGCTGTCGAGGTTGCGCATCGACAGGCCGGGGTTGAGCGTCGCGACAACGTTCGCGTCGGTCGTCATGCCGAGGATCGACGCGACGGCCTGGCCACGACCGGAGAGGCATTTGTTGAGCTCGTACTCGAGCGACTCCATCGACTGCGGCCGCTGATCGGGATTGCGCGACATCGACGCCATCACGAGGTCGGAGACCGGCTGCGGCAGCTCGGAGCGAATGGAGAGCGGTTCGGGCGGATCCTGCGTCGCCTTCTTCGTCAGGATCTCCATGAAGTTCTCGCCCTGGTACGGGGGAATGCCCGTGACCATCTCGTACATGATCGCGCCGAGCGAGTAGACGTCGGTGCGCGCGTCGGCCGGGCGGCCGGCGGCCTGCTCGGGCGCCATGTACTCGGGCGTGCCCATCGCCATGCCCGGGCTCGTCAGCCTGCGCTCGCGCGCTGCCTCGGCCTCGGTCGTCTTCGCGATGCCGAAGTCGAGCACCTTCACGACGTCGGCTTCGCCGCCGCGCGTGATGAGGAAGATGTTCTCCGGCTTGAGGTCGCGATGGATGATGCCTTCGCGGTGGGCCGCCGACAGCGCGCGGCAGATCTGGCCGGTGATGCGCAGCGCACGCGCGATGTCGAGGGCGCCCTCGCGCTCGATGATCGAGCCGAGCTCGACACCCTCGAGGTACTCCATGACGAAGTACACGCTGCCGTCGGCGGTCGCACCGGAGTCGGTGACGTCGACGATGTTCGGGTGTCCGATCTTCGATGCGGCGCGCGCCTCGCGGCGGAATCGCTCGACGAGATCGGGCATGCGCGAGTAGCTCGGGTGCAAGACCTTGAGCGCGACGCGCTTGCCGATCTCGATGTGCTCGGCGAGGTAGACCTTGCCCATGCCGCCTTCACCGATCAGCTCGGTGACGCGGTAGCGGCCATCGATCTCCGAGCCGATGCCGAGCTCGGGAGCCTCTTCGATCGGCTGCGTCGCGAGCGCGGTCGCGGCCTGGACGCCCGACGAGTCGTTCGGGTTCCTCGACTGGAGCGCCGTCTTCTTGTTCTCGAGCCGGCGATCGCTCTCGCGACGGCGGTCGCTGCCGTGATCGCCGCGATCGCTCGCGCGGCGGCCGACCGAGCCCGGCTTGCGCACGGGCGCGGCGTCCTCTTCCTGCTTGGCGATCGAGGCGAGCGACACCTTGTCGCTCTTCTCGATCAGCTGGCGCAGCTCGTCGGTCGGCGGCAGCGTCAGCGCGCGCGTGCGGACGCGCGAGATCATCTCGTTGCGCTCGGCGCGTTCGCGGACGATGTCCTCGGAGAACAGCTCCTGGAGGAACGTCGACATCCGCGTACCGTCGGTCGTCGGCGCGTTCGTCGCGAGCCACGACTGCAGCGCCATGCGCATCTCGTCGCAGTCGGCGTAGCGATCGGCCTTGTCGGCGGCGAGCGCCTTCAGGCAAATCTCGTCGAGCTCGACCGGCACGCGCGGCGCGCGCTTGCTCGGCCGCATGACCTCGGGATTTTTCGCACGCGCGAGCAGGTCCTGCGGCTGATCCTTGCCGGGCGGGAACAGCTGGCGCCCGGTGAGCAGCTCCCACAGGACGATGCCGGTCGCATACATGTCGCTGCGGCCGTCGAGCTTCTCGCCGCGCGCTTGCTCCGGCGACATGTACGCGACCTTGCCGTAGATGATGCCGGGCGCCGTCTTCTCCAGCTTCAGCGTCGACGACGCGAGGCCAAAGTCAGTCAGCTTCACTTCGCCCGTGTAAGAGACGAGGACGTTGGGCGGAGAGATGTCGCGGTGAACGAGATTGAGATCCGGGAAGCTGTGCGCGTACGCGAGGCCGCGGCACAGCTCCTTGACGATGTAGACCGCGACGTCGATCGGGAACGCGACCTGCTTCTTCGCGCAGCGGTTCCACACCGCGCGGAGGTCGCGGCCTTCCACGAAGTCCATCGCGAGGAACAGCTCGCCGCCCACCAGGCCGGCATCGAAGACCGGGATCAGGTTGCCGTGCGACAGCTTCACGACAACTTTTGCCTCGTCGCGGAATCGCGCGACGTACTCGGCGTCGGCGAGGTGCGGCAAGACGGTCTTGATGACCATCATGCGCTCGAGACCGCGGTCACCCGTTACGGCAAGGTAAAGCGCTCCCATCCCTCCTTGGGCCAGGGGGGCAAGCAGATGATACTTGCCGAATTTCCTGGGGTAATGCTCCCAGTCTCCCTCGCGGTTGGGCACGCTCTGAGAACGCTACCACGGTGGCCCTTACGTCACCAATCGAGGAAGTACCTCCAAGTGGCGGTGACAACCAATTGGGGAGCACATAAGATGGCGTCCCCGCAGGTGTCCTGCGGAGTGAGGGAAAGACGCACATGGCCGGCGAGCTGGTCCTCGTAATCGACGACAGCCCCACCATCACCAAGGTGGTGCAACTGGTGCTGACGAAAGCCGGCTATCAGGTGCAGACCGCAGCCGACGGCGAACAGGGTCTCACCTCGGTCCGCACGCAGCGGCCGGACCTCATCCTGCTCGACTTCGTGATGCCGCGGATGAACGGGTACCAGTTCTGTCGGGAGCTGACCGCCGACGCGAAGCTTCGCGACATCCCCGTGATCTTGATGAGCGCGAAGGGCGACCAGGTCGGCGAGCGCTTCGTGAAGGTGATGGGGATCGTCGACTACATCACCAAGCCGTTTTCGCCCGAGGCGATCACCGCCGTGGTGCAGCACACGATCGGCAAGTACGGCGGCCCCGGCGTGGACGAAGAGCACCCCTCGCTCGTCACCGGTGAAGATCTCGCCGCGACCGACGATGCCGATCGCTCCCACGCGAAGGGATCCGCCCTCGGTCAGCTCCGCAGCCAGGTCTCCGATGTCGTCAGCGCACGCATCGCCGCGCTGTTCGCGCTCGCGAACGAGTCGCGTGACGACGGCGCACGCATCACGACCGATGCCGCCGCGATCGCCGATGCGATCAAGTCCGCACTCGACGACGGCGCGCTCGCGCGCATGCTCGGCTCGATCGATCTCGGTCTGTTCTCGGAAGGCCTGCCCGGCCTGCGCGGCGACCTCCGCGTCGTCCCGCTCGCCGAGGTCCTGCAGCTGCTCGACGTGCAGGAGCAATCGGGCGTGCTCACGGTCGAGCGCTCCGGAGCGCGCGTCGACATCTACTTCCGCCGCGGCCGCGTCGATCAGGCGATCGCCGAAGGCGTGCCCGACGAGTTCCTGCTCGGCCGGTTCGTGCTCGATGCCGAGCTCATGAGCCGCACCGACTTCGAGTCGTTCCTCGAGTCGCGATCGCTCCACACCGGCGCACGCCTCCTCGGCCAGGCGCTCACCAAGCTCGGCCACATCAGCGAGACCGATCTCAAGGCGTGCCTCACGCGCCAGTCGAGCGAGCTCATCTACGAGATCCTGCGCTGGCGCCACGGCCGGTTCCGGTTCTCCGCCGGCATGGAGCTCCCGCCGTCGGTGATCGACGCTGCGCTCGGCCTCGACGTCGAGGCCGTCCTCATGGAGGGCTATCGCCGCGTCGACGAGTGGCACCTCATCGAGCGCGCGATCGACAACTTCGATGTCGTGTTCCTGCGCAACGAGGACTCGGTCGCGCAGATGGGACGCGGCCGGCTCACGCGCGAGGAGCTCGCCGTGCTCGAGCTCGTCAACGGCAAGAACACGGTGAAGGACATCATCCGCAAGTCGCGGATGGGCAGCTTCGAGGTGAGCAAGATGCTGTACCGCTTGCTCTCGATCAAGCTCGTGCGCCGCCGCGTGCTGCCTGTCGCCGTCTGAGCGGCTACAGTCGCAGCATGCGATTCGCACTTGGCTTGATGTTCGTCGTCGCTTGCGGCGGTAAGTCGAACCCGCCCGCGACGAATGAGCCCCCCGCGCCGGACCGCGGCAGCAGCGTCGCGGTCCAGCAAGAGACGCCGCCCGACTGCGCGAGGAGCGGCTGCAGCGGCACCATCTGCACGGAGCCCGAGAACCAGGTCATGACGACCTGCGAGTTCCGGCCGGAGTACGCGTGCTACGACAACGCGACGTGCGAGCGCCAGACCGACGGCAAGTGCGGCTGGACGCAGACCACCGAGCTGCAGGCGTGCCTCGCGAGCCCACCGCCGATGAAGTGATTACGTGCGGCGGCGGCGGCGGACGACGAAGCCGAGCGTCAGGAACGCCAGCGCAAGCGCGCTCGCCGGATTCGTCGAGGCGCTGCAGCAGCCACCTTCGTCGCTGCCGGACTCGCCGTCGGCGGTGCACGTCGCCGAGCAGCCATCGCCGTCGACGGTGTTGCCGTCATCGCAGGTCTCGCCCTCGTCGACGTTGTTGTTGCCACAGTTCGACGACGGCGGGCCGGCGATCACGAGGCAGACGTCGTCGACCGTCCAGCCACCGAGCTCGAGGCCCGGATCGCTCTCGAGCGCGAACTTCAGCTTGATCTTGCCACCCGCGGTCTGCGCGCTGAGGTCGACGTCCTGGAACCGCCACTCCTTGTCGGTGTGGCTGACGCCATTGGTCTGCTGGCTCGCCGACGCGAAGTTCGTCCACACGACGGCATCGTTCGCGCTGATCGTCGCCTTGTCGAACACGCCGTCCTCGACGTTGAGCCAGCGCCAGTACTGGAGGCGCACGGCGGTGTTGCCCTGGAGGTCGATCTCCGGCGACTCGATGGACTGCGTCGTGCGCGCGCGATAGACGCCGTCCATGTTGCCGGTCGTGCCGAGGTCGATGCCGAGCACGCCGGTGCCGCCGTGCGCGGCCGTCGGATCACCGCCGAGGCCCATCGGCATGCCGGCCTCCCACTCGGTGCGCCCCGCGGTACCAGCGACCGTCCAGTCGGCGATGCCGTTCTCGAAGTCCGCGCACCACAGCGTCTGCACGTTGCCGGCGTAGAACTGGTACTCGGGATCGGCCGGGTTCTGCGGGTAGCTCACCGACGAGCCGTCCGAGAGCTGCAGCGTGACGTGATAGAGGACGACGGTGCCGTCGGGCTGCGTCGGGATGTTCGCCGACCACGTGTTGCCGCTCGCGGCGAGCGGGATGTCGGCGGTGGTGCCGCCGGTCGGCTTCCAGGTGAGCGTGCCACCGGTGACGTTCGGCGGCGGGCATTCGGCTACGGCGTCGGGCACCTGCGCGGTGAGCGAGATCTTGTAGCCCTCGCGGACCGGCGGCTCGAGGCCGAGCGTCACCGACGGATCGACGAGGCCGTGGCGCGCGAACGCCTCGGTGATCGCGCACTGGTTCGGCGTGCCGTTCGCGAGGTTGCCGTCGTCATCGTCGACGACGAGGACCTCGGCGTACGCCGACGGGATGTCGGCCGCGCGCGAGAGGCAACCGAAGTAGAGCGTGAGGAACTTCTCGAAGCCGGCGTCGGCACCGAGGTCGTTCTGGAGGTTCGTGCGGAGATCCCACAGCGTCTCGGCGATGATCTCGCCGTCGTCGTGCGGCTCGCCGGTGGCGTCCTCCGGCCAGCGCTTCTCGACGCCGACCGGATCGAGGTCGCGCAGCGGCTCGTTGGTGCGGAAGAAGCCGCGGCCCATGCCGTGATCGTTCGTGATCGATGCGGCGAGCGTGTCTGCGAGGCCTTCACTCAGCGCTGCCTCGAAATTGCCGAGACCGTCGATGACCGACTGCGCGTGAACCGAGTGACCGAACTCGTGATAGACGACGTCGGTGATGCGACCGGTGTTCTCGCACTGCGAGTTCGACCGGTAGAAGTGGATGTCGTTGCCGGACGAGACCGCATTGCAGGTCTGGTTCTCGTTGACGAACACCGGAATCTGACCGTCGAGCCACGCGAGGAGCTGCGCGCTTGCCGGGAGGCGCGTGCGCGCGAACTGCTTGCCGACACTCGCGGCAACGAACGAGATGAGCTGCGCGTCGGCGAGCTCGTCGCTCGCCTTGCTCCACGTCACGGTCGCGTTCGGGGCGAGCTGCAGCGCGTCGGTCGCGAGCGCGCCGGCGCGGTTCGTGATCTTGACCCTCGGACCGACGAGGCCCGGCGTCACGGTGACGGTCGACGTGTCGGCCCACGTGATCGTGCCGTCCATCAGCGACGTGACCGGCGCGGGGGTGGCAGCGCCGACGGCGAGCTGGTGCGTCGCCTCGGGCGCGGCCTTCGCGTTGCGAGTGCCGCCCGGGTAGCGATCCGGCGTGTCGAACAGGACCTTGCCCGACGCGAACATCAGCGTCGAGCGACGCGCGATCGGCGCAGCGTCGACCGAGTCGAGCCACACGTCCCAGCGACCGATCTCCTTTTCCGACGACGACTCGACCGTGACGGTATCGGCGACGCGATACGCGATCGACGGCGCGAGCGCGCGGCCGCGGGCATGGACGATCGGAACGATCACGCGCTCGCCGTACGCCTTGACGTCGACCGTGTGGCCGTCCGCCGCGAGCCAGCTCTTCGCGGTGCTCGCGAGGCGCGAGGGCGCGAGCGCACCACCGGCGAGCTTGACGTTCGCGGCGACGTTCGGGATCGCGGTCGACGCGATCGAGATGAGGTTGTCGTGCGAGAACGTGAACGCGACGGAGCTGCCGAGCACGCGCAGGCCGAACGCACGCTGCGCGAACGTGACGGTGCGGAGCGAGCCGGTCAGGTCATTCGCGAGGAGCGTGAAGTCGTCGACGCGAGCGCCCGGCGCGAGCAGCGCGATGTGCTCGGCGAGGAACTTGCGAGCGGCAAGCTCGGCGGTGAGCGCGTTGCCATTGGCACCCGGCGCGGCGACCGGCGCGCCCCACATGCGCAGCGGAACGTCGATGTCGCGATCCCAGATCACGCGCCAGCCCGGCAGGCCGGCGAGCGCGCCTTGCGGAGCGCGCCACGTCACGTCGCGGTGAAGACGCGCGGCGCGTCCGGCGGTGACGGTGGTCTCGGCGCCCTTTTGAGGCGCGTAGGCGCTGCCGGTCTGGCTGAGCCCGGCAGACAGTGCGGCGACGATCGCGACGGTACGAAAACGCATGGAGGCCTCCCCGGAAACGGCCACATCAGACACGACGGCTCTCGGTCCTCCAACGCGGCTGGCATGACATCCGCCATCCATCGTGTGGACCGCCGGTCTCACGCGGTCGAGGCGCCGGCGCCTCATTGGCGCCTCGTGCGACACACTGTTGCTAACGGGCGAGGATTCGGCGCGCTGCGTCGATGTCGAGGCGGATCTGGGCGAGCAGCGCGTCGACCGAATCGAACTTCGCCTCGTCGCGCAGGTGCTCGACGAACGCAGTTCGCACCCGCTGATCGTAGAGATCTCCGTCGAAGTCGAGCACGTGGACCTCGAGCACGAGGCCGCCGCCCTCGACGAACGTCGGGTTGGTCCCGAGGCTCGCGACCGCCGGCATCGGCTCGCCGCCCTCGGCCGCGAGCGTCACCGCGTAGATGCCGGGCCTGACCGGGAGCTCGCAATCGGTGTGGATGTTCGCGGTCGGGATGCCGATCTGCCGGCCGCGCTTCGCGCCGTGGACGACGACGCCGTCGCTATCCCAGCGCCGGCCGAGCATGCGGTTTGCCGCCGGGAGGTCGCCGTCGCGAAGGTAGCTGCGAATCCGGGTCGACGACGCGACCTCGCCGTTCACCTCGACGGCCGGGACGATGCTGACCTCGATGCCAGCGCGGCCGCCGTGCGCGCGCAGCGCGTCGGTCGTGCCGGTGCGGCCCTGGCCATAGGAGAAGTCGTAACCGACGACGATCGCGCGCGCCGACAGCGAGTGGATCAGGATGTCGTCGACAAACGCGTGCGGCGCCTTCGCGGCGAGGTCGCGCGTGAACGGCTCGACCACGACGGTATCCGCGCCGGCCTCGCCGAGCAGCTCGATCCGGCGCGCCAGCGACGCGAGGATCGGTGGGCACTTGCCGGAGAACAGCATCGACGGGTGCGGATCGAACGTCAGCGCGACGGTGCGGCTGCCGTGCGCGGCCGCGAGCTCGCGAGCACGCGCGATCAGCGCGCGATGGCCGACGTGAACGCCGTCGAAGTTGCCGATCGCGAGCGCCGCGCCGTGCTGCCACGCCGGGGCGTTCTGATGTCCGCGGACGACTTCCATCGCGGGGGAACCATAGCGCGTTCAGCGGACGGCGAGAGCCAGAGCGGGCGCGACGACGAGCATGAATCCGACGACGCCGCCGACGAACGCCTGGCCGGCGGGCCAGCGGACCATCGCGGTCAGCCGGGAAATCGCGACGCCTGCGCCAAGCGCGGCGACGATCGGCGTGGCCGTGCCGACCTCACCGGTGACCAGATCGACCGCGATCGCACCGGCCGCGACGCCGACGACGCTCGACGCGGCGAACATCCCGCGCGTCGCGCAGTTCGCGATGCCGGCGGCCGCGGCGACGGCGCTGATCGGCCCGAGCAGGTCGCCCATTCGCGCGAGCACGTCGGGGAGCGGCGCGTGAGCCTGCGCGCGATCGGACCAGACGAGCCAGAGGTCGGCGAACATCCCGTCGTGGGCGAGCGCGGCGAGCACGGCAAGGCCGATGCCGAGGATGCCGGCGAGCGGCAGCGCGACCGAGCCGCGCGGCTGCGGCCACGGACCGCGCAGGAAGCGAATGCCGGCGATCGCGGGCAGCGCGATGAAGCTGGGATCGAGGACGCCGGCGACGAGCGACGCGCCGACGGCAGGCAGCGGCGACCAGTTCGGCGGCATCGGCCGCGCGAGCTCGGCGATCGCGAAC
>JABFXX010000021.1 GCA_013368795.1 Kofleriaceae bacterium
GTTCCAGGGTGGTCCGCGCGATCAGGGCGGACCTCGCGACCAGCAGTTCCGTGGTCCGGGCGGCGGTGGACGCGGTCCCCGTCGTGACGACCGGGGGCCTCGCGATCAGGGCGGTCCGCGCGACCAGCAGTTCCGCGATCAGGGCGGAGGTCGTGGACCGCGCCGCGACGACCGTGGCCCGCGCCGCGACGAGGGGCAGCCGCAGGCGAACTGGGGCGTCTCCGGGTTCACGAACAACCCGTTCGCGAAGCTCAAGGGCGACGGCGACAAGCGCTCGTAGTCGCCACCGAAAAAAACGACCGGCCGCCTGTCACGTCCTACTGTGCGTGGCAGACGGCCGTAGCTGTCTCGCGTGCGATGACGTCGCTGCGTGGGTGGCAACGCGCGACTGTCAGGGGCCTGCGACGTACTCGCCGGCGCGGGCCTCCTCTATCGCACGCGAGAGCAGCGTGAAATCGACGGGACCATCGAAGCGGTAGCCGTTGATGAACAGCGTCGGCGTGCCGTTCACGCCGCTGCGCACCCCGGTCATGAAGTCCCGGTGAATCTTTCCGGCAAAGCGATGAGAGTCGACATCCTCCTCGAAACGGTCGACATCGAGTGCGAGACGGTCGGCGAGCGCCACCAGCATCTCCGGCGATAGCGCCTGCTGGTTCTCGTAGATCGCGTCGTGCATCTCCCAGAACTTGCCCTGCGCGTCGGCGGCCTCCGCTGCCTCGGCTCCGACCATCGCCAGGGGATGGATCTCGGTCAGCGGGAAGTTCCTGAACACGAACCGGAGGTCCTTCGCGAATCGCTCCTCGATCTGGCGCAGCACCCAGAACGCCTCGCCGCAGAACGGACACTCGTAGTCGCCGTATTCGAGGAGCGTGATGGCCGCGCTCGGGATGCCCCGCACGTGGTCGTCATTCGTCACGCCAGCTCTGAGCCGGGTCATGCCTCCCTGCCTCTCTTGCCCTGCAGGTGCTCGAGGGCATCGAGGATGCCGTCAGCGCCGGGATTGATCCCGCTCGGCGCCAGGAAGTTCCACGCGATGACGCCGGACGTGTCGATCACGTACAGCGCACGTGCGGCGGTGCCCTCGGTGTGCTCGTACGCTCCATAGCGCTTCGCGACCTCGCCCTTGGGCTCGAAGTCGGACAGCAGCGGAAACCGCAGCTTTCGATCGCGGGCGTACGCGAGGTGGCACCAGGTCTGGTCGACCGAGATGCCGAGGAGCTGGGCATGGTGCGCCCGCCATTCATCGTGCAGCTCGTTGTAGAGCGCGAGCTGGTCGCCGCACACGGGGCTCCAGTCCGCGGGATAGAACACGAGCACGACCGGTTGCCCGAGGAACGACGACAGCGTGACGCGCTGGTCGGGCGTCGACTTCAGCTCGAACTCGGGAGCCTTCGTGCCGACGGCAAGGAGCGGGCTCTGCGCACGGTGCGGGGCAAGCTCCGCCACGTCCGTGCGACTAGCTTCCTGTGGCCTGCTCCGATCCATGTAGAGGTGTCGCTGCAAGCTGCAGTCCTTACGCTATGACTTCGCGCCCGAGCCGATCTGGATCTTGCGGCGCTGCTGCGCGGCGGTCGACTTCTTCGGCACGACGAGCGACAGCACGCCGTCCTTCAGATCCGAGCGGACCTTATCGAGATCCGCCGTATCCGGAAGGAGGAACGTGCGCGTGAAGTTGCCGAACTCGCGCTCGTAGGTGTGGTACCGGCCCTCGTCGAGCTCGTGTTCTTGCTCGCGCTTGCCGGAGATCCTCAGCTCGTTCGCTTCGAGCGAGATGTCGACATCGTCGGCGCGAACGCCCGGCATGTCGGCCTTGAACACGAACGCATCGTCCGTTTCCCGGACCTCGAAGCTCGGGTTCCACCCCGCTTCTGCAGACAGCTCGGGGAACGCCGAGATCTGCATGAAGCGGAACGGGTCCGTCATCATCTCGCGCATGAGCCGGAACGGGTTCCGCATCATTTGCTGCAGCGGTTCGCGCCTCAGCGGCTGGCTGCGCTCTCGTCCGGCGAGCTGTTGACCTTGTGGTTGTCCCTGCTGCTGTCCTGATTGTTGTTGTTGTGGTTGGCGGGTCTCCTGTGGCTGCCCGCCGTCGTTCTTCGTAGTGGCCATGGCTGTCTCCTTTTCAGCAGGATCGAGGCGTGCATCGCGCGAGCCGCTTCGTTGTGTGGAGAACGCCGAGGCCACGTGGTACCCCAGGGTAGTGGGAGCTCGTAGGGTCCTCCTCCTCGCGGCGCTGATCGCGTGCAAGGGCAAGGAGCACAAGCGGGACGATGCAGCGCCGCGGCCGGCCGACGCCGCGGTCGCGATCGTCGTCGATGCGGCTCCGTCGCGGCCCAAGGAAGTGAGGCCCGAGCACGCGGTCTGGAAGCTCGTCGACAACCGGCACACCGCGCATCGCGGCGTCGACGGCGAGCTCGTGCTCGACGCGACGAATGCATCGTTCGCGCGGTACACGCGGTTCGGCATGCCGGCACCGCGCTGGCACCTCGGCGCGCAGATCGGCGGCGCGCGCGCGGCACTGGCGGATCGCAGCGCATCGATCGACGTGCCGATCATCCCCGAGCAGCCGCTGCCGACGCAGATCACGCTGCGCGTGAACGTCGAGGATCCGAAGCAGTCGCTCGCGGTGAAGGTCAACGGCCGCGCGGCGAGCAAGCAGAAGCCGGTGCCGCTCGAGCCGGGCTGGCAGACGGTCGGCGTCGCGGTCGACGCGGATCGGTTCACGGCCGGCGAGAACACGATCACGTTCGAGACGCTCGGCAAGGGCAGGAAGAAGGCAGCGATCCAGTGGGTGCGGATCGGCGCGCTGCATCCGCCCGGCGATCAGAACCCGCTCGACGCCGCGACGTTCGACGCGCAGCGCGACGCGCTCGAGCTCGCCGAGCACGCGAGCTTGACCTGGTACGTCGAGATTCCCGAAGGCGCGCACCTCGTCGGCGAGGTTGTCGCCGGCTGCCACGTCGAGGTCGGCGCCCGCGCGGGCGACGCGAGCTTCGTCGGTGGCCTGCTCGGCGCGGATCGCGAGCGCGTCGATCTGTCGGCGATCGCCGGCAAGGTCGTCCGGCTCAGCCTGACGGCGCGCGACTGCCCGCGCGCGAAGCTCGTCCATCCGCGCATCACGCTGCACGGACCGGCGCCGGAGGCGCTGCCGAAGGCCGACCCACCGAAGTACGTGATCCTGTGGATCATGGATGCGCTGCGCGCCGACAAGGTGCCCGCGTTCACGCCGGGCGCGCGGGCGCAGACGCCGAACCTCGACGAGCTCGCGAAGTCGAGCACGGTGTTCCGGCAGTTCTACGTGCAGGGCAACGAGTCGCAGACGAGCCACTCGAGCATGTGGACGTCGCTGTATCCCGCCGTGCACAACGTGCGGATGGCCGGCACCGGCGGCTCGTGGAAGATCGATCGCGCATTCGAGATCCTCGGCGAGCAGCTGACGAAGGCCGGGCTCTACACGCTCGCGGTGACCGGCAACGGCTTCGTCAACGAGGACGGCGGCTACGCGCGCGGGTTCCGCGACTTCCGCAACATGATGCGCGAGCAAGGCGTCATCAACGGCGTCCTGTTCGGCGAGAAGATCCTCGCTGCATCGCTCGAGAAGCTCGACAAGCATCGCGACGTTCCCGAGTTCCTGTTCATGGGAACGATCGATACGCACGGCCCGTGGATCGCGCGCAAGCCGTGGATCGATATCTATTCGCCGGGGCCGTACAAGGGCCCGTTCAAGCACTACGGCACCGCGAAGGACCTCGGCTTTCAGCCGGGCAGGATGGGCTGCAGCATCATCCCGCCGAAGGAGGACATCGAGCGGCTGCGCGCGATCTACGACTCCGCGATCAGCTACCACGACAAGATGGTCGGTCGGCTCGTCGCGAAGCTGAAGTCGTGGGGCATCTGGGATCAGACGATGCTGATCATCACCGCCGATCACGGCGAGGAGCTGTTCGAGGATGATCGGTGCGGGCACGGCGGCTCGCTGCGCGACTCGCTCGTGCGCGTGCCACTGCTCGTCCACGATCCGTCGCGGTTCCCGACCGGCACGGTCGTCGACGAGGGCGCCGAGGGCGTCGACCTGTTGCCGACGATGCTCGACGCGCTCGGCAAGCCGTCGTTCGACGACGCACAGGGTAGCTCGCTCGCGCCGCTCGCGCAGGGGATCGATCGCGGCTGGCCGAGGCCGTCGTACGCATCGATGTACGAGTACGCGCACGCGATGCGGATCGGCCGGTGGAAGGCGCGCGTCGGCCGGACCGGCGTGCCGATCGTCGCCGACCTCGTCGACGATCCGGAGGAGGCAGAGGATCTGTCGGCGACGCGGCCGATCGCGCGTCGGATGCTCGCCGAC
>JABFXX010000657.1 GCA_013368795.1 Kofleriaceae bacterium
CGCATCGCCCGCGACGGCCGAGCCCGCCGCGCCGCCCGCGCCGAAGGCGAAGGCCCCGCAACCCGCGCAGCAGACGCCGCCTGCGTCCGAGCCCGCCGCCGCCGAGGACTAGCGATGGTCGACTCGACCCTGCGGTGCTGGAGCGCGCGGTGAGCGCGCTGCTGTCGCCGCCGTCGCGCGCATTCACCGCGGCGATCCATGCGCTGCCCGAGGCCGTGTGCGTGCGGATCGCGAACAAGTCGTGGCGCGACGATCCTCGCTGCCCTCGCTTTGCCGACCTCGCGTATCTCGAGCTCGATCACGTGACGTTCGACGGCGAGATCGCGCGCGGCGAGCTCGTCGTCGCCGCGCCGCTCGCGAGGCGCGCGGTCGAGGTGTTTCGCCGCCTCTACCAGCTGGGGTTCCCGATCCGGCAGATGAAGCTCGTCGACGACTACGATGCCGACGACGATCGCTCGATGAGCGCCGACAACTCGTCGGCGTTCAACTTCCGCGTCATCGCGGGCACGCAGCTCCTCTCCCAGCACGCGCTCGGCCGCGCGATCGACATCAATCCCGTCGAGAACCCGTGGCGACGTCCCGATCGCCTGTTGCCTCCCGAGGGCGAAGCATTCGCCGATCGCACCACCGTGCGGCCCGGCATGATCGTGCGGCCCGGTCCCGTCGTCGCGATGCTCGACGAGCTCGGCTGGGAGTGGGGCGGGGACTGGCGCCACGCGTTCGACGATCACCACATCGCGTGGACGCGCGCGCTCTGATCACTCGAGCGCGCCGAACCGACTCCACCCACCCTCGACGATATTCGAGTAGTAGATGCCGACCGGCCGGCCGATCACCAGCTCGTTCGGCACCACGCCCCAGTTACGCGAGTCGTTCGCGTTGTTGCGGTTGTCGCCCATGACGAAGAAGCCGCCGGCGGGCACGACGAAGTGCAGCTGCGGCTCGCACGCGCTGGCCTCGCTCTCCAGCTTCGTCTCGACGATCTTGCCGATCGGCTGCGTCACCGCGCCCGGCTTCGGCTCGTAGAACCCGCTCTGCGTGCAGCTCGGCGGCAAGAACGCGCGTTCGCGTCGCGGGAAGTCGTGCACGTCGGCCGTGGTCGTGCCGCGCTCCGGCCGTTCCGCGTCGGAGAACGTCTCGTACGAGTGCCCGCCGTGGCTCTCGCGATAGCGGCTGCACTGACGCGCGATCCACTCGCCGCGGCTCTCGTCGTGGTCCTGGTAGCTCGCGTGCGCGTCGACGAGCGTCGCCGGCAGCGCCTTGCCGTTGACGTACACGATGCTGCACCTGACCTCGACCGTGTCGCCGGGCAGCGCGATCACGCGTTTGATGAACGTGTAACGCGAGCACGGCTGCGTGAACACCATCACCTCGCCGCGCTCTGGCGGCTTCCACCTCACCGACAGCTTGTCGACGTACACGTGGTCGCCGATCACCAGCGTCGGATACATCGACGACGACGGGATCTTGAACCCCTCGATCACCTGATCCGACGCAGCCATCCCGACCGCGCCGATCAAGACGGCGATCGCAGTGAGCGTCCAGTTCGCCCGCCGCGCACTATCACCGCCGCGCAGACAGCGCCATGCATCGATCGAGGCGACGATCCGGCACGTCAGGTTCACGAGCGCAAACCACACGCTGACGAGAACCGCGAGCGTCGCGACCACATCGAACGCCGCGAACGCCACCATCCGTATCCGCCGGCCCGCAAGTCCCTGGCCCAGGCCCGGGAAGATCAGCGTCGCCAGGGAAGCGACGACGATCAGTCCGAGGGACATCCTCGAAGTCCAACACACGCGCACGTTACGAGCAACTCGCATCCGCCCCGCCGCGCGACGACGCGCCGCAGGTGTTACCTTCGTGCCGATGCTTCAGGTGGTGGACTTCCCGCCGATCGGCCTCGATCAGCGCGGCGCGCTCGCGGCTCTCGTGCGCGTTTGCAAAGACACGCCCGCGAAGGGCGAATCCTTCCGCGACTTCCGTTCGCGTCTCCGCGGCGCCAAGCTCTGGGACAAGGAGCGCCCCGTCACGATGCTGCGCTTCCTCGGCGTCGGCGGCTCCACGGTCTCGCCGTCGCCGTTCATGCAGGCGCTCGCCTCGGCCTCCACCGACGACGACACCGCGCACGCCGTCCTCGATCGCCTGTGGGAGCTGAACCCTCTCCTCGGCAAGACGATCCTCGACCTCATCTCGCAGCGCGCCTACGGCAAGGACGAGATCTACAAGTATCTCGGCTCTGCCTCGTTCAAGGGCATCGTCCCGTCGCGCCCCGCGCTCGAGAACTGGCTGCAGATCGGACTCGCCTCCGGCCTCCTTCGCACGATCGGCATCGCGATGGCCGCCGGTCCTCGCATGGATCGCTACATCTCGCTCGGTCACGCCGTCGATGCCGACGAGTTCCTCGCCGAGTACAAGCCGTCGCCCGATCCGGTCATCCCCAACGTCTCCGACGAGGACACCGCGGCCCCCTCCGCCGAAGTCGGTGCGTCCACCGAAACCTCGATTCCGGTCTCCGCCGCCGCGCCCGCCGGCTCCCCGCTACCGGCGCCGCTCCGTCACCTGAACGCCGACGGCGTCCCCTCCGCACGCGGCCGCGATCGCGCCGTCCCGGTGTCGCGGTTCGCGTCCGGCTTCTCCGACGACGTCCTCGCCGAAACCACCAAGAAGATCGGCTCGTGGTGGAGCGACGTCAACAAGACCTCGGTCACGTACCAGCCCTCGGACTTCCAGCTCGATCCCGAGCAGTGGGTCGAGAACGCCGACGAGGTCCTCTATCGCATCGCGGTCGCCGCCGCGCTCGCATTCCGCCTCGATCGCGATCGCGCGGCCGTCGTCGCCGCCTACTCCGCGCTCGACAAGGCCGGCGTGCTCGGTGACCTCTACCAGGGCATCGTCCCCGAAAACCTCCCGGCGCAGGTCGATGCGCGCGCACTCATGCTCGCGTCGCTCGCCGCCCGCCGCTGCGCCGAAGTCCCGGAGCTCGCGTCCTCGCTCGAGGGGCGCGCCTCCGCTGCCGAGGCATTCGCGTCCCTCGATGCTGCGCTCGGCCGCGGCCTGTTCCGCACCGAGCTGTTCTGGATCATGGACATGCTCGCGCGGCTCGGCGTGATCCGTTACGACGACCTCGGCGACTTCACGGTCACGCCGCACCGGATCGTGCGCGACACGCTGTTCCGCCTCGGCTTCATCGACACGCCGTACGCGAGCGATGCGACCTCGCTCGCCGCTGCCGCAAAGGCCGCTCGCCGTGCGGTGCCGACCGGCGCCGCCGACGAGGTGCTGACGATGTTCGCGCTCTCGGCGGGCTGCGCGTATGACTGCGCCCATCGCAAGACGTGCGACTTCCCGTGTCGCGAGCGTCTCGACTAGCTACGGTACGTATTCGTCGGCGCCGACGTCGCGGCCCGCGCCGTTGGGTCTCGCCTGACCGTCGAAGTCGTGGTCGACGGTAGAGAGCGTCGCTGCGTCGATCGCGATGCTGCCGGCGGTGAGGTGGTAGTCGTACGGGGCAGCGTCGGGCGATTTGAAGTGCAGCTGTGAGATGTCCGAGTCGACGAGGAGCGAGCTCGGAAACGTGCAGGTGTTGCCGTAGGTGTTACGTGGCGTGTTGCGAGCGACGATGTTGTTCGGAAGCGTCGACGGCACGCTGCCGCCATTGCATTCGAGTCCGCCGAAGCCGCCGGAGTTGTCGATCACAGTGTTGAACTCGAGCCTGCTGCCAGTCGTGCTCGCGAAGAGGTTGATTCCTGCACCTCCAGTGTTTCGATAGACGAATGAGTTCGTGAGCGTGTAGAGGCCGCCGTCGAACCCGATGCCGCCCCCTTGGTTGTCGTGAACCGAGCAACCGTCGAACGTCCCGGTCGTGTCTTGCGTAGCTACCCCTGCGAACCCTGCATTCCGAAACTCACTGCGCACGGCCGAAATCGTGCATCCTCTGCTGTAGAGGTTGTTGCCGCTGTTGTTCGCGAGCAGCATGTCGATCAGATGGACGACACGTGCCCCAACGGGTGCGTCACCGCACTCGATACCGTTGCCGATCGGCGTCGTGCCCGTCGCGCCGGAGATCTCGAGATGTTCGAACGTCACGTCGGCCGCAGGGTCAATGGTGATGATCGGACCCTGGCTGGTACGAGTCAGTCGTGGCTTCGCCGCTCCAGTACCGATGAGCGAGCGTGGAGCGCCACCTACCTGGAGTCCGGTCGGAAGTAGATAGGCACCCGGAGCGATCAGCACGTACGGCATCGTGGGTGCGATCGCGAGAGCGCGAGCAAGTGTACAGGGCGTTGCACGCGAGCAGTCGGAGCTAGCGGAACCGGCAGCATCGTCATACGCGATCTT
>JABFXX010000516.1 GCA_013368795.1 Kofleriaceae bacterium
ATCGCACGCTCGATGTCGGCATTGCCGTAGTCGTAGTCGGCGATCACGACCGGACCGATGCCACCGGTGCGGCGCGTGCGGCGCTCCTCTGATCTCCGGCCATCGCCGTCGCCGCGCGGTCTCCTGCCGTCGCCATCTCCAGCTCGCTGGCCGTCACCGCGAGGTGCTGCGGCAGCTCGCCGGCCGATCGGCTCCTCGAGCGCGTCCGGCGGTGGCGGGGGATGCCCGGCGCCGGGACCAGGCGGCGTGAGCTCTCCTCCAAGCGCCGGCTCGGTCGCGACGCGCGAATACAGCCCGAGGATGCCGCGGTCGTGGCGCGGCCGCATCGGCGTCCAGCGCGAGCGGCGGTCGGCCAGCACGCGCGTGATCTCGTCGTCGGCGGCGCGACGGCCGTCGATGCCGACGATCGCGAGCTTGCGCTCGGGAATATTGATCTCGATCAGGTCGCCTTCCTCGACGAGCGCGATCGGTCCGCCGTCGAACGCCTCGGGAGACACGTGACCGACCGAGGGTCCTTGCATCGCGCCGGAGTAGCGCCCATCGGTGATGAGCGCCGTCCTGCTGCCGAGCACCGGGTCCGCCGACAGCACGGCGGACGCGAAGTACATCTCGGGCATGCCGTTGCCGCGCGGGCCCTCGTAGCGGACAACCATCACGTCGCCCGGCTTGATCGCGGTGCGGCGGAGCGCGTCGAGACACGCCTGCTCGCCGTCGAACACGCGCGCCGGACCGGTATGCACGTGCATCTCCTTTGGCACGGTGAACGATTTGACCATCGCTCCGTCGGGCGCGATGTTGCCGCGCAGGATCGCGATGCCGCCTTCCGCGGCGAATGGCTCGGCGCGCGGGCGAATGATCTCGGTCGGCGGGATCCGGTAGTTGCGCAGGTACCCGAGGCGCTCCTCGAAGAAGTACGACTGCTCGATCTCGCGCAGGTTCTCGCCGACGGTCTTGCCGGTCACCGTGAGGCAGTCGAGGTGGAGCAGATCGGAGATCGCGAGCATCACCTTCGGCACGCCACCGGCGTAATAGAAGTACTCGACGGGATACTTGCCCGTCGTCTTCACGTTCGCGAGCACCGGGACGCGCCGGTGGATCCGATCGAAGTCATCCATCGTCACATCGATCCCGATCTCGTGCGCCATCGCGGGGAGATGCAGGAGCGCGTTCGTCGAGCCGCCGACCGCGGCGTGGACCATGATCGCGTTCTCGAATGCCTCGCGCGTGAGGATCTTGTCGGGCGTGATCCCGAGGCGAATGAGCTCGAGAACCTGTTTGCCCGCCGCGCGCGCGTAGCGGAGCAGCATCATCAGCGACGCAGGAATGAGCGCCGAGCCGGGAAGCGCGAGCCCCAGCGCCTCGGAGAGCACCTGCCCCGTCGATGCCGAGCCCATGAACTGACACGCACCACACGTCGGACATGCGTTCTTCTGCCGCTCGAACATCTCCTCGTGGGTCTTTCGTCCTCGATCCACCTCCATGCCAAACGGCCACAGCTTGTTCGACGTGAAGTAGTCGGGTGCGTTGAACTGCGTCCCGCCCGGCACGTGGATCGCGGGCAGTCCACAGCGCGCGATCGCGCTGAGATGCGCGGGCACCGACTTGTCGTTTCCAGACAGCAGCACCATCGCGTCGTGTGGATGACCGAGTGCATGGATCTCCACCATCGCAGCCATCACGTCGCGCGAGACGAGCGAGTAGCTCATGCCGGTCGTTGCCTGCGCGACGCCGTCGCAGATGTCGCTGGCGTAAAACACACCCGGCTTGCCGCCGGCCTCGAACACGCCATTCGAGATCTCCTCGATCAAAGGGCGAAAGTGAAACGTTCCCGGATGCCCCATGCCGTACGCGCTGTCGACGAGGATCTGGGGCTTCCCGAGGTCCTCCTCGGTCCAGTTCATCCCCATCCGAAGCGCGTCGCCCTGAAAGTTGATCTTCCTCAGGCCCTGGCTGCGAAGTTTGCTCCGATCGATTGTCATCGCACTCTCCTGCTCTGCCGGGGAAGCAGCGGACATGCCACTGGCGATGCGTGTCGACCCTCACGTGGCGAACGTGACGACCTGCTTGATCCCTCGCGGGTGGCGCAAGAGCTCGGGCGCTTGCTCGAGCGTGACCCGCTCGGTGATGAGCCCGTTCAGTGGCTCGGGGAACAGCGTCTCGAACTGTTCGAGCTGGCGAACCGCGGCGGCGAACGCGCGGCGGCCCGCGTTGACGGTGCCGAGCACGACCTGATTCTGGAGGACCAGGTTGCGCATGATGCCGTCGAGCTGGACCTCGGTCGGTCCGGCGCCCGCGGGAAGCCCGCTGAAGATGCAGATGCCGTTCGGCGCGAGTGCCGCGAGCGAACCAAACGCCACGCCCGAGTGGCCGACGGCCTCGAAGATCAGGTCGGTCTTGCCGATCCTCCTCGGCAGCTCGTCGAGCTGGACGTCGCGCGCGGACACGTACGTACCGCCGAATGACTCGACCATCCGCGCCCGCTCGCTGTCGGCCGGCTCGAGCGAGTACATGACGACATCGACCTCTCGCGCGACGAGCATCATCGCCGCGAGCAGACCGATCGGCCCCGCACCGAGGACCAGCGCGCGCATGCGCGTCGGCTCCCACGGATACCTGCGCAGAATCGCGTCGAGCTCTTCACCGGCCTTCGACGCGACCGACAGCGGCTCGACGAGGACACCGACCTCTTCAAGCGCCTTGGGCACCGGAACGACATAGTGCTCGTCCTCGACGACGAGCTCGGTCATGAACCCGTCCGCCCCCAGGATGCCGCACTCGCGGAAGGCTCCCGTCGTGCAGAAGTCCTGACGTCCCGCGCGGCATGCAGCGCACGTCGGTACATTGCACGGCCGCCGCACGGTGAGCGCGACGAGGTCGCCCACGTGAAGACTCTTAACGTCGGGCCCGATCGCGACGACTTCTCCGAATGCCTCGTGACCGAGCACGAGCCGTTCGCTGCCCTGCGGCGGGGCGCCGTGCTTGAGCTCGAGGATCTCGCGATCGGTGCCACAGACGCCGACCTCGCGAATCCGCACCATCACCTCGGTCGGTCCGACCGTCGTGGGTGCGCGCATCTCGACAATTCGCAGCTCGCGCTCCGACGGAAACATCGCCAATGCACGCATGTTCATGCGCTCGGACAGTGCAGCCGATATGCCACCGGCGCTCAGTCGCGCGGACGCACGAAGGCCCGCGCAGGAGCCCCGTCACAGCCGATGATCTTGATCGGCAGGCAGATCAGATCGCACGGCCCCGCAGGCGCGTCGGTCAGATCGAGGCCCTCGATGATCGTGATCCCAGCATCCAGCATCGGCTCGTGCACCTGCACGCCGTTCTCCGCGGCGAAGCCGCCGACCGAGAGATAGTCGATGCCGACCGTCCGGACCTTTCGCGCAGCGAGCCACCGCGCAGCCTCGACGGAGATGTACACGGCATTCTCGGCAAACGCGCTCGCCTGCCATGCGCGCGGCGAGTTCGCCGTCTTGAACAGAAGGCGTTCGCCCGCCTCGATCCCATATGGCTCGAGCTCGGCCACCGCGATCTTCACCGGGTCGCGAATCGCGATCACGCGAGCCGGCCCGACGCCCGCCTCCAGCGCCACCTCATCGATGCTCGCTGCGCCGGGCTTGAAGTGGATCGGCGCATCCATATGCGTACCGGTGTGCACACCGAACGAGATCTTCGAGACGTTGGCCGCATCCCCATGTGCCATGTCCATCGTCTTCTCGACGTGAACAGGCGGGTTATCGGGCCAGTGCACCATCCCATCGCGGATTCCTACAGACACGTCGATCCAGCTCATCCCGACTCACGAGTTTGCAATCGCCGCGCCCGCCGTGATCACCCTCGACGCCGCGCCCGTCACGTATCAGGCTCGATCGTGCGCGTACGATTTCTCGGGACGGGCCCCGCCCGAGGGCGGCCAGGACGCGGCCGCTCACGCCGCACCGAGAGCTCGCTCCTCGTCGATTCCGATGACGGTGCGATCCTGATCGATGCGACGCGCGACTTCGCGAGCCAGGCGCGCCGGCTCGAATCCGTCGATCTCGTCCTCCTCACCCACGCGCACCGCGACGCGAGCGGCGGCGTCCACCAGCTCGATCGCTGGCTGCCGTCGCAGGTCCCGCTGCTCGCCTCGCGGTCGACCGTGGATGTGCTGCGCTCGCGCTATCGCAGGCTCCCGCGGCTCGAGCTGCGCGGTGTCTCGTCGGGCAGAACGATCGCATGGCGCAACTTCCGGATCACGCCACTCGTCGTGCCGCACGCGCGCGACTGCACGACGTTCGCATGGCGGCTCGATCACGCGGGCATCTCGATCGTCTACGCC
>JABFXX010000307.1 GCA_013368795.1 Kofleriaceae bacterium
GGCAAGATGGCCAACGCCGCCGCCCGCGCCGGCGACTCGTATGCGTGCCTCCGCGAGGAGCGCGTCGCCGAGGCCGAGGCCCAGCTGCGCCGCCTGCAGTCGGTCGGCGCGAAGGTCGCCCACGAGCTCAAGAACCCGCTCGCTTCGATCAAGGGCCTTTGCCAGCTCGTCGCGCGTGCCCCGGAGAGCGAGCGCACGCAGGAGCGGCTCTCGGTCGTCGCGTCGGAGATCAGCCGTATGGAGACCATCCTCAACGAGTACCTGTCGTTCTCGCGTCCTCTCGAGGATCTCAACGCCGAGACGATCGATGTCACCGCGCTCTCGCGCGACGTCCTCAACGTCCTCGCCGGTCGCGCCGATCAGGCGGGCATCACGCTCGCGCTCGACGGCACCTCGACGCCGGTCAAGGGCGACCCTCGCCGCCTCAAGGAGGCGCTCATCAACCTCGTCGGCAACGCGATCGAAGCGACGCCGAGCGGCGGCAGTGTCCAGCTCCGCATCCGGGTGACGACGACCGGCGACATCACGCTCGACGTCAAGGACACCGGTCGCGGCATCTCGCCCGAGGACCTCGAGCGCCTCGGCACCTCGTTCTTCACGACGCGTCCCAACGGCACCGGCCTGGGCGTCGTGCTCGCGCAAGGCGTCATCACCCAGCACGGCGGCAGGCTCGTCTACACGAGCACCGTCGGTCAGGGCACGACTGCGACGATCACCCTACCCGGCCCCACCGCTGCAGCGTCCACCGCTGCAACTACGGCCAAGCCTGAGCCCGCTGCGCGCGCGGCCATGGTAGAGGCTCGGGCATGAGCTCAGTCCTCCTCGTCGACGACGAGCCAGGCGTCCTCTTCACGCTCAGCGAAGTCCTTACCGATCGCGGCCACCGCGTCGTGACGGCGCGCTCGGGTGCAGAAGCCCTCACCAAGCTCGACGATGCCGAAACGGTCGTCACCGATCTCTCGATGCCCGGCATGGACGGGCTCGAGCTGATGACCCAGATCGTCGCTCGCGATCCGGCGCTCCCCGTCCTGCTTCTCACCGCGCATGGCTCCGAGCGCGTCGCCGTCGCGGCGATGAAGCAAGGCGCCTACGACTATCTCGCGAAGCCATTCGACATCGACGAGATCACGGTCGTCATCGAGCGCGCGCTCGAAGCGCGTCGCCTTCGCGTCGACAACCGCCGCCTCGCCGCCGAGCAGACGCTCGGTCGCCGCATCATCGGCGCCTCGCGTCCGATGCGCCGCCTGCTCGAGGCCACCGGCCGCGTCGCCTCGCGCGATGTCACCGTCCTCGTCCGCGGCGAGACCGGCACCGGCAAGGAGTTCGTCGCCGAGCTCCTGCACGCGCAGTCCGCACGTGCCCACAAGCCGCTCATCCGCTTCAACTGCGCCGCCCTCCCCGCCGAGCTCGCCGACGCCGAGCTGTTCGGTCATGCGCGCGGCGCGTTCACCGGCGCCAACACGAGCCGCCAGGGCTTCTTCGCGCAGGCCGACGGCGGCACGCTGATCCTCGACGAGGTCGGCGAGCTGCCGCCCGCGGTCCAGGCCAAGCTCCTCCGCGCGCTGCAAGAAGGCGAGATCCAGCCCGTCGGCTCGGGCCGCATCGACAAGGTCAACGTCCGCGTTGTCGCCTCGACCAATCGCGACCTCGCCGCCGACGTCAAGGCCGGTACGTTCCGCGAGGACCTCTACTACCGGCTCGCGGTAGTAGAGCTCGTCGTCCCACCGCTCCGCGATCGCAAGGACGACATCCCGGCGCTCGCCGAGGAGTTCGCGCGCCGCTACGGCGAGAAGTTCGGCCTCGGCGGCATCTCGCTCGAGTCCGCGCTCATCGACGCGCTCGTTCGTACCGAGTGGCCGGGCAACGTGCGCCAGCTCGAGAACACGATCGCGCGCCTCGCCGCGCTGTCGGCCGGCGGCGTGATCGGCCTCGCCGATCTGCAGTCCGCCGACGACCACATCTCCGATTCCGGTAACGCCCTGCCTGTCATGCCGACCAGCGACCACGACGATCCTGCTCCCGACGCGCGCAACGGCCCTTCGCTCAAGGAGCAGGTCGAGGCCTTCGAGCGCGGCCTCGTCGCGCGTGCGCTCGACGCGACCGGCGGCAATCAGTCGGAAGCCGCGCGCCGCCTCGGCGTGTCGCGCGTGACGCTGATCGACAAGATGAAGAAGTACGGCCTCGGGCCGAAGCGATAGGTGTCCCTTCGCTGCTAGATGGCTAGGACGGACTCAGCGAGCGCCAGCGCCGCTGGTCCGGCACCTGCGCACGGATGACGGCGAGGTCCTCGCGGAAGCTGTGGTCGTGCATCACGCGAGGACGCGCGATCCGGTCCATGCGAAACATCCGCGGTCGGCCAATCGCGAGATCGAGCGCGAGCACGTACCAGACCGGCGGCTCGACGAGCAGTCCGTGCGGCTCGATCCGGCGATTCGAGCGACGGCCGTCGCGGTCGGTGTAACGGAACGTCAGTCCTCGTCGGCCCGCGAACGCGATATCGAACACTCGCAACAGGTCACGCGGAGGCGTCCCCGCGGTGCCGCGGACGAAGTTGCTCGCAGGCGGTCCGACGATCACGCGCCGGCACAGGCCGCGCAGCTCGCGGGCACGCGCAGGTGGCAGACAGCGAAGCAGCTTGCCGAGCGCCGTGCGAGCCGCATCTGCCCACGGCAAGTCGCTTGCCTCTCGTGACAGACGCGCGGCGAGCCACAGCGCAGCGATCTCCGAGACCGTCATTCGAACGGCCGCGACGGCTCGATCGAGCTCGAGCCGAACGCCGCCGCCGTGACCGGGCTCGCCGGTGATCGGCATCCCACGCGCCCGGAGTGCCGCGAGATCGCGAAGCACGGTCCGCCGCGATACGCCGAGCTCGTCGGCGAGTGCGTCGACGGTGGTCGCCTCTCGCCCCCGCAGGAGCTCGCTCAACGTATCGAGCCGATCAGCACGCACGATCTCAGGTGACAGTTTCTGTCACCTATGGCGGCTACTCAATGGGCATGACGAACCTGACCGGTGGATGCCTCTGCGAGGCGATTCGATACACCTGCGATGCCCCACCCCTCGGCGGCGGGCACTGCTTCTGCAGCGACTGTCGAAAATCGAGTGGCACGGCGCACTGCTCGCACCTCGTCGTGCCCCGTGCCCGATTGGAGCTGACGGGCACGCCGACGACCTACGACCGCAAGGCCGACAGCGGCAACCTCGTGACCCGCGCGTTCTGCGGCCGGTGTGGCTCGCCGATCTACTCGACAAACTCGGCGATGCCCGACGTCGTCTTCATCCGCGCCTCGAGCCTCGACGATCCCGAGCGATTCGTGCCCAGCATGATCGTCTACGCATCGCGTGCACCGTCGTGGGCGCACCTCGACGACCACCTCGTCACGTTCCCGGAGATGGCGCCTGCGGCGCAGCAGCCGACAAAGCTAGATTCGACACCATGAGCTACGACGAGCGCACGGCCGCACGTATCCGCACGTTGCTCGGCAAGCGACGCGACGTAGTCGAGCGCAAGATGTTCGGCGGGCTGACGTTCATGGTGAACGGCGCGATGTGCTGCGGCATCACTTCCGACGCACTCGTCGTTCGCGTCGGTCCAGCCGCCTACGAGCGCGCCCTCGCAGAGCCGCATGCCCGGCCGATGGACTTCACCGGCCGCCCACTCGCCGGCATGATCTACGTCGACCCACCGGGCTATCGCACCGACCGCGCGCTCGCGCGGTGGGTCCAGCGAGGGCTCGACTTCGTGCTGCAGCGGCCGTCCGCGCGGGGAAAGCGATCGCAGACACGTGCTCGCTAGCGCGAAATGAGTCGTCACCCCGATGAGGCCTCCTATATGATCCGGGCGAGGAGGACAGATGTACCGAATTGGCATCGTCGCGTTCGGATTGCTCGTTGCGTGTGGACCGTCGTCGCCACACGGGAACGGCGACAGCGGCACCGGCAGCGACACCGGCGCGTGTGTCGATGGGCAGTTCGCCTGCAACGGCAACGAGCTCCAGAAATGCTCCGGTGGGCAGTTCCTCCCGTCGGAGACATGCGCGATGGCCTGCTCGCCCGACCTCGGGTGCGTCACGTGCCTCCCCGGTACCGGCACGTGCAACGGCGACATGTCGACCGCCTGTCTGCCCGACGGCTCCGGCTACTACGACGAGTACTGCGATCCGGTGATGGGTTCGAGCTGCGACGCGAGCTCGGGAACGTGTACCGGAGCGTGCACCTCGACGGCGCTCGGTCAGTCGTACATCGGCTGCGAGTACTACGCGACGGTCACGAGCCAGCTCGTCAATCCAAGCTTCCAGTTCGCGGTCGCGATCTCGAACACCAGCACCTTGGCCGCGATCGTGACGATCGAAGGCGGCGCGCTCGGGGCCCCGACCAGGCTGACCGTGAATCCCAACGAGGTCGCGACGCAACGGCTGCCGTGGGTGCCCTCGCTGAAGACATGCAACACGCAGGGATTCCAAGAGTGCGGTGCTCCCGAGCAGTATGGCGCGCTGGCGGTCAACGGTGGCTACCGGATTCGTTCGACGCAGCCGGTCACCGTCTACCAGTTCAGCCCGCTCGATTATTCGTCGGGCGGGTCGTTCTCGTACTCGAACGACGCGTCGCTGCTGCTACCGACGAACGTGTGGTCGACCAGCTACTACGTCCCGGCCTGGCAGGGCTGGGCATCGAGCGGCGGCGCGATGCCGGGCATCCTCGCGGTCACCGCAGCGCAAGACGGTACGAGCGTCACGGTCAAGACACGCGCGAACACGACGGGCGGCAACGGCGCGCCAAACTTCACGGCCGGTACCGCGCAGACGGTGACGCTCGGCCGCGGCTCCGTGCTCCAGCTCATGACGCCCAGCGGCGACCTCACAGGCTCGTTCGTGTCGTCTGACAAGCCCGTGCAGGTGATCGGCGGCCACCACTGCACGCAGATTCCGATCGGCTACACGGCCTGCGACCACATCGAGGAGTCGATCTTTCCGGTCTCCACGCTGGCCGACGAGTACCTCGTCACCGCGCCGCAGCTCGGCACGGGCGTGCGCCAGGAGCTGATCCGTATCGTCGCGACCGAGCCCGCGACGTCCGTGACGCTCGATCCCGCCTCGGCCGGCGGACCGTACACGTTCGCGAACGCGGGAGACTTCGTCGAGATCCCGCTCACCAACGCGAGCTTCCAGGTCAAAGCCGACAAGAAGGTGGTCGTCGCGCAGTACATGGTGAGTCAGAACGTTCCGGGCGGCAACGGCACCGGCGATCCGGGCATGTCGCTCGCCGTGCCGACGGCGCAGTACCGCTCGCAGTACCAGTTCCACGCGCCGACGAACTACACGTCGAACTTCGTCAACATCACCGCACCTATGGGCGCGGACGTCACGCTCGACGGCACCGTCGTGCCGGCCACGAGCTACACCGCGATCGGCTCGTCGGGCTACGGCATCGCGCGCGTGCAGCTGTCGAATGCCGGCAACGGAAATCACAGCGCGACGAGCACGCTGCAGTTCGGCATCACGGTCTACGGCTACGGCACGTACACCAGCTACTGGTATCCGGGTGGCCTCGACCTGACGCCGATCGTCGTCCAGTAATCGTCAGCTCGCCGCGCGGCGCGGCCAGACGGCCAGCACCGCGATGCCGATCGTGATCGCCTGGCTCGGCAGCGACGCGATCGCGTTGACCGCCGGCCCGCCGACGGGCGGAAAGCCCTGCAGCAGCACCCACGCGATCGCGACGAGCGCCTTCGACCAGCTGCGCGACTCGACGGCGATCGCGAGCAGCCACAGCGTCCCGATCGCCGTGTACGTCGGTGCGAACGGACTGCGCAGCGTGCCGAGACACAGGATCCCGAGCCAGAGGATCGCGTCGCGCGCTGGTTCAGCCCTGCCACGCGAGCCGTGCGCTGCGAGCGCGACCGCGACGAAGCCCCACACCCACGCGAGCGTCGCGGCGAGACCGCGGCCGGTATCGAAGCCCATCGCGGCGAGCTTGAACGCGATGCCGTAGAGCGAGTGGTTGTCGGGATTGTCCTCGGTGAACGCGAAGGCCTCGCCGCTCGACATCCGCGGCAGGTGCTCGGTCACGAACGCGCCGAGCGGTCCCGTGCCGAGCACGGCGGCGGCGAGCACGACGAGCGCCGCGATCGCGACGAGCGTCGCCGCGACCTCGCGGCACTGCCGGCGCATCGCGAGGTGCACGAGCAAGAGGCCCGGGAAGATCTTCGTCGTGGTCGCGAACGCGAGCAGGAGCGCGCCCGTCTTCGTGCGTCCTCGCGCGAACTGCAGCATCGCGGCGATCGCCGCTGCGAGCACGATCACGTGCGCCTGCCCCCACTGGAGGCTGAACATGAGCGGATACGAGATCGCGATCGCTGGCAACAGCAGCAGCGCGGTGGCACCTGCCCTGCCTCGCATCCACAGCGCCAGCGCGAGGTACGCGAGCAGAAACCCGACGGCGCTGATGCCGAACCACACCACGCGGATCAGCTCGTAGTCGTCGGTCACGGCGAGTGCGGCGCGCGGTGCGACGACGAACGTCGGCGGGTACTCGTACGGATCGGCGAGATACGGATGAAGACCGTCGACGGACGTCGATCGATCGGACTGATAGTCGGCGTACGTCCACAGATCGTCGTGCCCGGCCGCCGCGAGCTCGCCGGCGCGTACGTAGGCCGCGAGGCATTGATGCTCCGCGCTCTCCGGCATCACCGGGAACGCCGAAGCCCAGATCTGCGTCGGATCGGCGACGAACAGCGCGAGCCGCGCGGTGTTCGCGATCGCGAGGATCGCCGCCGCGATCCACAGCCAGCGCAGCTTGCGTCGCCGCGCGAACCAGCCGTCGAGCTCGTCGGAAAGCTTCGGTGCGAGTCGCTTCGCCCAGCCGGCGCAGGCCGCGAGCGCACCGACGACGACGCCCGCAAACGCCGGCCCCAGTGTCGCGATGCCGGCCGCGCGCGCGACGACCGCAGCGACGGTTGCCCCTGCACAGCTTCCGATCAACGCCAGACACACGACCGCCACGAACCTGCGTTCCCTGGAGACCATCACCGCGGCGCATCGTACACGTCGCTCGCGCGCGAACGTTGTTCGCGAGACCTACCGCGCGGATCCTTGCGGCGTCGGCAGTGACGTACCACGCGGCATGCGGATGCGCGGAGGCTCGGCGGGCACGCGCGGTCGCACGATGCTCGCCGCCGAGGTCGTCGGCGCGGTCGCCGCTGCACCGTGGGCGTGCGCCGTCTTGCCAAACCGCCCGTACTCCTGCGCGCGATATTCCAGCGACGGATCCTCGACGTGCGGCTGTGGCACCTGGTCCTCGAAGCCCTTGTACGCGCCCAGCTTCTCCGCGCGGCCGATCACCGCGTCGAGTGCGTCACGCAGGTACGTGACCATCGGATCGGGAAACGTCATCGCCTTCTCGAGCGTGCGCACGTGCTGGTTGGCGGTCATCAGCGCGTGGCGCAACAGGATCGCGGTCCGCGCGACCTCGCGGTCCTTGTCGAACGGTGCGAGCGACTTGTCGCGGAGCGCCGCCCGGTACGCCGGCAGCGCGAGCGCGCGCACGGCCTCGATATCCCGCCTCGCCGCGGTGACCGTCGACTTGTACGGATCGCTGTGCGCGACCGACAGAGCCTCGGTCAGCGTGCGCTTGCCGGCGGTCGCGGGTGCCGCGCGGCGGCGGATATCGTCGGAACGGTCGGGAGCGACGTGCTGCTTGCCTCGGCGCGCGTGCTGCAACATGGTGACGGCGCGTATCGGCCGGCCATCTCGTCGGTTGCGTCGAGTAAAGGCCTGGCGCACCGAGCACTTACAGCCCGGGTCGTGCTACCTAACGGCGCATGGAAGGGATCGTCCACGTCTGCAACGGTGATGTGACCGCAGACCTGCTCTCGCTCGCCGACCTGCCCGGCGACATCCGCGTGTGGGCCGATGCACTCGATCGCGGACCGGTACTGCCGGTCTCCGACGCCGAGAGCTACAAGGCCCGCGGTGCATTCTGGGCAGAACACGGCCACGACGGCGCGGAGAAGAAGCTTGCCGAGTACGACCGCCTGTTCGACGAGGCGGCGAGCGCCGAGGAGCTCATCCTCTGGTACGAGCACGACCTGTTCGATCAGTTCGCGCTGGTCCGGCTGCTCGCGCGCCTGGCGCGGCGTGGCTTGCCCGCGCAGCTGACGATCGTGTCGATCGATCGTCATCCCGACGTACCGAACTTCCTCGGCTTCGGCCAGCTCGAGCCGACGCAGCTCGCCGAGCTGTGGCCGCGCCGCACGCCGCTCTCTCGCGACGCGATCGACGAGGCGGTGGCCGCGTGGATCGCGATCACCGCGGCGGACCCTCGCGCGGTGCCGTTCCTCGTCAAGCGCGTGAAGGCGCTGCCGTTCCTCGCCGGCGCCCTCGAGCGCCACCTCGAGGAGTTCCCCGATCCGACGAGCGGCATGTCGCGCACGGAGCGCCAGGTGCTCGCGGCGGTCGCGCGCGGCGAAGGCAACACGCAGGCGCTGATGAAGGGCTCGCAGGCGATCGATCCCCGCTATCCGATCACCGACGACTACCTCGTCGATCGGCTCCGCGTGCTGCAGGCATGCGGGTTCGTCGAGGGCGTCGCGGCAAGCGCGAAGGCGTCGTCCGACAAGCTCGTCGAGCTGAACGCGACCGTCACCGCGAAGGGACGCCAGGCGCTCGCCGGCGCGATCGATCGCGTGCACGAGTGCGGCATCGACGACTGGCGCGGCGGCGTTCACCTGAACGGCCGCGGCCCGGTCTGGCGCTGGAGCTCGAGCGAGCGCAAGCTCGTCGAGCGCTAGCCGTTCTCGCGTTCAGGCGACTACGCGACGGCGCCGATCGGCGTGCTCAGCGCGTCGACGCGCTCGATCTCCGCGTCCATCTCGCCCAGCGCGATCTTCTTCCACATGCGAAGGTCGCCGCGCAGCGACCACGCGAACGCCTTCACCCCGCCCCACGAGGCGGGCTTGTTCTTCTCGAACATGAAGTGGCCGATCCACGCGAAGCCGTAGCCCGCGACCGGCGCTGCGAGCGCGGCCGGCGGATAGAACGGCGACACCGCGAGGCAGCCCATCGCGAGCGACGTGCCGACGAAGTGCAGCTGCCGGCAGGTCTTGTTGCGGTGCTGCGAGACGTAATAGGGCCAGAACTCTTCGAAGCTCTGCGGTTCGGTCATGGGTGCGAACCTAGCCAGGACGGGCCGCAAATCAAAGCAGGATCGTCAGGCCTTCGCGGACCGGGAACGCCGACCACCGGTGGCGACCGGCGGCGACACGGTCATGTACTCGGTCTGCGAGACCTTGGTCCCGAGGACGCGCGACAGCAGATCGAACAGGAGGTCGACGAGCATGTCGCGCACGGCCTCCTTGGCGACGCCGGACGTCGAGAGCCACTCGATGCTCGCCGCCTCGACCATGCCGATCCATGACCGGATCGCGATCCGGCTCAGCGGCCGGGTCTGGAGGAACGCACCGATCGGCGTGCCGCTGAGGAACTTGTCGAGGATGTCGCCGCGCACGCGCTCGAGCACCTTCGCGATCTCCGGGTCGGCGCCGATGCCGCCGCGCATGAGTGCGACGAACGCGAGGCCATGCTTCTCGACATGGTCTAGGTAGGCCTGGACGCCGGCGACCGAGCGATCGCGCGGCGTGCTCTTGGCCTCGACGGCAGCGACGAGAGACTCGACCAGGTCGCTCGCGGTCGCCTCGACGACGGCGATGTAGAGGTCGCGCTTTGTCGGGAAGTAGTAGTAGAAGAGGCCCTTCGACAGGCGCGCGCGTGCGGCGAGCGTGTCGATCGAGACCTCGTCGTACGGATGCGCGGCGAAGGCGGCCCGGCCGAGCCCGAGCAGCTGCGCTCGGCGCGCGTCGTTATCCAGGCGACGAATCACGCGCGTCCGCTTGGCAGGCGCGACCTCGCGAACGCGCTTTCGCTTTGCAGGCACGACCTCGCGATGGTGCCGCACGCTCCCGCCACGCACAACCCGTACTGACGATGCGTCAACAGACGCCTTGTTGACTCGCCGTCAACAACTGATGCCGCTTGTTGACGCTCTCTCAACAACTGTCATGCCGTGTTGCCGGAACGCGCTGGTCGACGGGTCACGCTCCGGCGCACCTTGCATCGTGATGCGAACCACGACGATCGCGCTCGTGCTGTTGTTGTCCGCATGCGCGGCTGACCAAGCCAGCCCGCCGGAGACTCCCGGCGACGATGGTGACGACATGGGCAGCGGCTCCGGCGACGACGCCGTCGACCCATGCGCGACGCCGGTCATCCTCCCGACCTCCGGCCGCGCGCTCGATCTGATGCCGCCAGCGCGCCTCGCGGAGCTCGCAGCCCGCGTGCCATGCATCGCACCAGGCAGGGTCCGCGACGTGATCGAGTCACCGCACACGTTCTGGTACGACAAGCACTCGCTGACGCCGGGCTACCAGGATTCGTTCGGCGACAATGTCATCACCCCGATCGGCATGCGCCCGAACACGATCGATCACGGCCTGATCGACACCGCGGTGCCAGGCGGCCATGCGCAGATCTTCGTCGAGCCGGGCACGTTCCATTTCCCGTTCGGCCGGCCCGCCGGCGACATCGCGAACCTCGAGGTCGTCGATTTCTGGCAGCTGCCCGAGTCGAACGGCACCGTGCTGCCGGTCGTCCACTGGCGTCGCGATCCAAACGAGTACACGCATCGCGTCGAGTGGATGTTTCCCGCCGGCACCGTGTTCGGCGAGCTCATGTTCATGACCGAGGACGGCCAGCGCTATCCGTTCGAGATCCGCACGCGCACGCGCACCGTCGATGGCTGGGTCAACGATATCTACCGGCCGTTCCCGCGCGCGACCGACCTCGCCGATGCGATCGAGGCACGCCGCACGCAACGTCCCGAGTGGGCGACCTCGCCGGCGCTCGACGCGCTCGTCTCACAGCTCCGCGACGGTGACCTCACGCCCTACCACGTCGCGGCGACGCACTTCGCGGGCGCCTTCCCGGCGCTCGACGCGGGCATCGACGCCTTGCCGACACTCACGGGCAGCGACGCCGAGCTCGTACACGAGCTCCTGATGACGACGCCGTTCCGCTCGATGCTCGGCCTCACCTGGAAGGAGACCGGCGGCAAGATCGCGTACGCAGCTGCCGCAGCCGGTACCGGATCGATCGTGCCGAAGGGCTTCAATGCCGCCGCGGTCCGCGTCGACGACTCGACGTGCGCGACGTGCCATCGCGATGCCGGCCGGCCGTTCGAGACCTGGTACGACAACATCCTCGCGTACGGCGAGCTGTGGGGGAACGACGAGATCTTCACGTGGCATCCGTTCCGCCTCGACCGCTTCGTCGACGACAGCGGAGCGGTCGTCAACTTCAACCACGACAACCGCGAGATCCGCGCCGACTTCATCTCGGCCGGGCTCGTCGCGCCCTACTCGGCGACCACCCATCCCGCCACGATCTACAAGCGCATCGTGCGCGAGTGGACGGACTTCGCGTACTGACATGCAGAGGCGCGAGTTCATGTGGATGTTCGGTAGCGGTGGCCTCATCACGTTCGTCGCAGGCTGCGAGCCGGGCGCGCAGGCCCCGGCCGCAGATGCGGCGCCATCACCGGAGCCCGACGCGCGCGGCGTCGACGCCGCGACATCGATCGATGCGTGCACGCAGGCCATCGTGAAGATGCACGACACGAACGCGCAGGCGCTCTATCTCGACGGCACGAAGGGCCCGCTCACCGGCGTCGTGACCGTCGCGCAGGTAATTGCCGGCACGACCGTGACGCTGGACTTCTGGCACGGCCACAACGGCGTCCAGCACAAGTTCACGCTCGACGCGAGCCACTTCGCAACGCTCAAGCGCGGCGAGCGGATCCTGCTCGGCACGACGATCGTCGACGGTCATTCGCACACGCTGTTCGTCGATCCGCGGGACGAGGCGTATCGCGTCCTGGGCGCCCCGGATGTCGACGTGCCGCTCGGGTGCGTGTGACGCGCAGGGTGAAAGGAGGACCAGCATGGTGTGGCGCGCTCGTCGGTGTCCGGACGCACGTCGGAGGAAGATCCTCATGGTGTGGCGCGCTCGTCGGTGTCCAGGTGCGTGTCCGTGGAGGACCCGCATGGTGTTGCGCGTCTGTCGGTGCCAGGACGCAACGTCGTGTCTGCGTCACGGGCAGAGCGTGAGCGGCCAGCGCTTGTAGACGGTGCCGCGTCGCGGATCGATGAGCGCGACGACGGCCTCGGTCGTGCGCACGAGCGCGACCGCAAGATTGCCTCCGCCGATCGGCGTGATGCCGAGGCTCTCGGTCCAGTCGCTGTAGCCGAGGCTCTCGGCGAGGTCGATCTTGAAACGAGGCTCGCCGAACAGGTGCAGCATGTGATCGCCGGTCAACGCGGCCCAGTGCGTGTCGTCGAGTGCGACGAGCTGGCTACCCTCGTTGTAGAGCGAGGCGATTTCCTTGCCGGCGCTCGAGTAGACGCGCTCGTCGGGCGGCGTCCACGTGACGTAGAGCTCGTTGCCACTCGGCGACACGATGCCGAGACCCTGGTCGGGACTCGGCGCGTGGAGCTCGATGCGCTTGTCCTTCGCGATGTCCCAGATATGCCAGTCGCCTTCGATCGGGACGACGAGCGCGACGAGATCGATCGTGCCGGCGACCTCCTCGCGATCAGCGTCGACCGCATCGAGATCCTTCCTGGCGTTCGGTCCGAGCACGCGGCACTTGTCGCGAAAGCAAGCGGACGGCTTGCCGTCGCGCGTCTCGACCGTCGCGGAGACGAGCTTTCGCTTCTGCTCCTCGTCGTGATAGCTCGCCGCGGCGATCGCGCCGGTCTCCGGATCGAGCGAGAAGCACCGCTTCGCCTCGACGGCGCACACGAGCAGTTGCTTGTCGAACGCGACGAACACGTCGTCGTCGCGAGGCACGCAGGTCGTCGAGGCCGTGCCGCCGTCGCCGGTCGCGCCCGTCGTATCCGAAGATGCCGTTGTTGCTCCGCTGCCGGCGCTGCCGCTGCCGGCGCTCGTGGCGCTGCTTGCGCCGGTTGCTGGCTCGGTCTTCTTCTCGCTGTTGCCCTTGCAGGCGTCGAGGCCTGTCAGGAGCAACGCGAGCGCGAAGCCGCTACCAGCGAACCATGTAGCTCGCAACGGCTCCGCCCTGGGTTGGAGTGACGGTCGCGACGTGTCCCGACTCGTGCGTTGCGAACAGATAGACCGAGATGCCCGCGATGACAGCGCCGGCGCCGAGCGCGATGTAGCCCGGCGTCGCCGTCGCGTAGAGGTCGTTGCACTGCTGGCCCGCGGGCGGCTCCTTCGAGCAGCGGCCGTCGAGGCCGACCAGGACGGCACCCGTCGCGAGGCCTGCGAGGCCGACACCGCCGGTCAACCAGCGCCAGCCGCCCCAGCGTCCGCTCGGCGCGGTATCGCGAAGGCTGCCGCCGTCGGGCCTGGTGACGATCTGGCCGTCGTCGGTGACGTGCTCGGCGGCGCCACCGATGGGCAGCACGTTCAACCCCGGCACGGCCTCGCCGCCGGTGAGAAACACGGCGAGCGACTTCAGGAGCTGCGTCGTCGGATCCGGCGAGACCGGAATCATCGCGCTGCGGATCTGCTCGCCTGTCTCGAGGCTCACGAGCATGCCGACGACGACGTTCTTGCCGTCGACCTGGTCGATACCGACGAGCGCGATTGCGTTCGCACCCAGCGCCTTCGCGAACCGCGCGGCAAACTTGCCCTGGTTGCGCACGCGCTCGGCGCGGTTCGCGAACGACAGGCCCGTGTAGCCGTTCGTCACGATCGACTGGTCGAGCTTCGGATCGATCTCGACGACGGCCTCGCCGCCCGCCTTCACCGTCACGCGGTGATTGCGCGACGGCAGCTTGTTCGACATCGCGACGACGCGATAGTCGCCGGGCGACAGCTCGACGGTCATCGATCCGACGCCGCGGTACACCTCGTCGATGAACACGGTCGCCGCGTCGTCGTCGAGCTTGATCGTCAGCTTGCCCTTGCCCTCGGTCTGCATCTGCCGGCGCACTTCCTCGAACGCCTTCGCGGCTTCGGGGCCGTACGTCGCGCGCGAGATCGCCGCGTTCGAGTCACTGCGCAGAAGCTCCTTGAACGTCTCGGCCATCGCACCGAGGTCGCCGATGCGCTGCTGCGCCAGCGCCCGCCCGATCAACGCCTTCTGGAGTGCCTGGCGGAGATTCGGGTTGCGCGCAAACTCGCCGCTGTTGCCGTGCGCGAGCTCGACGAGCGGACCCAGCCGGTCCAGCGCGCCCGAGAACTGGCCGTCAACCCACAGCTTGAACCGCGCATCCACCTGCTGCGCGAAGTCCGGCGGCATTCCGCCGGGCCGCTGCGCCGCGCTCGACACCCGCGTCTCGTACGCGCGAGCGATCGTATCGCCCGTCTCGTAATCCTTCTTGAACAGCTCCTCGAGGATCGGCGCCATCAGGCGCGCGGCATCCGCAGGACGCTCCCCCGTGTACGACTCGAGCACGACGTTCTTGGCGTGCGCGGTCCCCATGAAGCCAACCAGTACGATCGCGAACAGGATGCGTTGAAACATGGCGTCGGTATCGATCCTCAGCGGCGATGGTTGCGCAGATTCGCTGGCGACCCGCCGTAACCGGCGCCCCCATAGCCAAATCCACCATATCCGAACCCGCCGTAGCCGTCGCCGCCATAGCTCGCCCCACCCCACGCGCTGTCCGCCGGGGCCGGGATCAGTGTGACGACCACGGTCGAGTTCTCGAACGTCCCTCGATACCCGCCGTTGCCCGCCGGCTTGAACATCCCGTGCAGCGCCTGGGTGCAGTCGCCCCACGGGCAAAAGAACTCGCCGTCGAACGAGAACCCCTCGCCCTGCGGCCTGACCTCGCCGCGAAACCGCTGCGAGCCCGCGAGCTTCGCGAGCACGAACCGGCCGTCGACCTGCCGGATCGCACACGGCATCTGTGGGTACGTGTAACCGCTATCTTCGATCGAGCAGAGGTACGCGGCGGCCATGTCGTGCTTGCTCGCCGCGGCGCTGTTCTCGAGCGCAGCGGGCTGCTTCTTGTTGCTCCAGCACGCGACCAGCGCGATGCATGCGAGCCCGAAACGAGAAGCGGCAGGCCACCTCATGAGGCGAGCCTGCCGTCTTCGTCGGTATGTCGCAACGCTAGAGCGTCTTGAAATAGCCCGAGTTCAGGGCGACGTTCGGCTCGTTCGGGTTGTGGCAGTACCACTGGATCAACGTCGATCCGCTCGCTGCCGTCGCCGTCTGCTCGTATGCAGTGGTCGCTTCAGTCGTAGGATCGGCGAGACCACCCGGCGACTGGCCTTGGTGCGTGAAGCCATACGGAATTCCGCTTCCGATATGGATCTCGAAGTTCGCCGTGCCGTCGTTGAGCCAGCGAACCTTCGTTCCGACCGAAATCGGGTCGGGGCTGTTCACCTTTCCGTAGCTCGTCGGATACGTGCAGACCCCGTTGGCGACCTTGAGCTTGTAGGTCACCTGGTTGGCGACCGTGACGTCGGTCGTTGCCGACGCGGCTGCCGCGGTGCTCGTGGCGTCGATCTTGACCTTGCCCTCGAGGCCCATGTTCTGGCTCGGAATGACGAGCGTGGCGTGCGCCGTGGCAGAGCCGTCGGCGGCCAACGTCACCGTTGGTGAGTCGAGCGTGACCATCCAGCCGGTCAGCGGGGCATTGTTCGCGTCGACTGCGCTCGCGGCAAGAGCGACATCACCGGAGAAGCCGTTCGCCCCCTGAACCGTGATCGTGATCTGCTGCGTCGTCTTCAGCTCGGTCGCGAGCGTCGGCTGATCTACGGTCACGTCAACGCGCGGGGTGTTCTCGTTCCCGCTGCCGCTGCCTGAACCCGAGCCAGATCCGGAACCCGAACCCGAGCCGGAGCCTTCATCATCGCCGACGCCGGACAGCTCACCATTGAGGCAGGCCGGCAGGAGCAGAGCAGCGATGAATCCAGCTAAGAGGGGTGTCCGCATATTGCGCAGTATGTACAAGGCACATGCCGCGCGTAAATAGTTGTTAACAATGGGAGCGATCTCCCCAACGATGGGGGCTCAGGCCCCAGGTGGTGTCTCTACTCCCAAGCACCGGGAGCAGATCCCCACCTCACACGGCCAAGAGGCGATGCCTGGCCGAAAACGCGTCGACCTCCTCTCCGCTTCGACGCGGATCGGAGGTCGATGGGAAGACGGCCCCTGGACCTACTGCACGAGGACCGGCCGCGCCAGTCCGCCACCCTCGTGGCTGTGGCAGTACCAGGTTCCGCTCTGCGTCGGCGTCACGATGTAGTTCGTTCCAGCCTGGCCGGCCCCCGTGTTCTCGTGCGGGAAGCCCATGCCGTCGGAGTGGATGACGTGCTGGATGTTGTCGCCATTGTGGAAGATAAGCTTCGCGCCCGGACGCAGCTTGATCGGTGCGTTGGGGTTCGGCAGGCTCGAGTGCGCACCCGTGCCGGTGCCGGCCGCGATCTCGACCGTGTACTGGTTCGCGACGGTGAACGCAGACGTCATCGCGAACGCCTCGGCAGTGCTGCCAAGATCGATGTTGAGCGTCGGCGAAAGCGCGGCGGTGTTGGTCGGGATCTTCACGGCGAGCTGAACCGTCTGCGACTCGCCCGCGGCGAGCGTCACCGACGCAGGCGTTGCGGTCAGCGTCCAGTCGGTCACGGCGGTCATGCCGCTGACGACGCTCGGGCTGATCTGCACGGGACCGGTGAAGCCATCCTCGCTCTGGATCGTGAGGCTCAGCATCACGGTCTTGCCGAGCTCGGTCGAGACCGTCGTCTGGTCGACGGTGCCGGTGACGCGCGGGGTCGGCGTGTTGTTGCCGCCACCCTCACCGCTTCCTTCGCCTCCGCCGCCGCCTCCACCGCCTCCGCCGCCCCCACCACCGGTGGTGTCATCACCACCAGTTCCAGTGATGTCGCCGGTACCGACCAAACATGCAGGAACGAGCAGTGCGACAAAGCCGAGTGCGAGGGTGCTGCGCATGTTGTGCACACCTCTACAAGGGACGTGCCGCAGCTAAGTGCTCGTTTGCCGCTGCGCGATCCCGGCTTCGCCTGGTGTGTGGACTCCCAAACAGTGCCCACAACTCCCAAGGCCTCGCGAGTAGCCGTCGCGATCGGTCCGACCTACTTCTTCTTTTCGCTGCCCATCGCCTGGGCGTAGAGCCGCTTCGCCCACGCACTCGCCTGCGTGAACGGACTCCCGAACACGCCGGACATCGTCGTCTTGCCGGAGGCCTTCGAGAGCTTGGGACCGAAGAAGTACAGCGCGGCGGCCCACGCGATCACGAGCGCGTACACGGTGATGCTAAGGCCCGGGACAAACGCCGCGATCAGTAGAGCGATCGCGGTCGCGATGGCGACGATCACGCCCAACCGGATCCCCAGATACCAGGCGGTCAGCGCCCCGACGATCAGTGCTGGAAGCATCGAAGTAACCCTAGCATGGGGACGAATCTCCGCCCGGAAACCTCCCTCGACGGCTAGTCAGGGAGCGACGTAGGATGCCGCGCAACGGCGGGT
>JABFXX010000420.1 GCA_013368795.1 Kofleriaceae bacterium
GGCCGCCGAGGTTGCACCCACCGGTGAGCCGGTGACGGGGGCCGCATGAACGAGATCTTCGACGCGAACGCGTTCAAGTGGTTCCTGACGATCCTCACGGGCGGCCTGGCCGGCGTGTGGGTCCTCTACGACCTGCGCAACCTGATCGTCACGCGCAAGCTCGACCGCGCCGACCCCGTCGTGCGCGACCGGCACTTCGGCTACGTGATGGGCATCGTGATCGGCGTCGTCGGCGTGCTCGGCTGCCTCAAGTTCCACGGCGTCGTCTGACGCGCTAACGCTTCTCGAGCGCGAGCGTGTCGCCGTGCGCGAGGATCTGCACGCCCGGCGTGTTGCGCTGGGCGACGACCTTCGCGAGCCGACGGCGCGGCATCGACGGCAGGCCGAGCCGCAGGTGCAGCGTGCCCCAGTGGACCGGGACGAGGTTCTTCGCGCCGAGCCGCTCGTAGATATCGAGCGCGCAGTCGGGATCGATGTGGATGCCGCGATCCATCAGGTGGCGGCGGCTGCGGTAGTACCAGACCGGCATCATTCCGCCGATCGGCAAGAGCGTCGCGTCGATCGCGAACTTCTTGCCGATGTCGTCGAATACGGTGTGATCCGAGAAGTCGACATCGCCCGCGTGATGGAGCGTGACGCCGCCCGACGACACGACGTAGCCGCAGCACTCGGGCGTGTCGCGCTTGCGCCAGCGGCCGTTGTCGTGACGTGTAGGCACGGCCTCGATGTCGAGGTCGCCGACCTGCAGCTGGTCGCCGGCGGTCATCTCGGTGACCTTCGCGAAGCCGAGATCGGTGACGATCCCCTTGCAACCGCGTGGCACGACCAGGTGCGTATCGCGATCGATCGCCTTTAAGCTCCACCGATTCAGGTGATCGACATGCGAGTGAGTCACGAGGACCGCGTTGACCTTGCCGGCGGCACGCGCGCGCCACGGCAACAGAGGGTCGAACGCGACGCGCGAGCTGCCGAGCTCGGCGACCGCGGTCGCGTGGCCGAGCCACGTGACACTTGGACCGCCCTTCGGCAAGGCCCGAACATCCCCGTCAGTGGCTCCCGGGGCATGACGCGGTGCCCCGGTGGGGCCGTCGGAAACTGTCGAATCTTCGCCGGAAGATCGCATGTTCGACGTAGCAGGCGGCGGCACGCTGCTGTATAGCACGGGGGCTTGTCGGTGCTGATGTTCCTCGCATTAGGCGTCGCCGCCGGCGCGCTCACGGGCGTCCCGATCGGGCCCGTCAATGTCGCGGTCATCGACGCGTCGTACCGACACACGCTGCGCCGCGCGATCGCGGTCGGACTCGGCGGCGCGATCGCCGACTGCCTCTACGCGGCGCTCGGCGTCCTCGGCGTCACGCCGGTCCTGAAGAGCAACCCGACGATCCCGCCGATCCTCTACACGATCAGCGGCATCGTCCTGCTCGTCTACGGTTTCCTCACCGCGCGCAGCCAGCCGATGGCGCCCGCCGCACCGCCGGTCGACGATCCGCATCCCGAGTCGAGCGCGATCGTGAACCGCCGCGAGATGTGGCAGGGCTTCACGGTCGGCGTCGCGCTCATCCTGCTGAACCCCGCCGCGATCGTGACGTGGGTCGTGATCATGGGCTCGCTCATCCCCGACGCGAACACGTGGGAAGGCCTCGCGTGCGCGGTCGGCGTGTTCGTCGGCAGCTTCGGCTGGTTCTCGCTGGTCGCGTACCTGACCCACAAGGGCAAGCACGTGCTCGGCGACAAGGCGAAGTGGATCCCTCGCGCCGTCGGCATCGCGCTCATGGTCTACGCCGTCTATCTGCTCGGCAAGGCCGTCAAATACGTCGTCGCGTAGCGATGGCTCGACGTCGTCGCCAAGACCGGCAATCCCCGCTCGAGCACTACGAGCTGACCGCGTGCACGATCAGGCCGCACGAGTAGCGCGGATCGTCGCGGATCGCCGGTAGGGTCAACTGTTCCCGCCACGCGGCAGATCCGGTCGCCGCTTGACCCGTCTTCACGCTCCGGTGTTCTCTAGCGTCCACGATGCGGACGATGGCGATTCTCATGGTGGTGGCAGCGGGCTGTGGCGTCGACGAGAGCGAGCCGGTCACGCTCACGTTTGCGTATCCCGCGCCGGGTGCAGCGTTCACGCGCGACACGCTCGCGACAAGCGGCTTCCTCGTCGCCGACGTCGGCGTCGAGCTCGACATCGGCGGCAGCGTCGCGAAGGTCGGCATCACCGCCGGCGACATCGCGCTCGGCGACCTCGATGGCGAGGGCATGCTCGCCGCGCAGCTCGGCGCGCTCGGCCCGGTGACGCTCACCGCGACTGCGGTCGACGATGCGGGCGAGCTGCTCGCGACCGCGTCGGTCGACATCTCGGTCGCCGATCCGGAGGTCGACAGCTGCAAGGGCTGGCTCGATCTCTACAAGCTCGACTACACGGTCGGCCCGAACAACCAGGGCGTCGCCGATCCGATCACGGTCAAGATCCCGATCAACGGCATGTCGTTCCGCTACAGCGGCGGCACGGCGCCGCGCAAGACGCTGTTCGGCGACTGCACGCTGATGAAGTCGCTCGCCGAGGCGGCGCCGATCCTCCGCGCGCACGACGTCAAGGAGGTCACAGATATCGGCGTCTACAACTATCGCTGTATCGATCAGTCGCTGACGCCGCCGAACTGCAGCATGTCGCAGCACGCGTACGCCAAGGCGATCGATCTCGCGGCGTTCACGACGACCGACGACACGACGTACACGGTGAAGACCGACTGGGTGATCGATCCCGCCGACGACACGTGTTCGGCGTCGACCGAGGGCGACAAGGACACGTACCTCCATCAGCTGATCTGCGAGCTCAAGGCGAACCACGTGTGGAACATCGTGCTGACGCCGAACTACAACGCCGATCACCGCGACCACTTCCACGTCGACCTCACCAAGAACTCCGACTTCATCACACGCTCGCTGCCCGGCCTCGTCGACGATTAGAAAATCTCTCGGATTCGTTCTTGCTCCTCGTCCGTTCGCGACAAGCGATCGGAGAGGGAGCCATGCGGAAGCGAGTAGTTGGTCGAGCCGTCCTGTGCGCCGTGGCGATAGCGGGCATCGGCGCATGTAGCGAAACCGTCGACGATCCGCAGGTCACCTCCGAGGCGACGTCGTGCATGCTCGTCGGGACGACCTGGTGGAATCAGGGGTTCTCGCCGCAGACCGGCACGTTCCACGTCGAGTTCTCGGCGACGCCGTCGGCTCCGAACATCGATGCGGTCATCGGCATCTCGGATGGCGCAGCGAGCACGTGGAGCAAGCTCGCCGCGATCGTGCGGTTCAATCCCGAAGGCTTCATCGATGCGCGCGCCGGTGGCGAGTACCGCGCGGACTCGTCGTACCGCTACGACGCGAACACCACCTACTACTTCCGGGTCGACATCGACGTGCGCGCGCGCACGTACTCGGTCCGCGTCGGGTTTCAGCCCGGCGAATTCACGTCGTCGATCGCGCAGAACTATCCGTTCAGGACCGAGCAGGCGTCGGTGACGCGCCTCTCGAACATCGCAGGCTTCGTCAATCGTCCCGAGACGAGCGGCGGGAGCGTGCAGCTATGCGGGATCAACATCGACGCCAGCTCGACGGGCGCAGGCGACTGCTTCGCGAGCAACGCCGGCGGCGGGTTCGCGAACGTCGGCGTCGCGCCATCGCCCGGCGGCCTCGCGATCACGTTCACGGCGAAGCCGAGCAGCGCGAACATCGACGGTGTTGTCGGCGTCGCCGGCAAGACGGTCACCGCATACAACGACATGGCGGCTTCGATCCGGTTCTTCACGAACGGCCTCATCGAGGCCCGCGACGGGGATGTCTATCGCGCCGACGTCGCGCTGCCGTACACGGCGGGCGACACCTACGACGTCACGTTCGTGCTCGACGTCCCGACGAAGACCTACTCGGTCTACGTCTACAACTACGCGCGAGGGTGGTATTCCGCCGTGAAGGTCGCGACGGGCTACCACTTCCGCCCGCAGCAGGAGACGGTGGCGCGGATCGATCACGTCGCGACCGTTGTCGCGTCGACGACCGGCCGCGTCGACGTCTGTCGCGCGGTCAACCGATCACCATCGGCGCTGCACTACTTGCGCGAGGGTAGCTTCCACGTTGTTCCGTTCGTCGGCGACAGCGCGCTGATCGCCGACGGTACGCGCACGTACCGCGTCAGCGCCGATGGCGCGACGACCGCCACGTATGGCGCCGGCGGTCATGTCGCCGTCGATCGCGATGGCAACATCTACCTGGCCCGCGAGGCGAGCGGTGGACTCGTCGTCGAATCGTACACGTCGAGCTTCTCGCCGCGCTGGACGCGGCTTGCCGAGGCCTCGGGAGGCGTGATCGGCATCGCGACCACCGTCACGGGCGAGGTCCTCGTCGCCGTGCCGAGCCAGATCGTCCGGTTCGGCACCGACGGCAGCGCGCGCACGTGGCCCGGCATCGCCGCCGGCAACATGATCGCGGTCGGTGCGATGGGCTATGCCGGCTACGTCGGCGGCAACCGGATCGAGAGTCACTATAGCGACGGCACGTTGGCGTGGAGCTGGGCGTTCAACGGCAGCGCCGACATCACCGCGATCGCAGTCGGCCCCGACGGCAGCCTCGTGTTCGGCGGCGAATACTACGGCACCATCAACTTCGGCGATCGCGACCTGTATCCGAGTAACGGCTCCGAGGGAGCCTACAACGCGTTCATGGTCGTGCTGTCGGCGCAGGGCAGGCTGCAGTTCTCGACTCGCCTCGGCGGGAGATGGGTCAACGCGCTCGCATTCAACGGCTCGCGCAGCGTCGCCGCCGTCTACGATTACATGCAGTTTCCGTACAACACGATGTACGTCTACGACTGGTCCGGGACGATGCTTCGCAACTGGAGCGAGGAGGGCTTTGGCCTCGGCGACCACGGCAACGCCGGCGAGGTCGCGATCTCGGCGTCCGGCCGCGTGTGGGCGAACCTCGACGCGATGCCGTACTGGACGTCGCTCGAGCCGACGAGCTGGCCGTATCTCGTGTCGATCGCGACGCAGTAGCCTAGTTCTCGATCGACTCGAGCAGCTCGCCGACGAGCTCCTCGAGGCGGACCGCGAGCTTCTTCGGCACCGGCGAGTCTTCCTCGGCGATCAGCGCCGACAGCCTGCGCGCGGTCTGCGCGATCGCGGAGCGCGTCTTCTCGCGGCGGTCGCGGTCGGTCTCGGGGAACGCGACGTCCTTGAACTTGCGCGCGAGCATCGGCGCGTCGACGCCCTCGTCGAACGCGACGCGCTGGATCGTCTGCAGCGTCTCCTCGTCGGCGGCGCCGCGCTCCTTGGCCTTCTGCACGAACTCGACCGCGGGCAGCGACGGGATCGGCGCCTCGAACGGCGCCTCGCGCGCGCGCTCGATCACGCGCGGTGCGCTGGTCTCGAGGAAGCGGTAGCTGCCGAGCAGCTTGGCGACCGTCGAGTTGCGAAGGTGAAGCTCCTTGCGGCAGTAGGCGTCGAAATCAGTGAAGCCCCAGTTCTCCCACGACCGCGCGGCCTGGACCTTCGTCAAAGCCTCGGCGAGCTCGAGCCATGTCCGCTTGAACGCGCGCGCCTTCTGGAGCGTGTCCGCGCGGAGCGGATCGTTGGAGACCGCGAGCATGCGATCTTCCATCTGCCGATCGGTCTTCGTGATGATGTTCGCGCCCATTGGCACGTGCACCCTAGAAGGGGGGTCTGATATGCGTCCGATCGCCTCGAAAAACTGAGGCGAGACGTCGACATCTCGCGCGGTTACACTAGGCACAGCTCCTGCTGAGTCTCCGTCCGCCATGCGCTTTGCGATCCTCGCCATGCTCGTCCTCTCCGCCGGTTGCCCGGCGAAGCTCGACGCCGCACTCGGTGAGGACAACGGCGCGGGCAGCGGCTCGGGCGGTGCCGGGGCGCCGACCGAGTGCTACGTCGCGAGCGACTGCGTGCCGGCCGGCCCGAGGTGTTGCGATTGCCCGACGCACGCGGTGCCGGCGACGGATCCCGCGCAGCGCGCGTGCGACGAGGTCGACTGCGAGCCGATGTCGTGCGGCAGCCCGATGCAGGCGGCCTGCGAATACGGGCGCTGCGTGCTCGAGTGCTCGCCGGTCGCGTGCGACGGCGCGAGCTGCGCGTACGGCTTTGTCACCGACGGCAATGGGTGCCTCACGTGCGAGTGCGCGGCGCCACCGGCGACGGAGTGCGGCATCGACACCGACTGCGCGCGCGTTCGCGAGGATTGCTGCGGCTGCGCGATGGGCGGCGAGGACACCGCGGTCCTCGCGTCGCAGGTGTCGCTGCACGATGCCACGCTCAGCTGTCCCGCGACCCCGTCGTGCCCAGGCTATGACACGTGTGCCCCGGACCTCGCGGCGCGCTGAGTCCAGGGGATGTGCGCGCTGGTGTCGGGCGCGCTGCCATCGGATGCCTGCGGTCGTGCGGACCTCCAGGCGTGCCCGGTGAGCCAGGTTTGTACCGTCAACGCCGACGAGCAGGCGACGATGTACGGTGTCGGCGTCTGTCGTTAACTGCGTCGGTGGTCAGACCTTCCGAAGGGGCGGCGCGTTATACTGCGGGCCACATGAGTTTTGACCCTCCGGCATCGGGGTCGTTTCCGCAGGCGCCTCCCGCACCGTCGTTGGTGGGAGAGGTGCTCGACGGGCGCTACCGGATCTTGAAGAAGCTCGGCGAAGGCGGAATGGGAGAGGTGTACTCGGCCGAGCACGTGCACATCGAGAAGCGCTTCGCGGTGAAGCTCTTGAAGGCCGAGATCGTGTCGAACGCCGAGGCGGTGAAGCGCTTCCAGCAGGAGGCGCGGTCGAGCTCGTCGATCAAGCATCGCAACATCATCGGCGTCGAGGACTTCGGACGCCTGCCCGACGGTCGCATCTACATGTGCATGGAGCTCCTCGATGGCGCTCCGCTGAACGACATGATCCAGCAGCCGATGAGTGCAGATCGGCTGCTCAACATCCTCATCCAGGCAGGTCACGGTCTCGCGGCGGCGCATGCGAAGGGCATCGTCCACCGCGACATGAAGCCCGAGAACATCTACGTCACGAACGAAGGCAACCCGCCGCAGGATGTTCCCAAGCTCCTCGACTTCGGCATCGCGAAGGTCGCCGGCAACGACGGCCAGAACAACCTGACTCGCACGGGCACGATCTTCGGTACGCCGTTCTACATGGCGCCGGAGCAGGCGCTCGGTAATCCCGTCGACGCGCGCACCGACATCTACGCGATGGGCGTGATCATGTACGAGTGCTTCGCCGGCTCGCTGCCGTTCCAGGGCGAGTCGTTCATGGGCATTCTCACGCAGCACATCACGACGCCGCCGGAGCCGGTCGCACAGCGCGCGGCGAACGCGGGGCGCGCGCTGCCGATGGGCGTCGCCGAGATCATCACGAAGTGCATGGAGAAGGATCCGAACGCGCGCTACCGGACGATGGACGAGCTCGTGAACGCGCTCATCCAGATCTATCGCGGCGTCGCGGGCCCCGGCATGAGCACGTACATGGAGGCGTTCCCCGTCGGTAGCTCCGCGCATCTGGCGCAGCCGACGCCACCGCCGATGACGGGCGCGCACATGGCGACGCCGCCGCATCCGCTGTCCGCAACCGCGCCCGCGGGAGCATACGGATCGGGTGGATCGCAGCCGGTGATCCCCGCGCAGTACTCGGGCCCGTCGGCGGCGCTGAGCTCGCCGGCGGGTCACTACGATCCGTCGGGCAGCTCGGTCGTCACCGCCCCGAAGAAGAGCAAGACCGGCCTGATCGTCGCGATCTGCGTCGTGCTCGCGGCCGGTGGCGGTATCGCCGCGATGGTCGTGCTCGGCAGCAAGAAGGACGACAAGACGGCCCAGAACGGCAGCGGCTCGGCGGACGTCGGCTCGCAGGTCGGCGGCGAGAACCCGGGCAGCAACACGCCGGATGTCGGCAGCGCTGGCTCGCAGGTCGCGACCGGCGATCACGGCTCGGCTCAGAACGTCGGCAGCGACGCGGTAAACAACGGCAGCGGCGGCGGATCGGCCGTCGGGACGAACGACAACGGCTCCGGATCCGGACAGGATGTCGGTAGTGGTGGCGACGTAACGGCTCCCGCGTCCATCGCAGTGACGGTGTTCACGATTCCGTATCTCGACGAATTCGAGATCTGGGAGGACGGCAAGAAGGTGCAGAACGGCTCGGAAGACCTGTCGATCGTTCCCGGCGAATCGCGCACGATCGTCGTGAAGGCGAAGGGATTCAAGGACTCCAAGCCGCTCGTCGTCGACGGCAAGAAGACGCGCCTCAAGGTCTCGCTCTCCAAGCTCGCTGGAACCACGACCACTCCGGTCGTGAAGCCATCGACCGGCCCGGATTGCACCAAGACAATCGTCGACAACAAGAACAAGCGCTGTGTTGCGCAGTATTGCGCTGCGCATCCTGACGACTTCCGCTGCGACGCGGAGTGACTTTCAACATCGCGGGTGGCAGCCGTCACCGCATGTGGCACACCTTTCGAGACAAACTGCCCTGAGGAAACATCATGCGCGCACCGCTTCCCCGCTTCGTCGTGCTTCTCCTTTTGGCCGTATTCATCGGGGGTGGCGCCGCCTATGCGGACCCGCGAAGTGACGCACGGACTCACTACATCGCCGGCCAGAAGGCGTACGCCGCTGCTGACTATCGTGTCGCCATCAAGGAGTTCTCGGCGGCGCAGCAGCTGATGCCTGCCGACTTGAACAACTACAACCTCGCGCTCTGTTACGACAAGCTCGGCGAGGCGGAGCCCGCGATCCAGTACTACAAGGAGTACCTCGCGAAGGTCCCGAACGCCGACAAGCGCACGGAGATCGAAGCGAGCGTCGCGCGGCTCGAGGGCGCGCTGTCGTCGGCCTCGGCGAAGCGCGCGGAAGAGGCGCGCAAGCTCGAGGAAGCGAGGAAGGCAGAGGAGGCCGCGAAGGTGGCTGCCGATGCGAAGGCGGCGGCTGATGCGAAGGCTGCTGCGGATGCGAGGGCGGCGGCAGAGGCGAGGGCGGCCGAGGATGCGAAGACGGCTGCGGTCCTGACGGGCACGAGCTCGGGCACGGACATGGCACCGACCCCGGGCGTCGGCTCGACGGGAACGCCGTCGACGGGACAGACGGTCTCGACCGGCGATGCCCAGCTCGATCGCGTCGCGTCGATCGATATCAACGGAATTCGCGACCAGCGCGTCGGCAGCCTCGGTTCGGGTCCGGCGACCGCAGCTGCGGATCCGAATGCGAACGCGACGGCCGCTGGCGCGGTGCCGCCGCCGAACGCGGGCGCCGTGAGCACGGGCGCGCCGCAGAACCCGAACGGTCCGGTCGCGCCGAGCGATGTCCCGGTGAAGAAGGAGCAGCCGGTCTACAAGAAGTGGTGGTTCTGGGCGGTCGTCGCGGTCAGCGCCTACGTCGTCTACTCGATCGCGTCGGAAGACTCGAGCGGCCCGAACCACAGCGCACGCGAGATGCTGCCGTCGCCGTCGCCTGCGAACAACACCGGCGGCATGACGCTGCTGAGGTTCTAGCGGTTGGATGACGCCCGGCCTCGTGGGATAACGGGGCCGTGGCAGTCACGGCATCCGATCTGGCTCGCGCGACGACCCGTCTGCGCGAGACGCCCGGCGACTGGAGCGCATGGCTCGAGGTCGCCGCGATTCTCGCGGCGCTCGGCGCGACCGACGACGCAGAGCTCGCCTTCGCGACGATCGGCGAGGGTGCGCGCGTCAGCGGACGCGTCGCGCTCGCGGTCGCGTGCGGGCGACACCTCGCCGAGCTCGGCAGCGTGCGCGGACCCGAGCTCGTCGATCAGGTGATCGAGACCTACGCGACCGGCGGTCCGCACTTCGCGTTCACGACACCACCGGCGCCCGACGACCCGCCATCGATCCCGGCGCCGACCGGTGAGCCGCTCGTTCAGGCGCGCGAGGTGATCGAGAAGCTCGGCGCGTGGCTGACGGCGCGCCAGGATCAGCAGCAGCCGCCGGCGCCGCTTCTGTCCGCGCTCTCCAAGCCCGGCGCGCGCGCGCTCGTCGGCGTGATGACCGCGCGCGCGTATCCCGCGGGCACACAGATCATCCAGGTCGGCGCGCCCGCGACGGCGCTCTACTGGATCGCGCACGGCACGGTCTCGGTCTCGCGACCCAAGCCCGATGCGCGCGCGTCCGCTGCAGCGTCGGGACCGATCGCGCAGCTTGCCGAGCTGCACTCCGGCGCGTTCTTCGGCGAGATCGCGCTCGTCGGCGGCACGACAAGGTCGGCGAACGTCATCGCGACCGACGACGTGTGGCTGCTCGAGATTCCCGCGCGCGCCGTCGAGACCGCGGCGCAGAAGCAGCCCAAGCTCGCCGAGGTGCTCGCGTTCCACGCGCGCGCCCGCTTGCTCTCGAACCTCACCCGCATGAGCGAGCTGTTCCGCGCGCTCGGCCAGGAGGATCGCGAGGAGCTGCTCGCGAAGTTCGACAGCCAGCTCGTGCCCGCGGGCACGACATTCATCCACGAGGGCAAGCCGAACGATCACCTGTGGGTCGTCGTGTCGGGCACGTGCGTCGTGAAGGCGGCCGGCAGCGTCGTCGCCGAGCTGACGCCGGGCGCGGCCGTCGGCGAAATCTCGCTCGTCAGCGGCGATCCCGCAGGCGCCGACGTCTCCGCGCTCGAGCCGGCGGTGCTGCTGCGCCTCGCGAAGAGCGACTTCGAGGCGGTCGCGAAGCGCCACCCCAAGCTCCTCGCTGAGGTCCAGAAGCTCGTCGTCGCGCGCGAGAACGCGAACCGCGCGCTGTTCCAGGATGCATCGGATCTGATCGTATGACCCGCGCAGCCCTCATCCTCGTCGTGCTCGCCGCGTGTGTCGATCGCGGTGCTGGCCCGCAGCCAAAGAAGATCGATCCGGGCTACGTGCGCGAGAACATCCTCGTCGCGCCGCCGCAGACGCTGAAGCATCTCGACGTCGATCTCGGCGGCGGGAAGGTCGGCTATCTCGGCTCGCAGATCGCGTACAGCGACGGCCGCGATCCGGCGACGCCGCTCGCACCGGGTGGCGGGATCCGCATCAAGCACTACTGGCAGGTGCGCGTGCCGCCGGGGCCTGGCTGGAAGGTGTTCTCGTATCTGCGCGGCGATGCCGGCACCGCCGATTTCATGAACCTCGGTCCGACCGACATGCAGATCGGTCTGCCCGTCGAGAAGTGGAAGGCCGGCCAGGTCATCCAGGACGTCCAGGACTTCATGCTGCGGCCCGACTGGCGTTCGCAGAAGGCGACGCTCTATGTCGGGCTCGTCCAGGAGCACGGCCACCAGATCGGCGATCGCATGGCAGCGTCGGGACCCAGCGTCGTCGACCGCGCGATCGTCGCCGCGACGATCGACGTCGATCTCTCGAAGGCGCCACCGCCGGCCGGCACGATCTACGTGCCACGCGCCGCCGCACCGATCACGATCGATGGCATCGCGAACGACCCGGGCTGGGCGAGCGCGGCAATCTCGCCCGAGTTCGCGACCGCCGACGGCAGCCCCGATCCGGTCGGCCGCGCGATCGCGCGCATGACGTGGGACGACCAGAACCTCTACGTGTTCGTCTCGGTCAACGACAGCGACGTCTACAGCCCGTACAAGAACCACGACGATCCGCTGTGGAAGTCGGACTGTGTCGAGATGTTCATCGACGCCGACGGCAACCGCCGCGGCTACGTCGAGCTCCAGGTCAACCCGAACAACGCGACGTTCGACTCGTTCTTCGCGACGACGCGCGCGCAACCTGGCGACGAGAAGTGGACGTCGAACATGGTCACCGGCGTCGTCGTGCGCGGCACCGGCGACAAGAGCGGTGACGCCGACTCGGGCTGGGACGTCGAGATCGCCGTTCCACTCGCGGCCGTGAAGGGCAACGATCCGAACATGCCGATCGCGCTCCCGCCGCAAGTCGGCGATCGCTGGCGCCTCAACGTCGTGCGCGTCGACACGCGCAGCGGCGGCGGCAACCCGAGCGCGACGAGCTGGAACCGGATCTCGTATTCCGATTTTCACGCACTCGATCGCATGCTGACGGTCGTGTTCGCCGACTCGCAGGGCTCGATCAAGCCGCAACCCGTTGCACCGACGGCACCTTCGCCGTCACCGACGGAAGCTTCGCCGCCCGCACCGACGACGGCGCCCGCGAAGGCGACGCTCGCGCCGGCCGGAGCGACGGGCGCAGTGCAAACCCCGTGATACGATCGGCCGGGTGAAGCGCATCGCGCTGGCGCTGTTGGTCTGTCAGGCGACCGTTGCTTGTTCGTCGGGCACCAAGCGCGTCGGCAGCCAGCCGAGCTGGCGCGGCGGCAAGGCACCGGTGGCGGCGACGAGCGCGGCGGTCGTGAAGACGACGTTCGCGCCGACGAGCGAGCCCGCGACTCGCTACAACGAGCCGCTCCAGCCGCCGCCGTCATCGCCGCTCGGCGACGCGGTGATCGCCGCCGTGCGCGAGGCTGCGGCGAAGGCGGGTGTTCCGGCGCCGGCCGCCGACGCGCGCCTGTTCCGCGCGTGCGCCGAGCTCGCCGAGGTCGTGCCCGAGGATGGCATCGCCGGCTACGGCGTGGTCGCGTTCGCGCTCCAGCGCCAGGGCATCATCGAGCCGACGCGGAGCTTGCTCGTCCTGTGGGGCGGCGACGATCCGGATACGATCGTCGAAAAGCTGCGCCCTCAGCTACCCGATATCGTCGCCGCGGGCGCGACCGGACGGCTCGGCATCGGGCTGGCGAGACGCAAGGCCGACGGCACCAACGCGATCGTGTTCGTGCTCCAGACGTCGGGGGTCGCGACGAACCCGATCCCGCGCAGCCTGCCCGCGAACGGGTCGTTCTCGCTCGATGCCGTCGTCGATGCGCACTATCGCGAGCCCGAGCTGTTCGTCACGCACGAGGATGGGACGACCGAGCAAATCGCGCTCGAGATCGGCCGCGCCGGCGGATTCAAGGCGAAGGTCGCATGCGGCAAGCACGCGGGGCGCCAGCAGATCGAGATCATGGCGAGCGACGCGCAGGGCTCGGCGGTGCTCGCGAATTTTCCCGTCTGGTGCGCTCAAGAGCCGCCGCTCTCGTTCTCGTTGAATGCGCCGACCGAGGCGGCCGCCCCCGTCACCGCCGACGACGCGGAGAAGCGTCTGTTCGCGCTCGCAAACCGGGACCGCGAGGCAGCCGGCCTGCCCGCACTGCAGTGGGACGATCGCGTCGCTGCGGTCGCGCGCGCGCACTCCGAGGACATGCGCCAGACGAAGATCGTCGCTCACATCTCGCCGACGACGGGCTCCGCAGCCGACCGCGTGCGCGCGGCCGGGATCAAGACCGGCGCCGTCTTCGAGAACGTTGCCCGCGCCTACGCCGTCGGCGAAGCGCACGGCGGCCTGATGGACAGCCCCAGCCACCGAGCGAACGTTCTCTCGAGCAAGGCGACTCACATCGGGATCGGCGTCGTCCTCGGCGCGGAGGTCTCGAGTCAGCGCGAGATGTTCGTCACCGAGGTGTTCATCCGGGTCCCGCCGAAGGTCGAGCCGGCGCGCGTGGCGACGATCGTCCGCGACCGGATCAACGCGGTCCGCCCGATCCAGGTGAACCCTCGCCTCACGAGCGTCGCCCAGGAGCTCGCGGATGGGCTCGCTGGGGGCAAGTCGCGCGACTCGCTGTGGTCGGGTGTGAAGAAGAAGCTCGACGGGATGAACACGTCGTACGCGCGCGTCGGCAGCGTGACCAGCGCGGTCGCCGACCTCGACATGATCGACGGCAAGCAGCTCGTCGGCGACTACAAGCCGGACGACATCGGCGTCGGCATCGCGCAGGGATTCCATCCCGAGATCGGAGACGGCGCCGTGTGGATCGTCGTCCTGATGGCCGAGAAGCTGCCCAAGCGTTAGCGCGAGCCGAGTGCCGACAGCACGGCGACATCGACGATGTCAGCCGCCGCGTAGAGCGACTCGGCATCGATCGGCGCCGTGAACGCGGGCACCTGCGCGCCGACCTCGTGGCACATCGCGGCGGCGAACGCGGCGAACGTCGGCTCGCAGCCTGCCATCGCGGCGACGACCGTGATGATCGCGTTGACGTCGTCGAGCGGCTGCGAGTCGCCAACGATGCCGAGACCGGCGACCATCATCGTCGGCGCGACGCCGTCGTCGAGCACGACGGTGCGCGGCGAAATCGCGCCGTGGCTGCCGCCGACGACGTGGATCGCGGCAGCGCCTCGCGCGAGCCGCTTGAGCACGCGCAGCGTCTCCGAGGGCGGCAGGTCGGGCATCGAGTCCGCGAGCGACGCGCCCGACGGCGCCTCGAACACGGCGGTGCGCGACGTGCGATCGAGGCTGAGCGCGCGCTGCACGAACGGGCTCGCCGCACGGCCGAGCAGGCGAGCGCGCTCGAGTGCACGCGTCGCCTCGTCGCTGCTGTCGAAGCGCTCGATGACGACGGAGCGATCGAGCACGGTGTCGACGGCACGCGCGAGCTGGCTGACCGGCGTGCCGCCGAGCGGGGTCTCGAACTGATAGCGGGGGCCGGCCTCGTCTTCCTCGGCGAGCTGCGCGATCGAGTGCGGCTGGGAGGCGCGGCGAGGGCGGGGACCGATGCGAGGCTGGCCGTGGAGCTCGAGCGCTTCGAGCTGGCGGCGGAGGTCGGCGAGCGTCTGGGTGCGTTCGCGCGGGTTCTTGACGAGGAGCGCGGCGAGGATCGGATCCCAGCCGCCCGTGCCCTCGGCGACCGACGACGCGAGCGGTGGCTCTTCGCCGAGGTGCTGCGCGACGAAGTCGGGACCGAGGAACGGCAGCCGGCCGGTGACCGCCTCGAACAGCGTGACGCCGAGCGCGTAGAGATCGGCGGCGATCGAGATCGGCGCGCCCGTGATCTGCTCGGGCGACATGTACGCGAGCGTGCCGATCAGGCCGCCGGTCTGCGTCTGGCCGAGGTCGACGAGGTGAGCGACGCCGAAGTCGCCGAGCTTCGCGGTGCCGCGCGCGTCGAAGAAGATGTTTGCGGGTTTGACGTCGCGATGGACGACGCCGCGGTGATGCGCGGCCTCGAGGCCACCGATGATGTCGAGCGCCATGCGGCGGATCTGTGGGCCGGTGAGGCGCTCGCCGCCGGCGATGCGCTGCGCGAGCGAACCACCGGGCAGGTACTCCATCGCGAGGAAGCCGCGCTCGACGGACACGTCGTAGACCTCGACGAGCGAGGGGTGGCGCAGCGTGCTCGCGAGCCGCGCTTCGCGCACGAACCGCTCGTATGCGGCACCGCCGCGCGCACCCGATGCGAAGAACATCTTCACCGCGACGGGGCGGCCGGCGACCTCGTCGGTCGCGAGGAACACGCGGCCCGAGGCGCCGGCACCGAGCAGGCGCTCGAGCCGGTAGCGGCCGGCGATGACCTCGCGGTCGCGCCCGGTCTTGCGCTCCGCGCCGGCATCGCGCCACTCGCGCAGGTACGTGTCGAGATCGGCAGGGACGGAGGTGTCGGTGGCGCGCAGCTCGAGCAGCGCATCGCGCGCACCGTCGCGCAGGCCCATCGCGGCGAGCGTCGCGATCAGGTGGCGCTGGGCCTCGGCGCGGAGATCGGGCAGCTTGCGCGCGTCCTGGAGCAGGCGCGCCGCCTCGGGGTACGCGCCGCGGCGGGCGAGGATGCGGCCGAGCGCGAGCTGCATCGGCGCCTTCTCGTGCGGGGCGGCGAGATCGAGCGCGCGCTCGAGGAGGCGGCCGGCATCGCGGTCGCGGCCCTGGCTCTCGAGCAGGCGCGCGGCGTCGAGCGAGCGGTGGGCGCGCGTGTACAGATCGATGGCGCGATTGATGTCGCCGAGCCGCTCGGCCAGCGGCGCCGCGTCGGCGCTCTTGCGCATCCGGACGAGCACCTCGAGCGCCGCCTTCGCGCCGTCGTCGGTGGCGGTCAGCGCGCCAAGCAGCTCGGCGAACAGCGCATCGTCGTGGATCTCGATCGAGTAGCGGAGCGCGCGGGGCAGATCACCGCCGGCTCGCGCCGCCTCGAGCGCGTGCCGGAAGTCCCATACCTTCTCGTAGAGATCGGCAGCCCGGGCATGGTTGCCCTCGGCCATGGCCTGTGCGGCGGCCTCCGATGGATCTCCGTCGGAATTGATCGTCACGCACCGGCAATGGTACCCCACCAGGGCTCATGCACCAGCGCAGCGCCCATCGCTCACTTCTCGTCGTCGGTTCGGTTGCGTTCGATGACATCGACGGCCCGTTCGGCTTCCACAAGGACCTGCTCGGCGGGTCGGCCAGCTTCATTGCGAGGGCCGCGTCGTACTTCACGAAGAACGTCGCCGTCGTCGCCGTGATCGGTGACGACTTCCCGCAGACGCAGCTCGACGACCTCAAGGGGTACGGCGTCGACGTGTCGGGCATCGAGCGCACACCCGGCGAGACGTTCCACTGGGTCGGCAAGTACGCGCCCGACCTCGCGACGCGCGAGACGATCGACACGCGCCTCGGCGTGTTCGCGACGTTCCAGCCGAAGGTCGCCGAGCACCACCGCGACGCGCAGCTCGTCCTGCTGGGCAACATCGATCCCGCGTTGCAGTTCGACGTGCTCAGCCAGGTCCGCGCGCCCGCGCTCGTCGCCGCCGACACGATGAACCTGTGGATCAACATCAAGCGCGCCGACCTCGAGAAGACGCTGTCGAAGGTCCACACGCTGATGATCAACGACGAGGAGGCGCGCCTGCTCGCCGAGGACCACAACCTGCGCAAGGCCGCGGCGAAGATCCTCAAGATGGGACCGTCGTCGGTGATCATCAAGCGCGGCGACGCCGGCGCGCTGCTGTTCCACGGCGGCGGCGCGTTTGCGGCGCCTGCGATGCCGCTCGCCGACGTCAAGGATCCGACCGGCGCGGGCGACAGCTTCGCCGGCGGCCTCATGGGCTACCTCGCGTACGCGGGCGACCTCTCGCCGTCGACGATCCGCACCGCGATGATCATGGGCAGCGTGATGGGCAGCTTCGCGGTCGAGAAGTTCTCGGTCGACGGCCTACGTGATCTTACGCAGCAGCGCATCCAGCAGCGGTTCGACGAGATCGCCGAGCTCGCGCATTTCGAGCGCGTGCACCTCTAAGCCGTCCCTCACGTTCGTCGTCGACGACGAAAGTTGCTCGACCTGCTCGGGCGTGCGAGCACTCGTGCATGGCAAAGCGCAAGACGCCCACCACGAGCAAGGTCACGCGAGCCACGACGACGGCGCCGATGCGAGTGCAGCGCAAGCCCGCTGACACCGTTGCGAGCGAGGATATCGCTCGGCTCGCCTACGAGAAGTTCGTCGCGCGCGGCTGCGAGCACGGACACGATGTCGCCGATTGGCTCGCGGCAGAAGCCGAGCTCTCTCGCTAGAACAGACGCTGCTGGCGCGGCGCACCCGGCCACGGCGGTAGCTCGCCGACATCGGCGCGCGCGGCGAGCAGCGCGTGGAACGCGTACGCGTTCTCCGGCGCGAACGTGTCGTCGGGCGCGTGCATGAAGAAGTAGGGC
>JABFXX010000006.1 GCA_013368795.1 Kofleriaceae bacterium
GCGGGGCGCATCAGGACCTCGCGGCGGCCGAGCTCGAGGCCCGACTTCCGCCGCAGCTCCAGCGACTTCTGCTCGAGCTCGAGCTGCGCGCGCAGCAGCGCCTCCTGGCGGATCTGGATCTCGTAGGTGACCGCGTTGAGCGCCGTCGCCGGCACTGCGCCCGCGCGCATCTGCTCGTGCGTCAGCTGGTCCTGCTTCTGCGCGAGCTCGAGCGACTGCGCGCGGACGTCGACCTCGTACGATGCTTGCGCGAGGTCCCAGTAGCCGACGACGAGGTCGCGGACCATCTCCTCGGCCGCGAGCTGCGCCTTGATCGTCGCCTCGCTCGCATAGAGGTCGGCCTTCTTCTCCGTCGCGAGTGCGACCGACGGGCCGAAACCGCGCGCCAGCGGCTGCTTGAGGGTCGCGCGCAGCGACGTCGTGTTGCGCAACAGGAAGTCGTACGGGTTGCCCTGCGGGTCCGTGCCCGCCGGGTTCTGCGCCTGCGACGTGTTCGTGTCGCGCAGGCGAGAGATGACGTTGTATTCGATGTTCTGGCGCTGCACGCCGGCCTGCAGCTGCACGTTGCCGCCGGTCGGCAGGTTGCGGCCGAGGCCGAGCGCACCCGACACCGTGTTCTCCGCGACGACCGAGAACGGCGGCGCCTCGACATCCTCGGCGAGCGCGCTGCGCTTCATCTCCGCGTTGGCCTGCGCGACCCACGCCTGGTCGCGGCGCGCCCCCTCCGCGGCGTCCTTCGCGGCGACGCGATCGATCTTGGCGCGGACGACATCGGGAGAGAGGCGAACCGCGACCTCGATCAGCTCGTCGAGCTTGAGCGGAAGATAGGACTGAGCCTCCGGGCCATCGCTGTCTTCTTGATCGACGTCGGCATCTTCTTGAGCGACGCGCGCGCGAGGGCGGGCATCCGCGATCGCGAGAGCCGCCGGGACGAGGATCGCTCCAAGGACGAAGGTGCGCATGGGCGCCGGCTAGAGCAGCCGCCATGCCGATCGCCAAGTCATCGAGTCCTGGCGGAGACAGCGTTTCGGTCACCCTGGGACTCGCATACCGCGGGTTACGATTCGACCTCCCCACCCCCGGGGAGGCACCCATTTCTGCCGCGGCTTCGCGAAGTTACGCGCGCTGGGGCGATGGCAAGGCGGTTGCTCTATCGGTCGACATGCGCATCGACCCGGCCCGTGTCTCCACCATGCGTCGCAGCTCCAAGAGCTGGGGCCAGGGCGGAGAAGCGCCGACGTTCTTGCCGCCCGACGAGACCACGAACCGGCCCGTCCGGCCGGTGCGCAAGGTCAAGTCGGACTCGGTCATCACGTCGGCACCGAAGGCGCCGGCGTCGCGCGCGGCGTCGCAGAGCACCATCCGGCCGCAACAGGCCCCCGTGCAGGGGCCGCAGCAGGCTGGTGCTCGCGCGTCGCAGCCGGCGGTTCGCGCGTCGTCGCCGGCGGTGCCCGAGCAACTGCCGCCGTACATGCAGTTCGAAGGTGGCGCGACGTTCGACCCGAACGCGCTGCCGCTGCCGCCCGAGCTCGCGCCGCCCGTGTACAGCTGGCTGCGCCGGCTCGCGCTGCAGGCGGACCTGCCCGGCGCCGATCGCCTGCTGCGCGAGGCGCTCGCGGAGCTGACGAGCGCGCTCTCGATCCTCATCATCTACAACGGCCCCGAGGGTCTCTACACGCTCGCCGCGAACGACGAGCTGCCGAAGGATCAGTCGCCGATCGTCGCCGTCGCGAAGTCGCGGCGCGCGCTCGTCAGCTCGCACGTCGCGTACGTGCCGCTCGCGACCGCGAACGAGACGATCGCCGTCGTCCAGCTGACGCGGAACTCGCGCCAGGAACCGTTCAACATGATCGACTCGGTGACGATGGCGGCGATGACGCGCGAGAGCGCGAGCATCATGCACCACCTCGTCGTCGAGCATCTCCAGCGCCGCACCGAGAGCGAGGCCGACAAGAAGTCGCTGTATCGCCCCGAGGCGCTCGAGAGCCACCGCCGCCGCGGCCAGGAGGGCTCGCTGACCGAGCTGTCGCCGGGCTGGGTGCGCAACACGTATCGCGTGCTGATCGCCGCGCTCGTGGTCGGCATCTTCTTCGCGGTGACCGTGAAGGTCCCGACGTACTCGACGGGCACCGGCGTCGTCGTGTTCGACGGCACGTCGGTGTCGGCGCCGCAGCCCGGCACGGTCGACCACGTCTACGCGCAGAGCGGCCAGGAGGTCCACAAGGGCACGATCCTGCTGACGCTCAAGTCCGACAAGGAAGAGTCGGACCTCAAGCAGGCGACGACCGAGCTCGAGCACGCGCTCCACCAGTACATGCACGACCGCACCGACGAGAGCGTCCGCAAGTCGCTCATCTCGGCGCAGGCGGCGCAAAAGCGCGCGGCCGACGCGCTCGCGCAGCGCACCGTGCGCGCGCCGGTCGACGGCACGGTGTTCGACGTCAACATCCACGACGGCTCGCCGCTCGAGTTCGGTGCACCGATCCTGACGATCAGCGCGCCCGGCACGGAGCCCGAAGTGTGGGCGTACCTGCCCGGCAGCGATCGCCCTCGCCTGCGCGAAGGCCAGAAGCTGCAGGTCGAGCTGACCGGCTACCAGAAGGGCCGCGAGGAGGCGACGATCTACGAGGTCGCGCGCTCGAGCACGGGCTCGACGGAAGCGCGGCGCACGATCGGTCCGGTCCTCGCGGACACGCTCAAGCTCGATCCCAACGGCGGCACGTACGTGCTCGTGAAGGCGAAGCTGCCGAAGCGCCAGTTCACCGTGAAGGGTCGTTCGTACAACTACCACCCGGGCATGCCGGCGAAGACGGAGGTGCGCGTCGAGAACAAGCGCTTCATCGTCACGCTGATCCCTGCCCTCGAGAAGTACCTCTAAGGAGCGCCGCCATGTCGACGGAGAACAAAGCGATCGCCGACAGCTACCCCGCGCTGCGCAAGCTCGGCTTCATCAAGGGCAAGCGCTCGGTCCCGTTCATCCAGCAGCTCGAGTGGACCGACTGCGGCGCCGCATCGCTCGCGATGGTGATGGCCTATCACGGCCGCGAGGTGAAGCTCGCCGAGGTCCGCGAGGCGATGGGCATCGGCCGCGACGGTGTCAGCGCGAAGGCGATCCTCGACACCGCCGAGAAGTACGGCCTCGCCGGCCGCGGCATCAAGGTCGACATCTCGCAGATCAAGCTGGTCAAGACCGGCACGATCCTCCACTGGGAGTTCAACCACTTCGTCGTCTTCGATCGCATCGTCGCCGACGGCGTTCGCATCGTCGATCCGGCGACCGGTCCGCGCGACGTGCCGCTCGCGCAGTTCGCGAAGGCATTCACCGGCGTCGCGATCGAGATCACGCCGACGCCGCGCTTCACGAAGAAGAAGGCCGAGAAGGGCCGCCTGAAGCGCTACGTCGAGGAGCTGCTCTCGGAGAAGGGCCTGTTCTCGCGCGTGATCGTCGTGTCGTTCGCGCTGCGCCTGATCGCGCTCGCGCTGCCGCTCGTCACCGGCATGATCATCGACGCGGTCGTCCCCCGGAAGGACTACTCGCTGCTCTACGTCTGCCTCGCGACGATCGGCGGCATGGTCGCGTTCAACCTGATCGCCGAGGTCGTCCGCGCCCACCTGCTGCTCCACCTCCGCATCGCGCTCGACACGCGGATGACGCTGGGCTTTCTCGACCACATGGTCTCGCTGCCGTTCTCGTTCTTCCAGCGGCGCTCGACCGGCGATCTCATGATGCGCGTCGACAGCAACGGCACGGTGCGCGAGATCGTGACGAGCAAGTCGCTCTCGGCGGTCATCGACGGCCTGTTCGTCCTGCTCTACGCGGTCGTCATCTTCTACGTGAACCCGCTGCTCGGGTTCATCACGGTCGCGATGTCGTTCGCCGAGGCGCTCGTGTTCCTGTGCGCGCGGCCGACGTTCCAGCGCCTGCTCGCGGCCGACCTCGACAAGCAGGCGAAGGCGCACAGCTACATGGTCCAGCTGCTCGGTGGCATGGAGACGCTCAAGTGCGCCGGCGCCGAGCGCCTCGGCCTCGAGAAGTGGAGCAACCTCTACACCGACGAGCTCAACGTCAAGATGCGCCGCGCTCGCGCCCAGGCGTACGTCGACGGTCTCCGCGGCGCGGTCGCCGCGCTCGGCCCGATGCTGATCCTCACGATCGGCGCGACGTCGGTCATGACCGGCAAGATGACGATGGGAATGATGCTCGCGATGAACTCGCTCGCGCAGAGCCTGTTCGGTCCGCTGTCGGCGCTCGTCGGTTCCGCCCTCGAGCTCCAGCTCGTCAAAGGCCACATGGACCGCATCGACGACGTGCTCC
>JABFXX010000273.1 GCA_013368795.1 Kofleriaceae bacterium
TTGTGGATCTCGATCGCGAGCTCGTCGACCTTGCCCTCGACCCAGCCTGGGAGGCTCGCGTCGCCTTCCTTGACGTCCTCGGGCTTGGGGATGCCCTGGTTGTAGCGCTTGAGGGTCGGCGTCACCTTGACGATCCACGCGTCGCCGTCGGGCAGCATCGTCACGACGAGCGCGATCATGACGCTCTTGTCTGCGACGTCGCGCATGTCGTTCTCGCCGCGCGGCGTCTGCGAGAGACCCTCGGGCGAGAACCAGCGCGCCTCGGTCTGCATGCCGAGCGTCGTCTCGTCGGACTTCGTCAGCTTGTACTTGGCCTCGGTCGCGGCCTTCACGTCGGCGAAGATCGCCAGCTTGTCGCCCTTGTAGCGGGCGGTCTTGGCCGTGGCGATTTCCTTCGAGGACGGGCCGCAGCCGACGAGCACGATCGCGACGAGCGTCGCGAGGGACAAGACGAGATTCCGCATGCCGCGAGTCGTAGCACTACTTGACGGCGAATTGCTGTGCCCGCTGATAGATCGCGAGCTGCAGCGACTCGACGCGGCCGTGGATCCACGGAGGCAAGTTCGGGTCGTCGGCCATGAGCTCGCGCGGCTGCGGGCTGCCGGAGACGTGCTGCAGCGTCTTCGGTGTGACCTTGATCGCGAACGAGCCGTCGTCGAGCTCGAGGACCTCGACGACCAGCACGAGGTTCACGCTGCGGTCCTCGATCTGCGCGTAGCCGCCTGCGCCCGAGGACTGGCGGCCACCCTCGGGGCTGTACCACTGCGGTACGGTCGCGAGCGCCGTCGGCGGTTTCGTCTCGCCGATCTTGTACGTCTCCGCCGTCACCTGCTCCGCGATCCCGTAGAGGTCCGCCGCGGTCGCCTTGTACTTCGCGGTCTGCGCGGTCTTGATCTCTGCCGCCGAGGGCCCGCACGCCGCCGAGAACGCCACCGCCGCAAACAACACCAATACAGCCATACAACGCATGCCTCTCTGATAGCGTCACGCCATGTCCGAACTCAAGGGCAAGCGAGCACTCGTCACCGGCGCGTCGTCGGGAATCGGTGCCGCGATCGCCAAGGAGCTCGCGGATCGCGGCGCACATCTCGTACTAAGTGCGCGCCGCAAGGCGGCACTCGACGACACTGCAGCAAAATGCGGCGGCGCCGAGGTCGTCACCGCCGATCTCGGTGCGCCCGGTGCAGCGCAGTCGGTGTGGAACGCGGCGACCGCGAACGGTCCGATCGACATCCTGATCAACAACGCGGGCTTCGGTTACTTCCGGCCGTTCGGCAGCATCGAGGCCGCGCGCGACGCCGAGCTCGTCCAGCTCAACATCACGTCGCTCGTCGAGCTATCGCGCATGTTCGCCGATCATCGCCGCGGCCGCACCGAGCGCGCGTACCTCGTCAACATCGCATCGATCGGCGCGTATCAGAGCGTGCCGAACATGGCGCTCTACGCGGCGAGCAAAGTCTTCGTTCGCAACTTCACCGAAGGCCTCCACGACGAGTGGCGCGGCACGCAGCTGTCGGCGACGTGCATCTGTCCCGGCGGCACGAAGACCGCGTTCCACGAGATGGCCGGCGCGGGCAACTACAGCTGGATCGCGAACAAGTCGATGATGACCGCCGACGAGGTCGCCGCGATCAGCGTGCGCGCGATGCTCGCCGGCAAGCGCAACGTCATCCCGGGCTTCATGAACAAGCTGTCGTGCTGGGGCGTGCGGCTCGTGCCGCGCTGGTTCGCGTCCTGGATGAGCAGGCGCGTGCTCGGCAAGCCTCGGCCCGGCGAGCTGCCGTCGAGGACGAACACGGGGAGTGCGGCATGACCGAGATCTACAACCATCGCCACTGGACCGACGACAAACGCGGCGTCTACGAGGTCTGGTACCTCACCTGGAACCATCCAGGCACCGACCAGGGCTTCTGGCTGCGCTACATCACCGAGGCACCTGTCGCCGGTGAGCCGCACGCCGAGCTGTGGTTCGCGCGCTTCGATCCGAAGCGTCCCGACAAGACGTTCGCGATCCACAAGCATTTCCCGGTGAGCCAGCTCGCGAGCAGCACGCAGCCGTTCTCGCTGTCGATCGCCGACAGCCGGCTCGGCCACGATCACGCGCGCGGCCAGCTCGCCGGCGACGGCCACGACGTCCGCTGGGACCTTCGCTGGGATCCGTCGCACGAGCTCGTTCGCCAGCTCCCCGATGTCATGTACGCGCGCGGCGGGCTCGGTGAGACCACCGTGCAGTCGCCGAACCCTCGCGTCGCGATGAGCGGCTCGGTCGTCGTCGACGGCGAGCAGCTCTCGTTCGATCGCGCGACGCTCGGCCAGACGCACCTGTGGGGCAAAAAGCACGCCTACTCGTGGACGTGGGGCCGCTGCGCCGAGTTCGCGGGCGCCCCCGACGCGCTCCTCGAGATCCTCGGCGTCCGGCTCCAGCGCCGCGGCGTCATGCTGCCGCCGATGTTCCTGCTCGCGCTCGATCTCGACGGCGAGCATCACCGCCTGAACCAGTGGCGTCACGTCACGCGCAACCGGGCCACGTGGAACGGCCAGCACGTCGCGTTTTCCGCCCAATCGCTGACTGTCAAGGTCGAGGGCGAGCTCACGTGCGCGCCCGGCGACATGGTCGCCTCGCCGTACGTCGATCCCGATGGCCAGGACCTCTGGTGCATGAACACGATGATCGGCGACGCACGCATCACCATTCATCGCCGCGCCGGCCTGCGCTGGCGGGAGCATCGCCGGCTCGAAGGTAAGCGCCGCGCTCACTTCGAGCTGGGCGGACGCGTGCGCGATCCTGCAGTCACGCGCGAGCACATCCTCGTCCCGTGATGTAGTGTCCCCGCGATGGAACCGAAGAAGACGCCGCTCTGGGATGTTCACCGGCAGCTCGGCGCCAAGCTGATCGACTTCGGCGGCTGGCACATGCCGGTCTCGTATCCCGCCGGCACGGTCAAGGAGCACAAGGCCGTGCGCAGCGCGCTCGGCCTGTTCGACGTCTCGCACATGGGCGAGGCCTACCTGCGCGGCCCTCGCGCCAAGGAAGTCGTCGCCCGCCTGACGTCCAACGCCGTCGAGTCGGCGCCGGTCGGCAAGGCCGTCTACACCCTGCTCTGCCGCCCCGACGGCGGCGTCGTCGACGACTGCATCTTCTACAAGCGCGCCGAGGATGACTTCATGGTCATCTTCAACGCCGGCAACATCGCGAAGGACCTCGACTGGTTCCGCGAGCACGCCTCGACCACCTGCGATGTCGTCGACGTCTCCGACCAGACCGCGCTGATCGCGGTCCAGGGCCCGAAGGCCGCCTCCGTCGTCGACAGCCTCTCCGGCGGCGCGGTCGCCGGCATGCCGTCGTTCACGTTCAAGGACACGACGATCGCGGGCGTCGAGTGCATCGCCGCGCGCACCGGCTACACCGGCGAAGATGGCTTCGAGCTCGCGTGCGCCAACGCCGACGCGGTCTCGCTGTGGAACGCGCTCCTCGAAGCGGCCACGCCGCTCGGCGGCCTGCCGATCGGCCTGGGTGCGCGCGACTCGCTCCGCCTCGAGGCGAAGCTCCCGCTCTACGGCAACGACATCGACGACGATCACACGCCGCTCGAGGCCGGCCTCGGCTGGGCGGTCAAGCTCGATCGCTCGTTCATCGGCCGCGACGCCCTCGTCGCCCAGCGCGCCAACGGCCTCACGCGCCAGCTCGTCGGCTTCAAGATCGACGAGTCCGCACGCGCGATCGCTCGCCACGGCTATCCCGTCGTCGATCGCTCGCTGCCCGAAGGCGAGCAGACGATCGGCACCGTCACGAGCGGTGGCCCCGGCATCCTCGTCGGCGGCGCGATCGGCCTCGCCTACGTTCCGGTCGCGCACGCGGCCGCAGGCACCAAGCTGACGATCGATTGCCGCGGCAAGGACGCCACGGCAACGGTGGTTTCCGGCAAGTTCTACAAGCGACCCCAGTGAGTATCCGATGAGCAACTTCCCCAGCGATCTCCGTTACACCTCCGACCACGAGTGGCTGAAGGCGCAAGGTTCGTCCTGGCGCGTCGGCATCACGCAGTTCGCGGTCGACCAGCTCGGTGACATCACCCTCGTCGATCTCCCCAAGGAGGGCGATCAGGTCACGAAGGGCCAGCGCTTCGGCACGATCGAGAGCGTGAAGTCGGTCAGCGACCTCTACGCGCCGGTCTCGGGCAAGGTCACCGCGATCAACACCGCGCTCAAGGACTCGCCCGAGGACGTCAACGGCGACCCGTACGGCAAGGGCTGGATGATCGAGCTCGAGGCCAACGACAAGGCCGAGATCGACGAGCTGATGGACGC
>JABFXX010000108.1 GCA_013368795.1 Kofleriaceae bacterium
AATTCGTGAGCAGCACGCCACCGACGGTGCCCATGGCGAGCCCCGAGAGCACGAGCCCCGCGCCGATCTTGCGGTCCGCGTTGAAGCTGCCCTGGAACAGCGAGCCCGCGACGGTGCCCCACAGCGCGCCGGAGTTGATCACCGCGGCGTCGCCCGGCTTGATGCGGAGCTTTCTGCCCGCGTAGTAGCCGATCGCGCCGCCGACGAGGAGGCCGCCGCCGATCGCCGGCGTGTAGCGTTGCGGGTCGTCGGTGAACAGCAGCGACGTGCCGCCCGCCGCGGTGCCGCCGATCAGCGATACCGTGATCGTCAGCGAGCTGGTGCCGAGCGGGATGTCCTTGCCCATGCCGAAGTACGAGCCGAAGAAGCCGGCGGCGAGGCCGGTGCCGACGCCGGCGGTGATGATGCCGGGGTTCGCGGTCGCGCCCGCGAGGAGGCCGCCCGCCGCGCCGCCGGCGACGGTCGCGTACGCGAGCAGCTGACGGCGGCCGAACTGAGGCTGCGCCGGGAGCTCGAACGAGACGTGCGTGTCGTCGGTCGCCACGACTTCGATCTCGCGCGACACGGTGAGCCGACCGGGCGCCTCCGCCGACAGGGTGTAGCGGCCGCCGGGCAGCTCGGTCTCGAACGCGCCGGTGCCAACCTGCCGCTTGTCGAGGAACAGGCGCGCATCGGCGGGCACGACGCGCACGAACAGCTTCTTCTTCACCGGCTCGAGCTTCGTGAAGATCGTGTACGGCTTGCCGATCTCGGCGCGGATCTCCTGCGTGTACGCGTGATAGCCGTCGCGCTCGATCTGTAGCTCGTAGCGGCCACCGAGCACCTCGAGCACCTGTCCCGAGGCACCGCGGCCTGCGATGCCGGCATCGTTCGACAGCGTGATGCGCGCGTCGGGCGGATCGGTGTTGATCAGGATCTTCGCGCGCAGGTTCTGGAGCACGTTGATGCGCGCGATGACGTTCGTGCGATCGACCTGCGGATCGGGCGCGCACGCGTCGTCGGGCTTGGCGTCCTTGGGGACCGCCATCACGTAGCGCTCGAGGTAGGCGATCGCGCGCTCGTAGTCGAGCTCTCGCTCGTACGCCTGACCGATGTCCTTGAGCAGGCGATAGAACGGAACGATGCAGTACGCGGCGACGAGCTCCTTGACCGCGCCCTTGTAGTCGCCCTGGACGTAGAGCACCTCGCCGCGATCGAAGTGCTCGAACCCGATCTTGCGCAGCTGCTCGGGCGACACCGACTGCGGCGGCGGGCAGTCGTCGATCTCGAGGAGCGGGATGTCCTTGCCGATGTAACCGGCGTCGCGCTGGCGCGGATCGGCTGGCTGCGCATGCGCGCTGGCGCAGACGATCGACACGGCGATCGCGACGAGGATCCGCAAGGCTAGTGAACTGTACCGCTACCCGCGAACGGATTGGTGCCCAGCTCGCCACCGGTGTGGCTCGTGGTGCCGCCCTGTTGCTTCTGCGGCCCGGTCTCGCCGGTCTTCTTGATGATGACCTTTGGCGGGCCCTTCAGCTTCTTGAGCCGGATCTTCACCTCGGCGCCGTCCTTGCGCTCGAGCGGGTTGATCGACGTCGTGCCTTCCATGCCGGGCAGCTGGGCGGTGACGTTGACCTCTTTGTTGTTCTTCACGAACTCGACGGTCTGCGGCGATTTCCCGACGAGCTCCTCTTCGCGGAAGATGTCCGCGCCCGGCGGATCGGTGACGATCGTCAGCTTGATCGTCTCGACCGCGGGCACCATCTCGCCCGCATCGGGCGGCGCGACGGTGGCGACGCCTGCATCGGCGCGTGCGGCCGGTGGGTTCGCATTCGCGTTCTTCAGCTGCTTCTTCGCCTTGCTGCCCATCAGCAGCGCGACGATGATCGTGACCGCGGCGACCGCGATGCCCGCACCGCCGATCGCCCACGCGATGCGCGGGATCTTCGGCGCCTTCGGCAACAGGCGCCGCGGCCCGGTGATCTTCGCGCGCTCCGTCGAGTGCGTCGGATCCTCGATGACCGCGTTGAGGTCATCGAGCATCTCCGTCGCACTCGCGTAGCGATCGTTGCGGTTCTTCGCGATCGCCTTGGCGACGATCGCCTCGAACTCCTCGGACAGCTCGGGCCGGATATCGCGGAGCGGCTTGGGCTCCTCGTTCAACACCTGCGAGATCACGGAGAGGTAGTTCGCGCCCGAGAACGGAACGCGCCCGCTCGCGGCCTCGTACATGATGATGCCGAGCGCGTAGACGTCGACGCGGTGATCGAGATCCTCGTCGCCGCGCGCCTGCTCGGGCGACATGTACAGCGGCGTGCCGAGCACCATGCCGGTCTGCGTGAGCCGCACGGCCTCTTCTTCCTCGCTCGACTGGCGCAGCGACTTCGAGATGCCGAAGTCGACGACCTTCACGAAGTCCTGATCCTTGCGCTTCAGGAGGAAGACGTTCTCGGGCTTGATGTCGCGGTGAACGACGCCCTTGGCGTGCGCGGCCGCGAGCGCCGACGCGACCTGTGCGCCGACGCGAAGGATCCGCTGCTCGGCGAGCTTGGTCTCGCGCGCGAGACACTCCGCGAGCGACTCGCCCTCGAGGAACTCCATGACGACGAACGTGCGGCCGTCGTCGGTGTTACCGAAGTCGGTGATGTCGATGATGTGCTCGTTGCCGATCGACGACGCGAGCTGCGCCTCCTGCTTGAGGCGCTTCACGATCGCTTCGCGCTGCGCGTACTTCTCGAGCAGGACTTTGACCGCGACGCGCTTGCCGATCAGCGTGTGCGTCGCTTCGTAGACGGCGCCCATGCCGCCCTGGCCGACCTTGCGCGTGACGAGGTAGCGACCCGACAGCGTCAGGCCGGTCAGATCGGTCTGCGACACCCTCGCCTGCGCGATCGCGAGCGCCGCAGTACCTGCCGCGGGCGTCGGTCCTGCTGCGGTCGCACCGAGCGATGCCTCCGAGGAATCCTTCGTGGACATCGCGACCGCGGTGTCGGACGCACCCATCGCCGTGTCCGCCGCCCCATCGAGCGAACGCACGACAAGTCGACCCGGAGTATCGGCCGCAGGCCGTCCGGGCGACGACCCGCCGGGCTTCTCGCCTGAACCCGTAGACATTCGCCCTAGTACATCGATGGTAGGGGTCCGGCCACGCCAAGTCAAACCCACCAACCCCTCTCACCGTACTGAAAAGTTTCGGAGTTTGCCCACATGTCCAACCACTGTCCCCGCGGCGCCGGCTACTTATTGCCTTCATTCGCATGGTGGAATATACAGATGAAGTGCAGGCCGGACGCGCTGATCTGTTCCGTCTCCTCGGGGATGAGGACCGTCTGCGCCTGCTCGCACTCTGTGCCGAAGAAGAGCTGACCGTCGGAGAGCTGGCGCAGCTCCTGGGCGAGAGCCAGCCTCAGGTCACCAAGAAGTCGCAACCTTTGCGCGAGGCCGGGCTGCTGGCGACCCGCCGCGATGGCACGCGCACCCTGCTCAAGACCGAGCTCGAGACCGATCCGGTCCTCGGCGCGGCGATCGAAGAGGGCCGCAGCCTGTGCAGCCGCGACGGGAGTCTCTCGAAGGTCCCCCGCGTCGTCGCGCAGCGCGAGGATCTATCGAAGCGTCTGTTCGAGAGCGCGCAGAGCGAGCTGCCCCCTGCACCGGCCGACGCCTCGCTGCTCGCGTGGGCACCGCTGCTCGCGCCGCTCCTGCCCGGCCGCACGCTCGCCGTCGACATCGGCACCGGCGAGGGCGCGCTGCTTCCGCTGCTCTCGCCACTCTACGAGCGCGTGATCGCCGTCGACCGCAGCGCCGCGCGACTCGCCCAGTGCGGCGCGCGCATCGCGAGCTGGGGTCTACCGAACGTGCGCCTGCGCGAAGGCAGCGTCGAAGACCCCGCGGTCGCCGAGGAGATCACGTCGCGCGGCGGCGCCGATCTCGTCGTGATGGCGCGCGTGCTCGTTCATGCGAGCCGGCCGCAGGATTCGATCGCATCGGCGACGCGCCTGCTTCGCGCCGGCGGTCACCTCGCCGTCATCGATTACCTCCCGCACGACGACGAGTCGCTGCGCGAGCAAGGTCACGTCTGGCTCGGCTTCGAGCCCGGCAAGCTCCGCACGTGGCTCGACGCGGCGAAGCTCTACACGCTCACCGTTCAACCGTTCCACCAACCGTTCGTTCAACCGTCGCTGCAGATCGCTGTTGGCAGAAAACCCGGAGACCATCATGGACACTCGCACTGAATTCCCCGCGTTCAAGATCAAGGACCTCACCCTGGCCGAGCTCGGCCGCAAGAAGATCCGCATGGCCGAGAAGGAGATG
>JABFXX010000253.1 GCA_013368795.1 Kofleriaceae bacterium
AGATCCTCGACGAGCGGCGCGCCGAGCTCGGCAGGCTGGGCGCGCAGATGGCGGCGCTGTCGCCGCTCGCCGTGCTCGATCGCGGCTATGCGATGGTCCAGTCCGGCGACACGATCGTGCGCGACGCGGCGCAGGTCAGCGAGCGCGATCGCTTGCATGTTCGGCTCGCAAAGGGCTCGATCGATGTCATCGTCGACAAGGTCAGCAAGGACGCATGAGTCGAGCCAAGGGGAGGCGGCCAGGCACGAGGGGCGGCACGAACAAGGTGCTGCCGGAGGATCTTCCGGACGCCGCCGAGGCCGCGCTCGATGATCTGTTGCGCGCGAATGCCGGCATCGACGACGACGAGCCGGCGACGTACTCGCGTGCGGTCTCCGAGGCGCGCATCCTCGACCGCCGCGCGGGTGACGACGACGAACCCGCGACGGTCGCCGGTCGCCGCATCGACGACACCGCCGGGGTGACCGGGACGCGTCGCCTTCCTCCGCCGGTCGCGCCGCTGCCGTCGGCGACGCCGCGCTCGACGCCCGTGCCAACGTCCCGGTCGGGTACGCAGCCACTGCGCGGCTCGACGGTCTCGTACGGTCCTCTGCCATCCGATAGCCCGCTACCCGCGCCGACCGCACGGTCGACGCCGCTGCCGTCGCCGAACCCGCTGTCGTCGCCTGCCGTGCGATCGAGCCCTCTACCGTCGAGGACGGCGGCGCCGCGCAATACGCCGAGCAATAGCGGCCGGCTGTCGCTGCCGCTTCCGCCGATCGATACCGGTGCGGTGCCGATCGTGCGTCCGCCGCCGGCGATGGCCGACGAGCAGGTGTTCGACACGAACGCCGTGCCGCTGATCGATACCGGCCTCGTCCCGCTCACCGACTATGACATGGTCGACCTCGGGATGGGCAACGCCGATGTCGACGACGATATGGACGATCAGGTGATGAGCGATGCACCGCCCGACGACGAGGAGCTGGACGATGTCGCGATGGGCGATGAAGAAGACATGTCATCGGTGCTCGACTCGCTCGAGATGACGACGTCGCGCGCCGGCGGTGCGCGTGCGGTGAGCGCGCCGTACGACGACATCGCGTTCGCGCGCGCCGCGAGTGCCGCGCAGGTCGACGACGAACAGCTCGTGGAGGACCGCGCGATCATCGAGGTCCCGCAGCTGCGGTTCGCGATCTACGAGGAGCCCTCGCATCTCGGCTCGGCGCAGAGCGCGGTAGCGGCCGCGGGTCACGCAGTCTCGGTTGCCATCGCGAGTCGGGACGCGATCGAGCACGTGCTCGACGAGGTTCACGAGGGCGAGATCGATGCCGTGCTCGTCGCGATGCCGGGCGGCGAGCCGATCCTCGAGGCGATCGCGACGCTCGCCGATCGTCCCGTCGTGATCGCGTCGTACGCCGGCACGATCCCCGATGCGATCCAGCGCGCGATCGCCGCGGGCGCCGACCTCGCGACCGCGCGGCCGTACGACCTCGACCGCCTCGCGCCAGTTCTGCTCGCCGCCGCACGCCTCCAGCTCGAGCGCAGGGTCGCGCGTGCGGCACGTGGCGCGCGCTCCGATGCCGAGGCGCGCAGCTTCCTCGCGCTCGACGCGTTCCAGCGCATGGTCGATCTCGAGCTCACGCGCGCGCGTCGCTACGAGTACCCACTGGCGGTCGCGCTGTTCTCCGTCGACGTCGACCAGGCATCGCCGCCACCGGGCATCCGCGGCATCCTTCGCGCACGCGCCGGCAACGCGCTCGTGAGCACGCTCCGCGACATCGATCTCGCGACGCAGGTCGAGCCGTCGGGCACCGGCCCAGGCTCGGTGCAGCCGGGCAACGAGCGCTTTCTCGTGCTGTTGCCGTACACGGATCTCAAGGGCGCTGCCGGCGTCGCGCGTCGCGTGATCGCGGCGGTGACCGCGCTCGATCCCGTCAACGCCGCGGGCCGATCGTTCGCGCCGCGCATCGTCGGTGCGCTCGCCGGCATGCGGAGCGGCGAGCCGTCGTCGTTCGACAAGCTCGTGAAGGACGCGACGCGCACGCTCGAGCAAGCGCGCCGCGATGGCGCCGAGCTGGCGGTGCAGCCGTGAAGATCACCGGCAAGACGCGCCTTGCCGCCGTGCTCGGCTGGCCGGTCGAGCACTCGCGCAGCCCCGCGATGCTCAACGAGGCGTTCGCCGTCGACGAGGTCGATGCGGTACTCGTCCCGATCGCGGTCGCTCCCGACAACCTCGCCACGGTCGTCGCCGGGCTTCGTGCGATGAACGCGCTCGGCGCGAGCGTCACGCTCCCTCACAAGGTCGCGGTCGCCGCGCTATGCGACGAGCTCACGCCCGAGGCAAAGGCGATCGGCGCGGTCAACTGCCTCCAGTTCGGCGAGACGCTCGTCGGGCACAATACCGACTGCGACGGATTTCTCGATGGCCTGCTCGCCGCTGGGTTCGAGCTCCGCGGCAAGCGCGCGATCCTGCTCGGCGCAGGCGGCGCAGCGCGGGCGGTTGCATGGGGCCTGCGCGGCGGCCGGGCGATCGAGGTGATCGCGCGACGTCCCGCCGCCGTCGGCTGGGCGCAAGCCTGGCCGTGGTCCGCGGAGAATTTGCGCGAATGCTTCGCGCGCGCCGACCTCGTCGTCGATTGCACGTCGGCCGGCCTCGATCCCGAGACCGACGTCGCGTTCACCGATTCGCTGCCGCTCGATGCACTCCGCCCGGGAGCGTGGGTCGCGTCGCTGGTCTACAACCGCAAGACCAGCCTGCTCGAACGCGCGAGCGAGCGAGGCCATTCCGTCCTCGACGGAAAAGCGATGCTCGTGCACCAGGGTGCCCGCGCCTTCCAGATCTGGACCGGCGCGCGAGCTCCCGTCGAGGTGATGGCCCGCGCGCTCGATGCGAGCCTGGCCCGCTGACTGCAGACCCTCGCGCAACCCGAGAGGTGCAGATGAGGAACTTCCGTCGGTTCCGGACAGCCCCCGCTCTTGTCCTGTGCCTGGCATTCACAGGAGGTGGTGTCGCATGGGCGGAGGACACCACGCCTCCCACGCCTGATCTCTACGTCGAGGACCCTTACGCGCCGCACCACACGACCGGATCAGAGGTCCGGGTCGGCAGCGCGGTCGGGTTCCTCTATCACGAGGCGGTCGACACGACCGCGGTCGGCGGCCAGGTCGCGATCGGCTATCGATTCGGCCGGCTCACGATCGAGAGCGAGTACACGTACCTCGGCTTCCAGGTCCGCGGCCCCGACTCGACGGGCCTCGGTACCGGCCAGCGGCTCGCCGCGCTCGCGCGGTTCGACGTCATCCGCCTCGGCCCCCGGATCGTCGGCCAGAACTCGCTGTTGTCGGTCTACGTCGAGGCCGGCGGCGGTCCCGCCTGGAACTCGTGGACGAAGCCGGCCTACGACGAGGCGAGCCGGCTCGTTCCGGTCGATACCAAGCGCATCGAGGGCCAGGTCGGCTTCGGCATCGCGATCGATCACCGGCTGCAGGAGCCGATCGGCTTCCCGCATCGCGTCGGCTGGTTCCTCGGCTGGCGCATGTCGATGTCGCCGCACCAGCCGATGGCCGCATCGATCTGCCGCGGCGTCTCGTGCAAGCCCGTCGAGATGATGGACGAGAGCGATCGCTTCGTCGATCGCTCGATGCTGTTCCAGTCGAGCCTCGCGTTCACGTTTTAGCGAACGCGCGCTGACTCACATGCCGGGCGACGACGTCGACGGCTCGAGCGTCGCCGGCGGCGGCGGGTTGCCGTCGTTGCTCGGCTGCGCCTGCTGGTCCTGGTCCTGCGCGTTGCACTGGACGTCGTCGACGCAGGTTCCCTGCGCGCCCGAGCAATCCATGCGGTTCTGCATCGCGTAGTTCGGGACGATCTCCTTCTCGGCGGTCGGCGGCATCGTCTTGCAGCAGCAATTCGGCGACGTCTCCGAACCCTCCTGGACGATGGAGCTCTCCTTCTTCGGAGCGGTACCACACGCGATCATCACGACGGCAGTCAATCCAAACAGGATGCGCATGGCGACGGTCCTACCACGCGGGCTAGACCGCGCGCCACGACGCCGTGAGCACGCCGATGATCGCGCCGAGCCAGACCGTCCCGGCGGTCAGCCAGGCGAGGGTCGTCACGACCGGCGCGATGACGGTGCCGTCGCGCCGAGGATCCCACCGCGACAAGATCAAGAGCAGCGCGGCCGACGTGATGAGCCCGAGCGCGATCCAGTGCTCCTTGATGTCGAACCAGCGCGCGGCCGCCGCGGCCCGCTTCACCATCTTCTGCGTCGACGGTGCCTGCGTCGGCTCGATGCCTTCGCGCTCGGCGAGCCGGGCGAGGTCGCGCTCGTGCGCCTCCTCGGCGGCGGTCACCGCCTGCGAGCTCTCGAGGTACGCGGTGCGGACCTCGACCTTGTACGTCGGGTACATGATGTTGCCGGCGACGAATGCGCCGATCTGCAGCGCGAGCGTGATCACGCAGAACCGGATCACGGCGCGTCGTCGGCCGTACTGGCCGCGCAGGTAGCGCCGCGTCCAGATCACGAGGTGCGTCGCCGCGCCGACGGCAGCGATCCCGACGAACGTGTGCAGCACGAGCAGCCAGCGCGCGGTCGAGTCGAGCAGCACGCGGCTAACGTACCCCGAAAATGCCAAGGGGCCCGAACATCGGACCCCTCGTCACACCCTAGGGAGGTTCAGGCGAACTACAAAACCCTCGGTTCTCATCCGAGCGTCGAGTTGTGGCGACGGATGAACGTCGGCACGTCGAGCTCGCTCTCGGTGTCGATCTCGCCGGCGAGCACGGCCTTCATGCTCGGCCGCGATTGCGCGCGCTTGCGATCCGGCTGGACGAGCGGCGTGCCGTCGATCGGCGTCGCGGGGCCCGAACCGGCCGCCATGCGCTGGTCGGTCTCCGGCACCGGGGCGAGGTTCGTGTACGCGTTCTCGATCGTATCGACCTCGGCCATGTCCCCAGTTGCCCACTCGATCTGCACCTCGGGCTCCTCGACGACGTGCGCCTGGAGCTTCACCGGCTGGCGCGGCGCGACCGGAGCCGGGTACTCCTTCGTGGTCTGCGACGAGACGTCGTAGGGCAGCGTGACCTGCGCGCGCGAGCGCTGCGTGTGCGCCGCCGGCATCATCGTGCGCGCCGGCTCGACGATCATCTCGGTCTTCGCCGCGCGGTCGAAGCCCGTCGCGATCACGGTGATGCGGACCTCGTCGCTGAGGTTCGGATCGATCACCGAGCCGAAGATGATGTTCGCGTCCTCGTGCGCCGCCTGCTGGATCAGCGACGAGGCCTCGTTGACCTCGTGCAGCGTCAGGTCGGGACCGCCCGTGATGTTGATCAGGATGCCGGTCGCACCGTCGATCGACACGTCCTCGAGGAGCGGCGAGCTGATCGCCATCTCCGCGGCCTCGGTCGCGCGCTTCTTGCCCTGGCCGATGCCAGTGCCCATGAGCGCGCGGCCCATGCTCGCCATGATCGTGCGGACGTCGGCGAAGTCGACGTTGATGAGACCGGGGACGGTCATCAGATCGCTGATGCCCTGGACCGCGTTGAGCAGGACCGAGTCCGCCTTGCGGAACGCCTCGACCATCGACGTGTGCTGGCCGACGAGCGCGAGCAGGCGGTTGTTCGGGATCACGATGAGCGTGTCGACCGCCTCACCGAGGCGCTCGATGCCCTCGACCGCCTGGCGGTTTCGCTTCTTGCCCTCGAAGCCGAACGGCTTGGTGACGACGCCGACCGTCAGCGCGCCGCAGTCGCGAGCGATCTGCGCGATCACCGGCGCAGCGCCCGTACCCGTGCCGCCGCCCATGCCGGCCGTCACGAACACCATGTCGGCGCCCGAGATGAGGTCGGCGATGCTCTGCATGCTCTCCTCGGCCGAACGACGCCCGATCTCCGGGTTCGCGCCCGCGCCGAGACCCTTCGTCAGCGCGTTGCCGAGCTGGATCTTGTGCGGAGCCATGTTGGCCTCGAGGGCCTGCATGTCCGTGTTGGCCACGACGAACTCGACGCCGTCGAGGCTACCGCTGATCATCGTGTTGACCGCGTTGCCGCCGCCACCGCCGACGCCGATGACGAGGATCTTCGCGTGCGAGACGTCGTCGAATTCGATAAGTGCCATGGTGATTCCTTTTTCGAGGGGGTGATCCCCGGGCGCAACTTTTTGATCGAAGAGGGGAGCGTTCCCTCGGGATTCAGAACATTTCGGCGAGGCGGCCCCAGGCGCGCTTGAAGATGCCGGCGCGCTCCTCGGCGCGCGGCGCGAGCTGGAGGCTCTTGCCCTGTTCGCTGCCGTACATGACGAGGCCGACGCCGGTCGAGTAGGCCGGCGAGCGCACGACGTCGACGAGGCCGCCGATCTTCGTCGGCACGCCACGGCGGGTCGGCAGGCCGAGCACCTGCTCGGCGATATCGCAGACGCCGTCCATGCCGGTCGCGCCGCCCGTGAGCACGACGCCCGCGGCGAGGCTGTCGAAGTAGCCGCAGCGCATGAGCTCCTTCTTGACGTGCTCGAAGATCTCCTCGACGCGAGGCTCGATCACCTCGACGAGCTTGATGCGCGGCAGGACGCGCGGACCGCGGCCACCGACCGACGGGACCTCCATGGTCTCGCCGTCCTCGACGTGGCCGCGCCACGCGCAGCCGTACTTGCGCTTGATCTTCTCCGCCGAGTCGAGCGGCGTGCGCAGGACCGTGGCGATGTCGTTCGTGATGTGGCCGCCGCCGAGCGGCAGCACCGACGTGTGAACGATCGCGCCGTCGCAGTAGACCATCAGGTCGCAGGTGCCGCCGCCGATGTCGATCAGCGCGACGCCGAGCTCCTTCTCGTCGTCCTCGAGGACAGCCTGCGCCGACGCGAGCGACTCGAGCACGATGTCGGCGACCTGCAGGTTGCAGCGGTTTGCGCACTTGATGACGTTCTGCGCGGACGCGACCGCGGTCGTCACCATGTGGACCTTCGCCTCGAGACGGACGCCTGCCATGCCGAGCGGATCGCGGATGCCGTCCTGATCGTCGACGACGTACTGCTGCGGCAGCACGTGGAGGACCTCGCGGTCCATCGGGATCGCGACGGCCTTCGCCTGCTCGATCACGCGCGCGATGTCGGACTCGCGGACTTCCTTGTCCTTGACCGCGACGATGCCGTGCGAGTTGAGGCCGCGGACATGCGCGCCGGAGATCGCGGCGTACACCGTCGAGATCTCGCAGCCGGCCATGTTCTCGGCCTCGTCGACCGCCTGCTGGATCGAGGACACCGTCGCGTCGATGTTGACGACATAGCCGCGGCGGAGCCCCTTGGACGGCGCCGTGCCGATGCCGATGATGTCGACACCTTCCTCCGTGACCTCTCCTGCGATGCAGGCGATCTTGGTGGTGCCGATGTCGAGGCCGACGATGATCTCGTTGCTCTTGGGCTTAGCCATGGTCGTTACTGAGCCTTTGCGAAGGCGACGGTGACTTGATCGGAACGTGCGTCGAGGTGGATGGCCCGCGTGCGGGTGCGCTCTGGATCGGAGAGCTCGGCCCACGTCGCGTCGAATGTCTGCATGCGGCCGGCGAGGCCGCTGTCGATCGCGCCGAGCTGGATCGAGATCGCGTGCTCGTAGGTGACGAGCGTGAGCGCGCCGTGCGAGTCGAGGTGAACTTCGCCAACCGACGGGCGCTCGCTGCTGGAGCGCCACGCGTCGAGCGCATCGAGCGCGCCGCGGATCTGGCCGGCGACTGCGTCGGGGTTCGCGACGTAGCTCGCGCGATCGAGGCCGGTGACGATCGGCAGGCCGGCGCCGTCGCCTCCCCCGAGCTCCGCGCGCTTGAACGGATGGCCCTGCTCGTCGACGAGGTAGAGGCCGCCGAGCTGCGCGATCGCAGAGGGGACGTGCTCGCGGATGTCGACGACGATCGTATGAGGGAGGACGCGACGTGCCTCGGCGCGCGCGACCCACGGGTTGCCGCGGAGGTCGCCGACGAGGTTGTCGAGATCGATCGAGAAGACGTTGTCGCCGATGCGCGCGGGCAGCGCGGCGGTGATCTGCTCGTCGGAGAGCACGTGGTTGCCGTTGATCTCGATCGTCGTGATCGCGAAGCGCTCCGACGTCGTGACGAAGCGATACCCTGCCCATGCGGTGCCACCGACCGCGGCGAGCACGCTGGCACCGACGAGCGCGGGGACCGATCGACGCAGCACGCGACCGCAGACGCTGCCGATCGCCGCCGGCTTGGGCAGGCGCGACCATAGCGTCCCCGGCTTGCGCCGGTTCGGGCGCGCCTTGACGGTCAGGCGCGACGTGCTTGGCGGGCGCGAGCGCGTCTTGCCTGCGCCCGCCCGCTGGGATCGATCCATGATTCGCAAATACGCACGCCGTGATCAGGCGGGCAATTTTTTGGATCCGCTCCGGATCACTTTGCCGGTTGCGCACATGGCGCCACTGAAGGCCCGCGCAGGATCGGCGACGATCTCCCTTATTCGTCGTCGTCCCAGATCTTGACGTAGTCCTTGTCGCTGTCCTCCGCGACTGGGTCCGGCGTCAGATCATCGGGACGCGCGCGACTCGCTGCCTTGCTCTTCTTGCGGGCGGCGGCCTTCTTCTTCGGCGTCTTCTTCTTCGCCGAGGCCTTCGTCGCCTTGACCTCGGTCTTCTTCGCCTTGGGCTTGAACACCTGTGCGTCCGCCGGCGCCGACGATCCGAGGAGACCGAGCGCGAGGGCGAGACCCAGCCAGCGAAGCCGCATCACGGCTATCGTGCCACAGCCACGGGCAGGATCCAGCCCTGTCAGGGCGTCGGGGATTTACAGGGTGGCAGCTCGACGACCTCGAGCTTGGCCAGCAGCAGCTCGCCGCCGCTGGGCTTGAACGTGAAGCGGAACTCGCGATCGTCCGACCGGCACACCGTGCCGGTGCAGTGGTGGAACGCGCGGATGAGATCTTCGATCTCGGGCAGCACGACCTCGTCGCGCGGAACGAGCGTCGCGGCGTGAACGGTGTGGATATCGCCGTCGCCGTCGTCGTCGGTCTCGTTGTACGGATCGTAGGTGACGAAGACGACTTCGAGGCCCTTCTTGGGAACGTAGCCGAGCAGGTAGGAGGGCTCGTCGGCGCCCTGCAACGCCTCGAAGCTCGCGAGCACGCAGACCGAGCGCATCATCACGTCAGGCTTCGTCGTGCGCGGGTGCGCCGGCGCATACTTGCGATTGCCGGCGCCGATCAGAAATCGCGCAGCGGTCGCGGCGACACCGCAGTCGGGAGATTTCGTGGCCTTCGCGAGCGCGGTGCGAACCTCCGGAGACATCTTGTCCTCGCTCGTGGCGAGCTCGACGATCGCCTGCGCGCGCGCCGACGGATGCAGCTTGTCGTCGGTGATCGCGGCGAGGTAGACGGGACGGTTTGCCTCCGCCGACAGCACCTCGAGCGCGCCGTCGATGTGGTGCTTCTGCACGGCCTCGATCAGCTGCGGCTGATCGAGCGAGCCGAGCATGCCGTTGACGATGTCGCGATGGCCCGCGGCATACGCGCGGCCGAGCAGGTCGAGTCGCGTGCCCGGATCGGACTCCGGGATCGCCTTGATCGCGACGGCGACGAGCTGCGACTCGGGCGGCGGCAGCGCGACGATCGCGCGCAGCGCGTCCATCACGTCGGGCAGGTTGGAGTCGTCGAGCTGATCGATCGCCCACATCGCGAGCATGCGGCGCAGACATGGATCGTGGAAGTTGGCGGTCGGCGCCGCCTCGGGAACGTCGACCGGCGACGGACAGCCCGCCGCTGGAGCAGAGGGCGTGCATTGGAAGTTGCCGGCGTGCAGCAGCGCGATCGCGAGCTTGCCTGCGATCGGTGACTCGTCCGGTAGCTCGTCGAGCTTGTCGATCCAGTCGGCGCCCGTCGGATCGATGCGCTGCCACAGCGCGAGCGCGTCGTCATCGGACTGCAGGTTCACCGTCGACCAGTCGATATCGACGAGCGGTTTCGGTTTCGGAGGCTCGAGCTTCGCGAGCATTCCACCGGCATCGATCGATGTCGCACTGTGCGCGGTTGTCACGACGGGCTGTGATGTCTCGCGGGGCGTTCCGCCACACGCTGCCAAACCGGCAAACATCACGGCGATCGTGAAATGAGATCTCGGCAACACGTCTATGAGACCCATGTCCGCGCGTTCGGTTTCAGTATAGTGCGCGCACCTGGAGAGGAGAGAAGGATGACCAAGATCTCGTTGACGATGGTGTCGTTGGTTGGAATGACGGGTCTCGTGTTCGCGCAGGGCGCAGCCAAGGCCCCAGACCCGAAGGCCCCGGCTGCGAAGGCTGCTCCGGCGACCGGCGCGAAGGACGCCAAGCCTGCCGCGGCCGCGGATACGAAGACCGCGGCGGCTCCGATGGAGATGCCGAAGCCGCCCGCCGAGATCGCGGCGGCTGGCAAGCAGAGGGCGGGCACGTGGAAGTGCACGGGCATCGGTATGGGCGGCGCGGACATGAAGACGGAGATGAAGTTCAAGGGCACGCAGACGACAAAGCTCGACCTCGACGGCTGGTGGATCCGTGAGGTGTTCAACGGCACGATGGGCGAGGGCAAGGCCGCGATGAAGTTCAAGATGGAGAGCTTCTCGACCTTCGACGGCAACACGAAGAAGTGGCGCGTGATCAACGTCATGAACGACGGCGGCTCGATGGTGGGCACGTCCGAGGGCATGAAGGACGGCAAGATGGACATCACGTCCGACACCTTCAGCATGATGGGTCAGGGCCAGTTCAAGGACCACGTCGACATGAGCGACCCCAAGGCGGGCGCAAAGATGTGGGGCGAGATGTCGATGGACAAGGGCAAGACCTGGAACAAGGTCTACGAGATGACCTGCAAGAAGTAAGCAGTCACTCGCTTGTCTGAACGGGGCCGCCGCGTGCGGCCCTTTTCTTTTTGGGAGCTACTTCGCCGACGCGAGGATCTGCTCGCACAGCGTCGGGTAGTCCATGCCGATCGACTTCGCGATCTTCGGCAAGAGGCTCGTCTTCGTCATGCCGGGCAGCGTGTTGACCTCGAGCACGAACACGTCGCCGGTTTGCGAGATGCGCAGATCCGGACGTGCGTGGCCGCTGCAGCCGAGCGCGTTGTACGCGTCGAGCGCGTACTTCTCGGCCTTCTCGACGAGCGGCCGCTCGATCTCGGGCGGGATCAGGTACTTTGTATCGTTGCGCTTGTACTTCGCTTCGTAGTCGTAGAACTTCGTCGCCGGCCGCACCTCGACGGAGCCGAGCACGCGGCCGTCGAGGATGCCGACGAACACCTCGGTGCCGGCGATGTAATCCTCGACAATCACGCCGCCGTGGAACTTGCGCGCCATCGCGATCGCGGGCGCGATCTGCGCGCGATCCTCGACGATGCTGACGCCGACGCTCGAGCCCTCGTTCGCGGGCTTCACGACGAATGGCAGCGGCCAGTCGGCGAGCGTGTCAGCGTCGCTGCCGTCGGCGGGACCGTCGTGCGAGAGCAGGCGCCAGCGCGGGGTCGGCACGCCGTTCGACTCGAAGATCCGCTTGGACATCACCTTGTCCATCGCGAGCGCGCTCGCGAGGATGCCCGAGCCGGTGCACGGGATCCGCATGCACGAGCAGAGGCCCTGCACTGCGCCGTCCTCGCCCCACGTGCCGTGCAGCGCATTCCACACGACGGCGGCGCCGTGATCCTCGAGCAGCTTCGGCAGGCTCGTGCCGTCCTTCCAGTCGATGCCGACCGCGTCCCATCCCTTCTCCTGCAGCGCGGCGAGCACGCCGAGGCCCGTGTTGAGCGAGACCTCGCGCTCGGCGCTGAGGCCGCCCATCACGACGGCGACACGCTTGCCTAGAAACGGATGAGTCATGGCTCTTAGTTAGACGATCACGGGCTCGGGGTGAAGCTCGATGCCCAGGCGCTCGCGCACGCCGTCCTGGATCTCCTTCGCGAGTGCGAGGAGCTCTGTCGCGGTGCCACCTCGGTTAACGAGCGCGAGCGCGTGTTTATTCGAGATGCCGACGCCGCCGCGCCGCGTTCCCTTCGCGAATCCGGCTCGCTCGATGAGCCACGCCGCGCTGAGTTTCGTCATGCCGTCGGGTGCGGCGAACTTCGGCGGCACGACGCCGGCGGGCAGGCGCGCCTCGAGCGCGGCAAGCGTTGCAGCATCGACGATCGGGTTCGTGAAGAACGAGCCCGCGCTGCGCGACTCGGGATCGTTCGGATCGACGACCATGCCCTTGCCGCGGCGCAGCTGGATCACGGTGTCGCGGACGGTGCGAAGCGGTGCGGTGCCGCCGTCGGCCACGCCGAGCGCCTTGCAGAGCTCCGCGTAACGGATCGGCTGGCTCTCACCGCGCGTCAGGCGAAACTCGACGCCGAGCACGATCCAGCGCGGGTTGCCCTTGAACACGCTGGTGCGGTACGCGAACCCGCACTCGCTCGGCGCGAGCTCGACGATCTTGCGCGCCTCGAGATCGGCGACGCGCACCTTCGTGATCGTGTCGGAGACCTCCTGGCCGTAGGCGCCGACGTTCTGGATCGGCGTCGCACCGACGTGGCCGGGCACGCCCGAGATGCACTCGACGCCGGAGAGGCCCGCGTCGACCATCTGCGCGACAAAGTCGTCCCACACGACGCCAGCGCTCGCGCGCACGCTCACGTGATCGCCCCGGTCGAGCATCGACGTCGCTTGCCAGCCGAGCTGGACGCACAGGCCGTCCCAACCTTCGTCGCGCACGACGAGGTTCGAGCCACCGCCGAGGATCAGCACGCGCTCGCCGCGCACATCGGCATCGAGCAGGGCCTCGCCGAGCTCGTCTTCGGACTCGACGCGCGCGAGCCGCTTCGCCGGGCCGCCGAGGCCGAGGGTCGTCAGCGGTGCGAGCGCGACATCGTGCGAGATCAGAACTGGAAACCTCCCGCGAACGTTCTCATCGCGCGACGGTCGCGCTCGACTCGGCGACGCGGACGAGGTTCTTCTTCGTCGCCGGGCCCAGCCGCTTCTCGAGCAGATCGATCACGTCGTTGCACGTCAGCTGGATGTTTCCGGCGCCGAGCGTGATCACCAAATCTCCGCTCTTCGCGTGATCGTCGAGCCACTTCGCGAGGTCCTCGCGGCGCGGGATGTACGTGATGTCCGGGTGGCCGGCGTCCTTGCACAGCCGGACGAGCGCCTCGCTCGTCACGCCGTCGATCGGCTTCTCGCCGGCGGCGAAGATGTCGCAGATGACGACCTTGTCGGCGTCGTGGAACGCGCGCGCGAACTCGGCGAGCTGATCGCGGGTGCGCGAGTAGCGGTGCGGCTGGAACGCGGCGACGATGCGGCGACCGGCGAAGTTCGCGCGTGCACCCGACAGCGTCGCGCGGACCTCGGCGGGGTGATGGCCGAAATCGTCGACGATCGTGATGCCGCCGACCTCGCCGCGCACGGTGAACCGGCGCGCGACGCCCTCGAACTGCGCGAGCGCCTTCACGTACGTGTCGAACGGAATCGCGAGGAAGTCGGCGACCGCGAGGCAGCCGAGCGCGTTCAGCACGTTGTGCGCGCCCGGCATCGGCAGCACGACCTCGCCGAGCTCGTCGGCGCGGCGCCACGCGACGAATCGCGTGACCAGGCCGTCGTGGCGGATGTTGCGCGCGCGGTACGTCGCCTGCGACGAGATGCCGAACGTCGTGAACCGCTTCGTCAGGTTCGGCAGGATGTCCTGCACGCCCTCGTTATCCATGCACAGCGCGCTCATGCCGAAGAACGGCACGCGGTTGCAGAAGTCGGTGAACGCCTTCTTCACGTTGTCGAATGTGCCGTAGTGATCGAGGTGCTCGGCGTCGACGTTGGTGACGATCGCGACGGTCGGCGTCAGCGTCAAGAACGAGCCATCGCTCTCGTCGGCCTCGGCGACGAGGTAGTCGCTCTTGCCCCAGCGCGCGTTCGCGAGGCCAAGCGAGTTGACGCGGCCGCCGATCACCGCGGTCGGGTCGAGACCAGCGGCCATCAGCACGGTGTGCATCATCGTCGTCGACGTCGTCTTGCCGTGCGCGCCGGCGACCGCGATGCCGTACTTCATCCGCATCAGCTCGCCGAGCATCTCGGCGCGCGGGATCACCGGGATCTGGCGTGCGCGGGCGGCCTCGACCTCGGGGTTGTAGCCCTTGATCGCGCTCGACACGACGACGACGTCCGATTCGCCGAGGTTGTCGGCGCGGTGGCCCTGCTTCACGGTGCACCCGATCGACGCGAGGTGGCGCGTGATCTCGGTGTCGTTCATGTCGGAGCCCGACACGCGGTAGCCCATGTTGGCGAGCACCTCGGCGATGCCGCACATGCCCATGCCGCCGATGCCGACGAAGTGGATCTTGGTGTCTTGCTTGCGGAACACGTGAACCTTGCTGCTGGATCAACGCCGCGAGCGGCGCGATTCGTCCCGCCGTGATACCACGCCGACGGGTCGATCAGGTTCGCTTCGGCTCGGCCCAATCGACGACGGCAGCAGCGGCGCCCGGCTTCGCAAGCGCCTTCATCGCCGCACCCATCTTCGCGCGCCGCGCAGGCTCTGCCAGCAGGGGCCGCAGTGCATCCGCGAGCTTCTCGGAGGTCAGCTCGGACTGGCGGAACATCAGCGCCGCGCCCTTGTCCGCCATCTCGCGCGCGTTGAGCTCCTGATGGTTGTCGGCAGCGAACGGATACGGAATGAAGATGGCCGGCTTGCCCGCGATCGCCAGCTCGGCGACGGTCGTCGCGCCGGCGCGGCCAATGATCAAGTCCGCGCGGTGATACGCCGCGGCCATGTCCTTGATGAACGCGCGGCAGTCGGCCTCGACGCCCGCCTCCCGATAGCGCGCCGTCGTGGGCTCGAGGTCCTTCTCGCCCGTCTGGTGGACGATCGAGAGCGACATCTCCTTCGCGAGCACGCCGAGCGCCTTGCTCGCGAGCTCGTTGACCGCGACCGCGCCCTGCGAGCCACCGACGACGAGCACGCTCGTCACCTCGCTCACCGTCGACGATTCGGCGAGCAGCTTCTGCAGAAGATCGCGGCGGACCGGATTGCCCGTCATCGAGATCTTCTTCGCGTTGAAGTAGCGCTTGCTCTCGTCGAACGACAAGAACACGCGGCGCACGAGCTTGCCGAGGAGCTTGTTCGTGAGGCCGGGGATCGAGTTCTGCTCGCAGATCGCCGTCGGCACGCCGCGCAGCTTCGCGGCGAGCACGACCGGTCCCGACGCATAGCCGCCGACGCCGATCACCGCATCCGGTGCGAACGCCTTCACGATCCGCCGCGCCTGCAGCATCGCCTTCGGCAGGCGAAACACGCCCTTGATCGCGCCCGCCGCGCCGACCGTCTTCAGGCCCGACACCTCGATGAATTCGAGGTCCCATCCCAGATCCGGCAGCACGCGCGCCTCGATGCCGCGCCTGGTCCCGACGAACTTCACCTGCGCATCGGGATGCCGCGCACGGATCTCCTCGGCGATCGCGACGCCCGGAAACAGGTGTCCGCCGGTACCGCCGCCTGCAATCAGGACTCTCATGTCGCAGCAGTCATGACGCGCACGCGGACGCGCTTCTTCCGCGCGGCGCTCTCGCGCTGGCTCGTCGCCTTCGCCGCATAGCGTTCTGCGCGACGACCGACATTCAGGAGCAATCCGACGAGGAACATCGTGATCACGAGCGAGCTACCACCGTAGCTGACCAGCGGCAACGTGATGCCCTTGTTCGGGACCACTCCGAGCACGACGCTGACATTGAACAGCGCCTGCACCCCGAACAGGAGCGTGATGCCGAACGCGACGTAGCCGCCGAACACGTCGCGCGCACCGAGCGCCGCACGGATGCCGCGCCACACGAGGATGCCGAACAAGAGGATCACGAGCGCGATGCCGATCCAGCCGAGCTCCTCGCCGATCGGCGCGAGGATGAAGTCATTCTGCGCCATGGGCAGGTAGCCGAGCGTCTGGTGGCCGTTGCCGAGCCCGTTGCCGGTGAGCCCGCCCGAGCCGATCGCGAGGCGCGCCTGCACGAACTGATAGGCCTCCGTGTTCGCGAACGCCTCGGGGTTGAAGTACGCGAGGAAGCGCTGCATGCGCCAGGGCGTGCCGACGATCAGGTGGTAGCCGACGGGTGCAGCGCCGAGCACCGCGAGCAGGATGTACGAGACGCGCGTTCCCGCCATGAACAGCATGCCGAGCGTCGTCGCGGCGAGCACGACCGACGAGCCGAGGTCGGGCTGGAGCAGGAGCAGTACGATCATCGCGCCCATCACGACGAGGTGCGGGACAAATCCGATCGTGAACGTCTTGACCTGATCGGCTTTGCGGCCGAGCGAGGACGCGAGGTACGTCACCAGCGCGAGCTTCGCGATCTCGACGGGCTGGAACGTCAGCGGGCCGAGCGGGATCCACCGCTTCGCGTTGTTGACCGCAGGCATGCCGAGCGCTGCGACGAGCAGCGCGAGCGAGGCGAGGAGCAGCGGATAGGTCCACGCGCGTAGCCGGCGATAGTCGAGCCGCGCGCCCCACCACAGTGCGACGCCGCCGATCGCGACGTACAGGACCTGGCGCTCGAGGAAGTGCGACGAGCTGCGGAACTTGGTCAGCGCCTCGCCCGCGGTCGCCGCATAGATCTCGACGGTGCCGATGCCGAGCAGCGCCAGCACCGTCGCGATCAGCACGAGGTCGTACGGCCGCTCGGCCACGCTCGCGCTCGGGTGCTGGATCGCGATCAGCGCGGCGTTTGCCGGGAGCTTCGCCCCCTCGGTCTCGCGACGGTCGCGAATCCGCTCTCGTATCTTGCGTGCGCGCTCGACCAGCCGGCGCAGGACAGCCATGGGGCCATCCTGGTCTCGCGGCCCCCAGCGGGCCAGTTTTCGGCAAGATGTACGCTACTTGCGGTACCAGGTCTCGCCGTCGATCTTCGCCCGACGCTCGCACGGATCGTCGATCTTGGTGAACCGGATCCCGATCTTCGAGATGACGACCGTATAGGTCCCCTCCACCCCGGCCGGGCACATCTCGCCCTTCTGATAAACGAGCGTCAGCTGGTCGCCATCGAGCTTCCAGGTCCCCGACGCCAGCGGCTTCGAATCCAGCTCGCTCGCGTCGTGGGCGATCGTCACCGACCCATCCCCCGTGAACCTCGCGGCGGTCGTCCCGACCGGCGGCTTGCGCGCGAACTCGCCGACGATCAGCTCGTTGTTCGGCCGCTTCGGCGGCATCGGTTCAGGCTTGGTCGAGCAGCCGATCAGGAGGGGCACGAGCCAGACTGCGCGCGACATCAGGTCTCCTCGTGGCGATCGATGCGCCACTTCTGCACGACGTAGCCGACGGCCGGCGCGAAAATCACGATCCAGCCGTACTTCTGGCCGAACTGCT
>JABFXX010000480.1 GCA_013368795.1 Kofleriaceae bacterium
GTGCAGGCACCTCGCGAGCGACGGCGGATCGTCGCTCTCCTTTTTCCGAGGACCCTGCACGTGCAGGCACCTCGCGAGCGACGGCGGATCGTCGCTCTCCTTTTCCGGGGCATCCTGCCGGCAAGCAGGTTCCTCCGTCGAGCGTCGGTCTCCTCCTCCCCGACCGTCGCTCTCTTTTACGAGGCCCCTGCACGTGCAGGCACCTCGCGAGCGACGACGGATCGTCGCTCCCCTCTCCGAGGCGGATCAGCGCCTGCGCATGCAGGCCTCGACGTAACTACTTCGCGAAGCGGAGTGCGCCGAGGTCGATCCAGCCGTCCCAGACTTTGACGTTCTCGACGCGGCGATGGACGAGGCCCTGCGGCGCATCGGCGACGATGCCCGCGATCGGCCAGCTCTCGGCGAGCGCGGCGGCGAGCTCCTTGCTGAGACGCGCGCGCTCCGCGGGATCCCACGCGGCGGCCATCGCGTCGAGCGTGCGATCGACCTTGGGCTGAACCGGACGCGTCGGTGGGGCCTTCGAGCTGGCGGCGCCGGTGCCGCCGATGATCGCGCCGACGTCCATGTCGACGCGGCCGTTCCACGTCATCTCGACGAGGTCCCACTGGCCCTCGCCGATGCGCTTGTCGACCCACGACTCGCCGCCGGTCTTGACCTCGATGACGACGCCGGCGCGGCGGGCGGCCTCGACGAAGTAGTCGCGCTCGGATTTGATCGGCGGACCGGACGTGTCCTTGGGCGTCGGTCGCTCCTTGCCGACGAGGGTCAGGCGGAGTTGCTGGCCGCCGAGGTCGCGGATGCCGTCCTTGTCGCTGTCGACCCAGCCGGCCTCGTCGAGGAGCTTGGCGGCGGCCGCGGGATCGAAGTCGGGGACGGGAGCTTCGGGGCCGTCGACCGGGCCGCCCGGCCAGATGGGCCAGCTCGCGGGCTTGGCGAGGCCATCGAACACGCGCTTGGCGATCGCGCGGCGATCGATGAGGAGCGCGAGCGCATGACGGACGCGCGCGTCGCCGAGGAGCGGACGCGATGCGTTCATCTCGAAGTAGCGGAAGCGCGGCGGCGCGAGCTGCAGCGGCGCGAATGCGGCGGCGAGGCCGGGCGCGCTCGCCTGCTCGGGCCAGTGCGCGGGCACGAGCGCGGGCACGACGTCGAGCTCGCCGCGCTTGGCCTCGGTGAGCGCGACCGCGGCGTCGGGCTCGAAGACGAACTCGATGTCGCTGATGGCTGGCTTGCCGCCCCAGTACTTGTCGTTCGCGACGAGCTTCACGATGCCGTTCTTGTGCGAGCCGAACTTCCACGGGCCGGTGCCGACGAGCGCGCCGCCGGCGAGCAGGCTGCCGTCGTAGACGTGCATCGGCAGGATCGGGATCTCGGCGAGCGCGCGCAGCACCCAGCCGCTCGGCCGCTTGAGGCGGAGGCGTACCTCCTGCGACGTGACGAGCTCGACCGCCTCGACATCATCGAGCATCGGGCGAAGATGCTCGACGTCCTTGCGGCGCGTGCGGATCGCGTCGAGCGTGAACTGGACGTCCGAGGTGGTGAGGGGACGGCCGTCGTGGAACGTGACACCGGGCTGGAGCTCGATCCGGATCTCGAGACCGGACGGCATGACGCGCCAGCTGCGCGCGAGGCCGGCGGTGTAGCGCGCCGGACCCTGCGCATCGGCCGGTACGTAATGAAGCAGCGGCTCGAAGATGGTACCGACGGTGATTCGGCGGGCCCACAGCGACGGGTCGACGATCGGCGTCACCCGTCCGGGCTCCGCATCCATATGAATTCTGAGCGTGTGGTCGCGGGCCGCGTAGACCGAGCCCTCACCGCCGTCGGAGGCCAAGATTGGCGAGCCGGGCGCGTTCGCGGCCTCGGCGGTGGGGTCAGGTGCATGTCGCCAGGGCTTGACTCGCGCCGGCGACTCGCAGGCCGCTAAATAGCCAGCGAATGCAAGGACCACGCAGACTTGAGAGCCCCTGGTCACCATGTTAAGACCGCAGCATGCTGCATCGTCTGGGGACCGCTGCTGCCACGACGCTCGTACTACTCGCTTGCGCAGCCTGTGACAAGGACAAGCTCAAGGGCCCCGACGCTGAGGTCAAGAAGACCGACGTCAAGCTCGATCTGCCCGCCGTGCCCGCGTTCGACTTGCCGCCCGCGCCGGCCGACGGCTCGCGCACGGTCAAGGAGCTCCGGGTCAAGGGCAAGAAGCTGTTCGAGACCGATGTCACCGTTCACGGCTTCGTGACGTGGGCATACGACTGCAAGACCGCCATCCGCAAGTCCGACGAGGACGACAAGGCGGTCCAGGCGCGCATCGACGAGGACCCGACGCTCTGCGAGCGCCCGAAGTTCTACATCGGTGACACCGCGCAGACGCCGATCGAGAAGAGCCTCTGGGTCGTCGACGTGCCGCGTCCGTACAACGCGCTCGAGATGAAGCGCATCAAGAAGAAGGACCGCATCGAGCCCGATCGCTGCGAGCCGGACGAGAAGGACCCGAAGAAGAACATCTGCGGTCCGTACAACGTCGGCGACGAGGTCGAGATCACCGGCTCGTTCAAGACGTCCTCGCCGCACAGCGAGCGCAACTCGGAAGGCCTCGTCGTCTACAAGAAGATGAAGAACATCACCCAGAACTGGGAGACCCCGGACATCGAGATGCCCGAGGGTGCTGCGCAGGGTGCGGGCGCGCCGCCGGCCGGTGCGAAGCTCTCGCCCGAGGATCTGGTCAAGCAGAAGAAGGGCTAAGTCCCTCTCCTGCTCGGCAACGACGCGGCCCACGAGGCCGCGTTTTTCGTTTCGGAGCACCGAGAACGGGAACGAGCCACCTCGCTCGAAACAAACAGCCACGTGCGCGGCGAAACCCAGGAGCAATCACCTCGTCGCGCACGTGGCGAATCGATCGACGCTCGGCCTGGGACCGAGCGCGTGGGTCAGTACCAGCCGTTTCGCTTGTGGAACTGGAGCGCGCGGTCGAAGCTGCCGTAGCGACCGAGCGTGTACTTCTGGAACGCCTGGATCTGCGCGCCGCAGTCGGTCGAGTTGGCGTTGCCGCCCATCAGCGCCCGGCGGTTCGCGATCGTCAGCTGACCGACGCCAAACGCGGTCGAGGTCGGGTTCTTCGCCGTCGGATCGCCGCCCGACTCGCGAGCGATGATCTGCTGCGCCGACGACGGCAGGCCAGAGAGGTCACAGGTGGCGCGGCCGCCGGTCGCGGACGCGAGCTCGTCATGCGTGAGGGACTCGAACATGGCTGTGCTCCTTCGCTCGTGATGGGAATCGCTCAATACGCGACGTGGACGTGGGTGCCGTGGCCGCCGATCGCACCGATGTTGCGGCCGTGCTTCATGCCGCCCATCGGGTCGTAGAACAGCTCCGTCGGGTTGGTCTTCGACATCTCGCGGTAGAACTGACGCATCGCGCCCGGCGCGCCCGCGACGTCGGCAGCGCGACCCTGGTAGTGATACGAGTGCGCCGCGTGCTTGCCGTTCGTGGTCGCCGTGATGCGCAGACCGAGCTCCTGCGCGCGATGCATCGCCGAGTTCAGCTGCGAGCTGAATCCACCGTGCGTCTGGGCGAGAAGGTCGTCGGAGATCGTCTCGAAGTCGTTCGCGGGCTTGGTCATGTGATGGCTCCTTGGTTGGGGATGCCGAGCCTTAGTGCAGCGCAAATGCCAGCAATTCCTCGACGCCAAATGGCAACCGCGGGCAGCGAGGCGAGGACTCGAGGTGCCAAGCCAACTGCGCGATCGATCGTCGGAGCGTGGGCGTGGCTACAACGCGAACACGTTCGCATCCGGCAACTCGATCCGTCGTCGCCGTCGGGAGACAGGCGAGTCGGCTCGCCGTCGCTGCGAGGAGACGGATCCTGAGAAGAGCCAGCGAGCCGGCCGCCAGTCACGCGTCGGCGCGAGAAGCGGCGGCGGTGTGGCGTGTTGATTCCCGCATCGTGGCGGGAGGTTCAGCAACGCCCGTGCCGTAGGATTCGCCCGATGCGCCTTGCTGTAGCCCTTGCCGTTAGCCTTGCCCTCTCCGCCTGCGGTGGCTCGAAGCAGCCGGCCGCGGATCCACCCAAGCCCGCCGCCACCGACAACCGCTCGCTGTACGAGCGGCTGGGCGGCACGCCCGCGATCACCGCCGTCGTCGAGGAGTTCGTCGCGACGACCGGCAGCGATCCGCGCATCAGCGCGTTCTTCGTCAACGCCGACGTCCCGCGCCTCAAGCAGATGATGGTCGACCACATCTGCTCGATCACCGGCGGCACCTGCACGTACAGCGGCAAGTCGATGAAGGAGTCGCACACCGGCATGCACGTCAAGGCGGAGCACTTCGCCGCGTTCATGGACGATCTCGCCAAGACGCTCGACAAGCTGAACGTCCCCGCGCGCGAGAAGGGCGAGGTGCTCGCGGCGTTCGAGGGCATGAAGCCCGACGTCGTCGAGCCCTAGGTGACCCGCGTGCTGATCGCGCTCAACAAGCCGTTCGGCGTCCACTGCAAGTTCACCGACACCGAGGTGCCGCCGCGGCCGACCCTCGCGCAGTTCGGGCTGCCGCCGCGCGTCTACGTCGCGGGCCGGCTCGATCACGACAGCGAAGGTCTCCTGCTCCTCACCGACGACGGCAAGCTCAATCAGAGGCTGACCGATCCGCGGTGGAAGGCGCCGAAGACGTACTGCGTTCAGGTCGAGGGCATCGTCGCCGAGCCCGCGCTCGCGAAGCTCCGCAGGGGCGTCGACCTCAAGGACGGCCGCACGCTGCCCGCCGAGGCGCGCGCGATCGACCCGCCGCCCTGGCTGTGGCCGCGCACGCCGCCGGTCCGGTTCCGCAAGACGGTCCCCGATACCTGGCTCGAGCTCGCGATCCGGGAGGGGCGCAACCGCCAGGTCCGCCGGATGACGGCCGCGGTCGGCCTGCCCACGCTGCGCCTGATCCGCGTATCGATCGGTAGTTACACCCTCGACGGTCTCGCGCCCGGACAGTGGCGCGAAGTCGCTGTCCGAGGCTGATCGATTTGGTAGGGTACGCGCGTGGGACGCGCCTTCGAAAAACGTAAACACACGATCTTCGCGCGCATGGACCGCGTCGCGAAGCAGTTCACGAAGATCAACAAGGACATCGCGATCGCGGTCAAGGCCGGCGGCACGAGCCCGGAGGGCAATCCTGCGCTGCGCCGTGCGCTCCAGAACGCCCGCGCGGTCAACATGCCCAAGGACAAGGTCGAGGCCGCGATCAAGAAGGCGAGCGGCCAGGGCGCCGCGAACTACGACGTCGTCATCTACGAAGGCTACGCGCCGCACGGCATCGCCGTCCTGGTCGAGACCGCGACCGACAACGTCACGCGCACCGTCGCGAACATCCGCCACTACTTCAAGGCGCATGGCGGCAACATGGGCACGAGCGGCAGCGTCGCGTTCATGTTCCAGAAGCAGGCGATGTTCCGGCTCTCGCCCGAGGGCATCGACCGCGACGACCTCGAGCTCTCGCTGATCGATCACGGTCTCATCGCCCTCGAGGATGGCGAGAGCGACAAGGGCGAGGCGCAGCTCATCCTGCGCTGCGCGTTCAACGACTTCGGCACGCTGCAGAGCGCGATCGAATCGCGCGGCCTGACGCCGATCTCGTCGGAGTCGGCCTACGTCGCGCAGACGCAGACCGAGATCAACGACGAGGAGAAGGTGACCGAGATCATGGAGATGGTCGCCGCACTCGAAGGCGATGACGACGTCCAGAACGTCTACACGAACCTCGCCTGACGCGCCCCTGCTCTGCTCCACGAGGCGCTCGCCAGACTCGCGGCCGACGAGCAGGCTCGCTCGAGGCAGCCGACGGCACTCACATCGGCCGGATCCGGCCGCGCCCCGTCTCGTCGGGATCCGATGCGACGATGTGTTCGAGCACGCTGCGCGTCGCCTCCACGCTCGTCCCCATCTTCTTCGCGAGCTCGCGCTCGAACCGCGCATGAAACCGGCGCGCCGCGCGCAGTAGCTCCTCTCCCCGCGGCCCCAGCTCGAGTCGTCGCGCCCTCGCGTCGTCGGGATCGGCGACGCGCCGCACGAGCTTCTCTCGCTCCATCTCGTCGACGATCTTCGCCGTGCCCTGATCGGTGATCCCCAGCCGCTTGCTCAGCTGACGCTGGTTGATCGGGCCCTCCGCGATCGCGCGCAACACGTACCCGACCGTCGGCCCGATCGCCGTGAACCCGTGCTTCGCCAGGTCGCGATGCAGATGCCCGACGAACGCCTGATAGGCGAGCCCGAGCAGGATGCCGAAGTCGTGTGCCTCTTGCATTTGTTCAACCCAGGTTTAACATCTGCTCATGCCGATCATCAAGTCCGCTTCCGCACCACGCTTCGACCTCGAAGGCCTCACCGTCCACGGCCTCGCCGCACCGAGCCGCGGCTCGTCGGAGACCTGCGTGTGGCGTCTCGCCCTCGCGCCGCAGACGAAGGGCACGCCACATAGCGTCGACCGCGAAGAGATCTTCGTCGTGCTGGCAGGCCGCGCGACCGCGACCATCGCGGGCGAGCCGCACGAGCTCGCGCCCGGCGACGCGCTGATCGTTCCAGCCAACGAGACGTTCGCACTCGCCAACCCGCACGCCGAGCGCTTCGAGGCGATCGCGGTCCTGCCCGTCGGCGGTCTCGCCGCCATGCCCGCTGGCGCGCCGTTCGCGCCGCCGTGGACGGCATAGGCAGAGAAGGCGGGGGCTCGACTACTTCGGCGGCAGCGTGCCGCGCACGAGCCACACGCGACTGCTCTCGCCCTCTCGCCTCGCACTGTTGACGACGACGATCGAGTCGCCGCGCACCGCGAGCTTGCGCGTCAGCCTGCCTTCAGCGCCGCCGTTCGGGCCGGGATCGACCGTTCCCGCGATCTGCGTCGGCGCAGTGAAGCGCGCGCCGCGATCGCTCGAGTACGCGATGCCGAGGCCGTGCGCGGGGAAGCCGTCCTCCCACGTCACGAACACGCGGTCGCCGTCGAGGGCGAGCGACGGAAACGACGCCGGCTGTGCGCCCGACAGCACCCGCGATCCATGGAATGTCTTGCAGTCGCTCGATTGCGCATAACGCACCTCCGCCGGCTCGAAGGGGCCGCCCTTCGTCTCGGCGTACGCGAGGTGAAGCATGCCCTGTCGATCGAACGCGACCTTCGGGCTGTCGGCGTAGCCTTGCCTGCGCTCGACGATCGCGGGCGGGCTGAACGTCTTGCCATCGCGCGAGCTCGCGACGTGAATGTCGGCGTTCACGTCCTCGCCGACCGTCCATGCGAGGCAGAGCTTGCCGCCGCTCGCCGCGATCGACGGTGCGCGCGCGGGCCGCTGCTTGTCGGCTGCGACGATCACCGGCGGATCGAACGTGGTCCCACCATCGCGCGATCGGCGGAGCGTCAGCGTGCCTTCGTAGTCGGTCCACGCGGTGTAGATGACGCCATCGTCGCTGACCGCGATGTCCTGGCTGCCGTTGTGCCAGCGGTCGGCATTGAACCTCCCCTTGCCTTCGCCGGCGACCGAATTCGTCAGGTTGCGCGGCGCCTCGAACGTGCGACCGCCGTCGACCGAGCGCGAGAAGTAGATCTCGCCGCCGTGCGGTCCGCCCGAGAACACGATCTCCTGCCACAGCACGTACACGTGCTGCGGGTCGCGCGGCGACAGCGCGATGCGCGGCAACCACGAGAACTCCGCCGGTGTGCGCGAGATGTCGATCGCCTGCGGGAGCCGCTTGCTGCCGTCGGGACCGAACACCTGCCAGAAGACATCCTTGCGCGCCTGATCGACCCACACGACCGCGGCGTCGCCGTTGGGCTCGAGAGCGACGCTCGGATCGTCGACGAAGTCATAACGCGAGTTGTTCTGCTGCCACGGCCCTCGCACCCCGCCGCCCGTCGCGATCTCGACAGGCCGTCCCCATTTGATCGACTCGCGGGGACTCGCTCCGCTGGCGATTCCCGCAGCCATCATCGACACCATCACGCCACGCCACATTCGAGAACCTCTCAGTCTTCAGTGAGCGTGCGCGGGCGTCTCGCCCAGCGTGGGCCGCCCGTGTCGCCGCTCGGAGAATGATTGATAACCCTCGCTACGATCGCGAACCGTCAGCACGGGACACGGTGCATTGCGGATGACGCCCTCGGCGACGCTTCCGAGGAACTGGCGCAGTCGCCCGATGCGGCCATGGGTGCCGAGCACGATGATGTCGATGTCGCCCCCGGCGGCGTCCACGATCTCCTGAACAGGATCTCCCGTCACCGTGTGGCGCGACAGTCGGTCGCCCAGCTGATCGCGCGCCTGCTCGTAGGCGGCATCCATCGCGCGTTCGTCTTCCGCGCGGGCGTCCGGCCCCAAGGGATCCTCCGTCGGCACCACGTGCAGTACGTCGACGTTCGCTCCGTAGTCGAGCGCGAGCGCGATCGCGTGATCGAGTGCGGCCAGCGAGGGAGCTGATCCGTCGACCGGAACGAGGATCGAATGCAGCGTCTCCATGCCTCGGAGCCGTGCATCGCCCGTACCACGGGGCGGAAATCTCAGTGCCTGCGGGCGACGACTCGAACGGCCGTGATCTTGTTGCGACCACGGGGCGGAAGTCTCAGTGCCTGCGGGCGACGACTCGAACGGCCGTGACGTCGCGATCCCAATCGGGGTCCTCGACGATCTCGTGCGCGCCGGTGCCGGCCGCCAGGACGGCGGGCCGCGTGCAGATCTCGCCGGCGACGTCGGGCAGCACGTTGCCGTCCCTGATCTGAATGCGCTCGGCCCGGCGATACATCCGCATGACGACGCCTCGTGCAACCGTCATTCCGGCGGTTCGTGGCGCCAACCTCGCGACACTTCGAGTCTCGCCGGCCGATCTGCAAACGGCCGTGCGCAACGCGCGGTCGCCCCGGGCCCCGGGTCCAGCCGCTCACGGGATGAGCTGCCGGGTAGCGGCGGCTCAACGACAACCCGCCCGTGCCGCGGTGACCTACGGCGTCACGGCGAACGCGGCGGTGCAGAGCGGCAACGGCAGCATCACTGGAGCGCCGTCGACCTTGGCCGCGCAGCCCTGCCCGGTCGGCGGCGCCAGCGCGAGCTCGCGGACGACTTGCGGTCCGCTCGGAGGCGCGAACGTGACCGTGACCTTGCGTGTTGGCATCGGCGCCCTTGCGATCGCGGGCGCACGAACCGTCGCGAGCGCCTGGGCGAGCGCATCGACGACCGCACCATCGACCTTGCCACTCGGCGTACGCGTCCACTCGCCGATCAGCTGACCGCGAGAGAACGTCACGCCGTCGACCACGATCGACTGGATCGTCGTCTCGTCCTCGCGCCACAGCACGGGATCGCGAAGCGCCGAGGTCGGGCGCATCAGCACGCGCCACGGCTCCTCGGCCACGTGAATCGCGACGCCCTCGCCTTCCCTCGCGACGAGGCCACCATCGAACACGTCGAGCGTCACGGTCGTGCCCGCCGCATCGGTCGCGACGAGCTTGCTCTTCGCCGGTCGCGCCGGCCGCGGGACCGAGACGCCCGCGGTCGTCAGCGCCGAGATCAGCTCGCGGACGCGGTCGGGGTCGGCATCCTCGTCGCCGATGCGCGGCCGCCCGGCGATCTCGAGCACGCTGCCGTCGCCGAGCACGAGCTTCGTCGGCGCGAACGGCAGTGGATGCGGGTCGGCGATCTTGTCGGCCGGTTGATCGAGTGCGCGAAGCGCGGCGACGAGAGCATCCCAAGTGGATGTATCGACGCAACCATCGCCGTCGGTGGCGCGCAATCGCACTCGATTCGTGCCGCAGGTGCCGGCGCGCGACACCTGCCGATCGGGGCCTTCGAGCCTGATGGCGATGTCACCCGATGGAGCGATCTGCGCGGGCGGAAGCGCGGTGATCTCCAGCGCGACCATCGCGTCGCGGATCGCCGTCGCGCGCGCGGGATCGAGCCACAGGCTCTGCGGCGTCACGAGACGCGTGCCTTCGAGGCGAATCTCGCCGCTCGCTGCGATGCCAGTGACGACGACCGCCTTCGCGCCCGCGGCAGCGGCGAGCGGTTGCCGCATGCGCAGCGCGAGCGGCTCGGGCAAGAGCGCGGTCGCGACCCAATCGTCGACGAGGTAGGCGCTGTCGCCGCGGACGATCCACGTCTGGTCGGCGCCGCCGAGCGAGGCCCCGATCCCGAGCTTCGTGGTCTTGCCGCCCACGTTCACGCGGACCTCGCCGCGGGTCTCGCCCGCAACGCGCGCTGCGGCCTTGCGATGCCAGTGCGCGCCGCGCAGCGCGGTCAGGACGCCGTCGACGGTCGCAGGATCGGCGATGCCGGCGGGCTTCGCCCAGCGCCAGGTGTCGCCCTGCTTCGTCAGGACGATCTCGTCGGCGCCCGCGCGCGAGAACGACAGCTCGGTCGCCTTCGCCGGATCGAGTCCCGAGACGAGCGAGCGATCGATCGCGGCGCGCTGGCCGGAACCGCCGAGTACGAGCGCGAGCACGAGCACGAGTACGAGCCCGCACAGGACGAGCAGACCTCGCACCGACGCGATCACGGCGCCTCCCATGCACGACGAGACGACGCGCCGTTGGCGAAGTCGCTCTCGACGGCGCGCCTCGCGCAGGCAGTCGCCGCACCACCGCGGCAACCAAGTTCGCGCGTGCTCACGACGTCCGCCTCCGCCGTACGACGAGGAGGATGGCACCGAGGACGATCCACGCGAGCGGGATGCCGAGGATCGAGAGCGCCATCACCGCGCGCCGCTGGCCCGAGGTCATGACGAGACGAACCTGGTCGGGCGCGCGGCGGTGCACCTCGAACGTCGAGGCCGGCCGGCCGGCGAGGTAACGCACGGCGCGCTCGAGCCAGAGGTCGCCTGCCGATGCGGCGCCGTGGAGCACGGCGGTCGTGAACGACTCGGCCGAGCCGAGCGCGACGATGCGTCCGGACTTGCCGCTCCAGGCGGCGGCGAGCGTGATCGGGCCGGCGAGATCGTCGGCGTTCTTCTCCGGCGGTGCGTGCTCGAGGTCGCGCTCGCCCCAGCTCGCGGCGCTTGCCGAGACGAGCGGCTTCGCGGGCCCGGTCGCGAGCACGGCGCGCGGCTGGAACCAGATCGTCGCCCGCGCATTCGCGAAGCCTGCGTTGATCTCGTGCTGCGAGTAGCCGTCGACGACGAGCAGCGCGCCGGGAATCTCGCGCACCGTCAGCGTCGGATCGACGGCGATCGCGGCCGGCAGACCGATGCCGGCGTTACCGAGCAGCGCCTCGAGGCCCGTCGATGCGAGCGTCGTCGACGTCGTGCCTGAACCCGATGGCGACGTGATCGGACGGCTCGCGGCCGCGACGAGAAGGCCGCCACCGCGCTGGACGAACGCCTGGATCGCGAGCGCCTCCGCCGGCGTGAGTGGGCGTGTCGGTCCCGCGATCGCGACGACGTTGCAGCGCGCGGGCACGCCCGCGTCGAGCGTGATCGGTTCGATCGTCATGCCGTCGCCGCCCAGGCGATCGGCGACCACGGACCAATCGGCATCGTTGGCGGCGGGCTCGAGCGGAAGCTCGTCGTGGCCGGTCGTCGCGCACACCGTGACCGGCACCGGCGACGCGAGCTCGGCGAGCGCACCTGCGATCGCCTGCTCGATCGCGAGCGACTCGACCGAGGCTGTGCCCTCGGCATCGCGGCCGATCGTCACGAGCTGCAGCCGATCGACGACGCGGCGACGACCGCCGAGCTCGACGACGACACCGCCATTGGATGCGAGATCACCCGGCGCGACACCGGCGGCGCGTGCGGCTGCGTCGAGACCGCCGGGCAGCGCGGCCGGATCGTACGTGCGCACGGTGAGAGGGCCTGCATCGGCCATGCGATCGGCGACGCGCCGGACCTCGTCGTAGATCGGCTCGAGGGCGCCGAGCGTCGGCCGCACGATCGTCAGCGTCGCCGGGCCGGGCAGCTCGGCGAGCACGTCGCGGGTCTGCGCGTCGAGCGAGTTGCGGCCTTTCGCGCTGAGGTCCCAGCGGACCGGATGGCGCACTGCGACCGCACATAGAAGCACGGCGATCGTGCCGACGAGCAGGCTCGCGACCGCGCGGTTACGGACCTCGGTCCGGCGGCGACGGCCCGCGCACGCGGCGGCGATGGCGACGGAGAGACCGGTCGCGCCGACGCCGACCACGAACAGGATCGACGACAGGGCGAGCTCGCCTCGCGCGAACGTCGTCAGGTGACCGCGCAGTGACAGCGCGCCGAGCACGTGCGCGAGCGACGGATGGTCGATGCCGAGATCGGGGAACGCCGACGGCAACTCGCCGACGAGGAACAGGCCGATCAGCACGGCGAACCCGAATGCGCCCGCGACGAGCGTCGTCGTGGTCGCCGCGCTGGCGGCCACGGTCCACGCGAGCAGCGCCGCACCGAGCGCGATCGCGCCGATGTAGCCGGTCGCGATGCTCGCGAGATCCCAGCCGCCGGAATCGACGCGATAGATGCCGACGACGACGAGGTATGCGAGCGTCGGCAACCAGAGCAGCGCGTAGACGGTGACCGCGGCGAGCCACTTGCCGACGACGGCCGCGCCCTCGCCCACCTGCGCGGTGAGGAGCAGCTCCCAGCCGCCGCTGCGCTTGTCGTCGGCGATCGTGCGCATGCCGAGCAGTGTCAGCACGACGAGCTGCAGTACCCACGTGAGCAGCGTGCCCGCGAGCTGGCCCTCGAGCAGCGCACCGAGTGGCGCGGGCTTGCGCGGATCGGACAGTGCGCTGACGAGCCCGGCGAACGCGATGCCCTGCACCGCGAGGAACAGGCCACCGATGATGTAGACGATCGGCGCGCGCAGCGTGATCTGCAGCTCGCGCCGCCACACCCAGTAAGCCGCCCGCGCCGCGCTCACGCGCTCTCCTTGGCCGCCGCGTCGCCACCGAGCAACTTGACGACCGCATCGTCGAGCTTGCTCGTCTTCGTGTCGCGCACGAGAGCGTCTGCCGTATCGAACGCGACGAGCTCACCCTCGCGCAGCACCGCGATCTTCGTCGCGAGCGCCTCGAGGTCGGCGACGGCGTGACTCGACACGAGCACGGCGCGGCCCTTCGCGTCGGCGGTCGCCCGCACGAGGCCATCGCGCAGCTCCTTGGTCTGGATCGGGTCCATGCCGCTCGTCGGTTCGTCGAGTACGAGCAGCGGCGGATCGCCGAGCAGCGCATCGGCAAGGCCCACGCGCTGGCGAAAGCCCTTCGACAGCGTCCCGATCCGGCGGTCGGCCTCGCGCTCGACGGCAGCGGCGGCCATCGCCTTGTCGATCGCAGCGGGCGCCTCGGACGCGGGAATGCCCTTGAGGCGCGCGCGCGTCCTCAGGTGAGCGCGCACCGTCAGCTCGGCCGGCGCGGGCGCGTGTTCCGGGAGGTAGCCGAATCGGCGCTGCGCGGCGGCACGCGATGTCGAGAGGTCGATGCCGTCGATGCGAATCTCACCGGCATCGGCATCGAGAAATCCTGTCGCGATGCGGATGAGCGTCGTCTTGCCCGCGCCGTTGCGGCCGACGAGGAGGACGGCCTCTCCGGCATTCACTGTCAGCGAGACGCCCGCGAGCGCACGGCGGCGTCCGTACGCCTTCGTGATGCCGCGGAGCTCGAGCACGCGCCGAGCATGGCATGTCGCGGCGCCCCAGGCGCGTCGCGACGCCAGGTGGCCGCGGACATCCGCATCGAGCTGATGCCGCTGGCTGACGAGTGCGCGGCCCTCGTAGGAGGGCTCACGCACTAGTCGGTGTCGGTCGACCGGCTGAGCGGGATGTGAATCATGAACGTCGTGCCGCCCGGGCCTGACTCGACGGCGATCGTGCCGTGATGATCGTCGACGACCTTCTTCACGATCGCGAGGCCGAGGCCGGTGCCGCCCTTCTTGCCCGTCGAGAACAGCTCGAACAGACGGCCGCGCAGCTCCTGCGGGATGCCGGGACCGGTGTCGCTGACCGTCCACTGGAGCTGGTCGCCGACCTTGTCGACGGCGACGCGCAGCTTGCCGCCCTCGGGCATCGCCTCGACCGCGTTGCGCGTGAGGTTGTGGAACACGCGCAGGAGCTTCTGCTCGTCGAAGTAGGCGACGCCGTCGAACTTGGCCTCGATCTCGAAGTCGATGCCGCGGCCCGCGGTCGCCGCGCCGAGCTGAGTCGCGAGCTCCTCGGTGTAGCGATTGACGTAGACCTTGCGCACGACGAGGTCGGTGTCGCCGCGCGCGAACGCGAGCACCTCGCGCGTCATGCCGGCCATCAGGTCGAACTGGCGCTGGATCTGCTCGACGTAGGTCTCGCGCTGGTTCGCCTCGTCGGAGGCGGCCATGAGCTGCGCGTAGCCGGAGATGATCGTCATCGGCGTCTTGAGGTCGTGGAGCAGGCCCGCGAGCATGCGGCCGATCGATGCGAGGCGATCGCGGTTGGATTGCTCGCTGCGGCGGCGCGCGAGGCCGATCGCCGACGCGGCCTGCGCGGCGATGAGGACGAGGAGCTTGAGGTCGTCGTCGCCCCACGCGGTCTCGCCGTCGCGCACGCTGCGGCGCTGATCGATGATCTCGATGCCGCCCATGACGTCCTCGCCGTCGACGAGCGGCGCGACCATGATGTGCTGCGGCTTGACGCCGGCCTCGCGCGCGATCTCGGCGGCGTGGCGCGGATCGGCGGCCGGATCGTCGACGATGATCGGCGTCTTGTGCGCGATCGACCAGCCGAGGAGGCCCGTGCCGTGGGGCAGCGTGCGCTCGATGAGGCGCGGTGCGGCCGGGCCCTGGACGGTGCGGAAGCGGAGCGCACCGTCGGGCTCGACGAGCGCGATCGAGCCGGCACCGCCGCCGAGGACGGTGATCGCCTGGGCGAGGATGCGCGAGAGGAGGTCGTCGAGATCGAGCGCGGCGGAGAGCTCCTTCTCGACCTCGTAGAGCGCGTTGAGCTCGCGCTGGCGTCGCTCGAGGTCGCGGCGGGCGCGCGAGAGCTCCTGGTTCTGCGTGACGAGCGAGTGGTAGAGGCGCGCGTTCTCGATCGCGATCGCGGCCTGACTCGCGAGCGCGGACATCAGCTCCTCGTCGGGATTGGTGAACACGCCGTCGTGCTTGTTGAGGACCTGGAGCACGCCGACGAGGCCGCCCATCGCGCCGAGCATCGGCACGCTGAGGACCGAGCGGGTGCGATAGCCGCTCTTGAGATCGACCGAGGGCTGGAAGCGCTGGTCGGCGTAGGCGTCGGGGATGTTGACGATCTCGCGCGTCTGCGCGACCCAGCCGGCGACACCCTCGCCGACGTCGAGCCGGATCTCGACGACCTCGCTGCCCTGGATGACCTTCGACCACAGCTGGCGACCGTCCTCGGTGACGAGGAACAGCGTCGAGCGGTCGGCCTCCATCAGCTCGGTGACCTTCTCCATGATGAGACGGAGCAAGGTGTCGAGGTCGCCGACGGTCGAGAGGGCCTTGCCGACCTCCTGGACGAGCGCGACCTTCTTCTGCTCGCGACGCAGGGCGGCCGCCAGCGACTGCACCGAGTCCGGTGCGTCCGCCGCGCTCGTGGCTAGACCCGTGCCGTCCGACATCCGCATCGCATGGTACCCCAACAGGGGATCCGGTACCTACTCGAGGACCGGCGGCGAATGCGCGCTATTCCATGCCGCGGCGGCGCAGGTCGTCTTCGTCGAGACCTTCGAGGTGACCGATCTCGTGGAGCAGGGTGTCGCGAATCTGCTCGGACAGCTCGACACGCGTCTTCACCGCACGAGCGAGGTTCTTGCGATAGAGCACGATCGAGGGCGCTTCGTCGTCCGGAGCCGGCGCACGGCCGACCGGGCCGCGGTAGAGGCCAAGGATCGTCGGCGGGAACGGCGGCTGCACCGCGCGAAGGTCCGTCGGATCGGGGAAGTCAGCGATCTCGACCTTGATCGACTTGACGTGCGCCTTGCGCTCGGCCGGCAGCTCCGCGACGACGGAGTCGATCTCCTTCTGGAACTCGTCGACCGGGATGAGGACCGGCGGCGTCAGCTCGTGCGGCGCGAGCTCGACGGCCTTCTTGAGCTCGGCCTCCGACGCGGCGACCTCGCCGAGCTGCTCGAGCGCCAGGCCGAGCATCTGGTGCGTGTACGCGTCGTTGCCCTGGGTGACGAGCGCCTTCGTGAACGCGACCTTGGCATCGGCGAAGCGCGACAGATCGAACAGCGCGACGCCGCGCTCGTGCATCGCATCGCCGCGGTTCGGCGCGATCCGCAGCGCGGCATCGACGCGCTCGAGCGCCTCGTCGCTGCGACCGAGGTCGTTGAGCGCCTGCGCCTCGAGCACGGCGAGGTCTGCGGCGAGCGGTGCGTTGCGGCGGCGCCGCGCGAGCGCACGACGGCTGCCGCGCTGGGCGAGCTCGAGGCCGAGGCGCAGCGCATCGCGGCCGCGGTCACCCTTGCCGTTGATATAGAAGTCCGCGACCGCGCGAAGCGTCTCGGGGTCGTCGGGGTCGAGCGCGAGCGCGAGCGAGTACGCGAGCTGGGCCTCCGAGTCGCGACCGAGCGCGGCCAGCGTCGCGCCGCGCAGGTGATGGGCCTCGACCGAGCTCGGCATCAGGTCGCTGGCGCGGTCGGCGCAGGTCCACGCCGCCCCATACATACCTCGTTCGATATCCTTGTTCGCCTCGTCGAGCAGCGCGCCGACGCGCGTCTCGTCGTCGGCGTTCTCGGGGACGTGGGCGAGGCATTCGGCGACCGGTTCCTCGTGGTGGGGCCGCATCGCCGACGCGCCCTCGACGTGACCGCCCGGCTTCACCGGGCTCGTCGCGGCCGCGGCACTGCCGGTCGCGTGGTCAGATGCCGACGCGCTGTGCTGCGTCGTCGCCGGGCGGGGGACAGACGCGTCGCAGGCAACGAGCAGTACTGCTGCAACCACCCAGCGCATGGGCGGGCATTTTAGCGAATTGATCGCCGGATCGCTAAACAGATCCGACGGCGACAATTTCGGAGTAGGTTCGCGAAGTATGGACGGAGAGCTGTGGCACATCGTCGAGGCGCGACGAGACGACGGGACGCCGACGATGTTCCGCATCCGCGAGCTGGAGCCTCAGAAACAGCTCACGCGCATCTTCGTGGTCGAGCTCCCCTACCGGACCATGGAGCTCTCGCGGCTACCGACCGCTGACGCATATCGTCGGCTCGGCGAGCTCGAGGAGCGATGGCTCAGGCCCGCGTGCGCGTCGCTCGGCTGGGAGATCGTCGGATCAAAAACCGAGGACGGCTCGTTCTTTCTCTACATGTACGGCGCGTCCGACCCGAGCGCGCTCGTCGAGCGCATCGCGCCGTTCGATGCCGCGCTCGGCTTCTACGACGACGAGGATCC
>JABFXX010000181.1 GCA_013368795.1 Kofleriaceae bacterium
GACGAAGGGCACGCGCATCATCGCGGGTGTTCGCTATCGCCTATCCGGCATCTATGAAGGCGTCGCGACGCGCGACCGCGCCGCTGCCGACTGCAAGCGCCACAAGGCGTTCGAGCAGGTGCGAGGCGAGACCGCGTCGCGTGCGATCGCCGCGCGGCTCAAGGTCCTCGATACCGCGCTCCTCGAGGCGGAGAAGTTCCTCCGCACCGACGAGGCCGACTTCGCGGCGCGCCGCACGACCGCGCAGGAAGCGACCGCGACCCGCGTCCGCGTCGAGGAGCTGCGCGAGCTCGCGGCCGAGGATCACCGCCAGCTCGCCACCCTGCCACCGCCGAGCGAGCAGCCGCTCGCGGGTGCGCTGAAGACGTATCGCGATGCGGATGCCGACATGGAATCGGCGGAGGCCAAGCTCCGGCGCGCGCAGGCGATCGATCTGAGCGTCCGCTTCGGCATCGACGAGTTCACGGATCGCACCAACACGTCGTCGCCGTACTTCGCGGTCGTGCAGGTCGGCCTGAACCTCGGCATCCTGTTCCAGGGCTCGCAGAACGCGCGGGCTGCCGCCGGGCGCAAGAAGCTCGTCCAGAGCGGCCGCGGCCTCGGCGTCGAGGGCACCGTCGATCGCCTGCGGGCGACGCTCGAGATCGAGACCAAGCGCGCAAAAGAAACGTCGGCGCTCGTCACCGAGCTCGAACGCCAGCTCGAGGCGCTCGGCCGGATCGGCGGCGAGGACTCCAGGCGCTATAAACAGACCGTGTGGTTCGAGTGGGTCAAGGCGAAGGCGCAGCACGCGTACCTCGAGACCCACGTGCAGACGATCCAGGAAGTCCTCGGCGCCGATGCAGGTGGACCGCCGGGCATGTCCACGGAGAGCCCGTGAAGTGGCTTATGATCGCCGCCGTGGCAGCAGGCTGTGGCGGCAATCGCAGCGAGGCGGCGCCCGCGCATCGCCCGCCGTCGATCGAGGTCACGCCGGTCGACCACTCGACGCTGTGCATGACGCGCGGCGTGCTCGAGAAGGGCGCGATCACCGACCCGACCACCCGCGGCTACGCGATGGGCGCCGGTGGCGATGCCGCGCAGCTCACGTTCACGTATCGCGGCGAATCCGAGAACACGCGCGAGCTCGCGAGCGGTGAGGCCCGCCGTCAGATCGGGCTCAAGCTGCGCGCGCAGGACGGCTGCAACCTCGTCTACGTCATGTGGCGGCTCGACCCTCGCCCGATGCTCGACGTGTCGGTCAAGTTCAACCCGGGCAAGCACACGCACGCCGAGTGCGGGGCCAACGGCTACACGAAGGTCCGCCCGGTGAAGAAGATGTTCGTGCCGTCGTTCGAGTACGGCAAGACTCACACGCTGCGCGCGGAGATCGTCGGTGACAACCTCTACGCGTGGATCGACAACCGCCTCTACTTCCAGGGCCGCTTGCCGAAGACCGCGCGCGGAATCTCGGGCCCGGCGGGCCTGCGCTCCGACAACGTGAAGTTCGACCTTGTCGAGCTGGCGGCGCCGCACCGTGAGCGCGAGGGCACGCCCCCCACGTGCAAGCGCGAGCCGGGCGACTGAGCCCCCTCCGGCCCGGGTCCCTGTGTATGATGGGCTTCGATGGCTGAATCGGCTACGCCCAGCTCCGAGAGGCTCCTCTCGATCATCGAGCTGCAGAACGCGATCGCCGCCGCAGCGCTCAACTCCGACGAGGTCATGCGTGTCGTCGCCGACCGCGCCAGCCAGCTCCTCGGTTCGGCCGCCGCGGTGGTCGAGCTCGTCGAGGGTGATGACCTCGTCGTCCGCGCGACGACGGGAGCGACCCAGCAGCTCGGCATGCGGCGCTCGCAAACCGCGCAGAAGGCGGGCACCTCGGGCGCGTGTATCCAGAGCCGCAAGCCGGTGCGTGCGGACGACGGGACGACCATCTGCGTGCCGCTCCTGCACGGCGAGTACGCGGTCGGTGTCCTGTCGGCGACGACCAAGTCGGGCACGTTCGACGACGAGGACACCGAGACGCTCCGGCTCCTGGCAACGGTGATCGCGATCCCGCTGCACCGCACGCGCTCGTTCCCGCGGCCGCGCTACGACACGACCCACGACGCGCTGACCGGGCTCCTGAACCGGCGCGCGTTCGAGGAGCGCGTCAGCGTCGAGCTCGCGCGGCGGACGCGCTACTCGCAGACGTTCAGCCTCGCGCTGCTCGACCTCGACGGCTTCAACGTCGCCAACGATCGCTTCGGCGAGGCTGCGGGCGACGAGCTCCTGAAGATGATCGGCACGATCCTCAACAAGCACACGCGCGTGATGGATGCGTGCTTCCGGCTCGGTGGTGACGAGTTCGCGATCCTGATGCCGGGCACGGCGCTCGACGGCGCGAAGATCCTCGCCGAGCGGTTCCGCTCGCAGATCGCCGAGGCGAACCTCTGCGATGGGACCGTCACGGCGTCGATCGGTGTCGTCGAGGCGGGCAAGGAGACGATCGAGCAGCTCGCCGCGCGTCTCGACGACGAGCTCAAGGCCGACAAGGCCACGCGCAAGTCCGCGTAGTCGCGCAACCTCGCCGCCCTGCCCCGTGTCCCATGGGACATGAGGCTCCTCGCGTTGTCGGTGGCGTTCGTCCTGGTCGCGTTCTCGTGCCGGAGTCGGACCGCGGAGAAGAAATCGGCGACCGAGCCCGGCTCTGCGGTCGCCGTCGCGCCGAAGCCGATGAAGAAGCGCTCGCCGACGCTGCCCTCGCTCCCGCCGCGCCTCCCGCTCACGGCGGTCGCGTGGAAAGCCGCGGAGTCGGCCGAGACGGCGCAGGGCTGGGACGCAGCTGCCGAGGCCTACGAGCAAGAGCTCGCCGGGTGCGCCGATGACTGTGTCGAGACCGCGTATGCGATCGTCCTCGCGCGCCGTGCTGCACTGAAGGCCGAGGACCTCGCGCCACCACCGGGGGACGAGCCCGTGCCGCTTCCCCCGCGTGCGCAGGCAATGGTCGATGCGCTCGATCAGTTCGTCGCGCTCACGCCGGACGATCCCGATGCGGGCGGCTTCAAGTTCCTCGCTGCGAACGTGCTGAGGAAGTATCGGCAGCCCGATGCGCTCACGCGACTCGAGGCGCTGCTGCGCGAGAATCGCATGGACCAGACGGCCGAATACGCGGCGAACATCCTCATCGACGCACTCGTCCAGCAGGGCCGGATGGCCGAGGTCCGCGCGCTCGTCGACGAGCTGCTCGCGGATGCGGCGTTCATTGCGGGCAAGGACGAGCTGCGGCAGACCCTCGAGCGAATCCGCACGCTCCTGGCGCAGGCCGACTAAGTCGAGCCTGATTGCACCGTGATGAATCGTGCGATGCGCGCGTCCACCTCCGCAGGCGCATCGAGAACGGCCTGATCGCGGACCCCGCGTTTATCGCGGGCAAGGACGAGCTGCGGCAGACGCTCGAGCGAATCCGCACGCTGCTGGCGCAGGCCAACTGAGTCGAGCCCAATTGCGCCGTGATGAGCCGTGCGATGCGCGCGTGCACGACCGCGGGCGAAGGCTGAAGTTCGCCAGCGACAGCCCGCGTCGAGCTGCGGTCACGAGGTCGATTGCGCCGTGATGAATCGTGCGATGCGCGCGTGCACGGCGGCCGGCGCATCGCGAAACGGTGCGTGCCCTGCCCCGTCGATCATCGCGACCTCGACGGGCCCGCCGCTCTGCCGCGCGATCGCATCGACCTGCGCGCGCGTGCCGTACTCGTCGCGCTCGCCCTGGACGACGAGCACCGGTGCGGTGATCGCGGGCAACAGCGCCTCGAGGTTCCAGCTGCGAAAGCCCGGGTCGAGCCACGCGCGGTTCCAGCCCCAGAACGCGCCGTCGACGTCGGCGTGATGGCGCGCGAGCTTCGCGCGTAGGTCGGAGGTGCGATACGCGTCGGCCGCGCGTGCGATCGACTCGACCGAGATGTCTTCGACGAACACGTGGGGCGCGATCAGGACGAGCGCGCGTGGCTTCACGTGGCCGGCGGCGATGATCGCGATCGACGCGCCGTCGCTGTGACCGACGAGGATCGAGTCGCGGATACCGGCAGCGGCGAGGACCGACGGCAACAGCGCCGCCTCGTCGTGCATGTACGTCAGTGGCCTCGGCACCGTCACCGGCGTCGAGTGGCCATAGCCTGCGCGCGCGTACACGAGTGCCGGTCGGCCGCACGCGTTCGCGATCGCCTCGGGCGTGTCGCGCCACTGTGTGATCGAGCCGAGTCCCTCGTGCAGGAACACGAGCTCGGTCCCGCC
>JABFXX010000332.1 GCA_013368795.1 Kofleriaceae bacterium
CCGGATGAAGGCGAACTGGGCGCAGGCAGCGTTCCAGTGGAACGTCGCGATCACGCGGCTCGGCCGGGTCAACGGCGACTTCCGCGCGAAGCGGTAGCCTCGGGAGATCCCCGACCGTGCGTGGCAGGCGCCTTGCTTTCTACGTACTCATGGCGGACCCGATCGAGCCCAAGCAGCGCAAGCCCGAGCCCGCGACTCCGATCCATCGCGATGGCATCGAGCCGTCGAAGGATCGTCCGAGTGGCCCCGGCGATACCGGTCCTGGCAGCACCGCGGACCGCAACGTCAAGGAGCAGCAGAAGGAGAAGCCTGACGTCAGTCGCTAGGCGCGTCGTCGATCCCGTCGCCGCTGACGACGAAGTGCGGCCGCTCTGTGGCGGGCTGGAAGATGCGCCATTCCTCGCTATCGAGCGAATCGACAGGGAATGCTTCGAGCACGAACCCTCGGGCGAGCGACAGCACGAGTCCGCCGACGGCGTCGGCGCTCACCGCTTCGACGAGGTACGGGCCGGCCTCGAGCCATGGTACCAGCCGTTCCTCGCACCGGCTCACGCGTGGACTACCGTCTTCGTCTACTTCCCCCTCCGCGTGTGGATCTGGCCCCGGTTGATAGAAGCGATCGTTGGAGCCGACGACGATCCCGCTCGGGCCGCGGATGCGCCACTTGCACTGGATGTGCAGCGCGTACTCGCCGACCTCTCGCTGTTGTCCCTTTCGCGGCCCGTACTTCGCGGTCACGAGCCGCTTGTCGCCGAACTGAAACATCTGGAGGTAGGCCGACGTGAGGAGCGAGTGCGGCCTCGAGCCGCGCCGGATCATGAAGCATCGAACAGCGACTTCTTGTCTGACATCGCCGACAGGATAGAGCATCACCGCAGCTGATGGGGCTCGCGGGCGAGGTAGGCGCGTCCTGCGCCGGTTACTCGATAGCGCTCGCCCGTTCGCTCGACCAGCGCGCGACTGGCGAGTGACTCGACGAGCGGGACGAGGATGCTCGCGAGCAGCGGATGGGCGAGGCGCGGATACACGCCCCACGGCGCCGAGGAGTGGCGGACGAAAACGTCGATCGCGGTGAGGGAGAACCCGTCGAGTGTTCCGTCGACGTCGATCTCGATCCATGTCCGTCGACCATCGCCATGATGCGCCACATCGAACCCAAACGCGGCGTGTGTCCACGACCACTCGGCGACCTGTTCCGCATGTCCCAGCGCCGAGCGTCGTGACGAGCTCCAGTGCTGGAGCGCGTCGATTCGTGTGACGGATGCAAAGAGCTGGCAGAGCTCGATGCGTCGCAGGTAGAGCTCGGCGGCTGCGCGGAGCAGGTCGTCATCGAGATCGAACGACACGGTCGCGGAGTCGAAAGCAACGCCTGTGCCCGTCACGGCACCGTCGGGGAGCACGCGTGTGGGTGCCGCCCGGGCGTCACTCTGACAAGCCCCACGTTTCGCGCCTCGCCGGTTTGGCAATCGCAGCCGTGGCTGGATGCGACTTCTGCGATACTGCGCCCGTGAGAAGTCTGCCGTACCTGCTCGCGTTGGTCGTCTGTACGTCTGCCTGCGAGCGCGCCGGGTCGCATGACGTGCGGCCGACGCCGAGACCGACGCCGACGAAGGATCCACTCGAAGCAGTCGCCGACGAGATCGCGGCAAAGAAGCTCGCGGATGCCGAGACGGTGGGCGTAACGGTCGGCGTCGCTCACCGGGGCAAGGTCGTCTTCGTCAAGGGCTACGGTCACGCGGACCGCGAGGCGGGTGTGCAAGCGACCGCGGACACCGTGTACCCGATCCACGAGCTCACGGAGCAGTTCACGGCGGCCGCGGTCCTGCGACTCGTCGAGATGCACGAGCTCGCGCTTGCCGACGACATCACGCAGTACGTCAAGATTCCGACGGGCGGGCGCACGGTGACGATCGAGCAGCTCCTCCGGCACTCGTCGGGGATGCCCGAGCTGTCGATGGAGGAGCAAGGACCGCTGACGCCGATGCAGATCCTCGAGCGCGTGGCGTCGAACGAGTGGAGCGACGACAACTGGGGGTCGGACGCCGAGTACCTGGCGCTCGGGCTCGCGATCGAGAAGGTGAGTGGCGAACCGTACGCGCAGTTCCTCGAGCGCGAAGTGATCGCGCGCGCTCACCTGACGCACACGGCGCCGTGCGAGGCCACGAAGGGCGCCGTCGCGCAGAAGTATCGGATGGCGTTGGCCGGTCCACCGGTCGTCGCCAACCCCGCCGATTCGTCTCGCGAATTTGCCAACGGATCGCTTTGTTCGACCATTCCCGATCTCCTTGCGTGGTCGTCGGCACTGTCATCGGGGCAGGTCGTCAGCGCGAGCTCGTACAAGATGATGACGACGACGGCCGGTTCCGTGCAGGGACTTGGACTCGTCGTCAACGAGAAGTACGAGCATCGCCATGTCGATGGCGGTACGCTCGGGATCGAGCTCTCCGACTACCCAGACGATGGGCTGACGATCGTGGTCGCGGCGAACACCATCTCTACGGGGTCGTCTCGAATCGAGCGCGCACTGGCGATGGCCGCGCTTGGCGTTCCGTCCAAGGAGGTGCCGCTACCGCCCGAGGTTCGGGACTCGCTCGTCGGCGACTACCAGTTCGAGGACGGCGGGCACACCACAGTCGCGCGCTGGCACCGCAATCTATCGATCACGGTCGCGGCCGGCGCTCCCTTCGAGCTCGAGTACCAGGGCAACGATACGTTCGCCGCTTACGACAGTCCCTTCACCATCGTGTTCCATCGCGACAAGGGAGCGGTCACGGGCCTCACCGCGTATCAGCCGCCCGAGATGGGCGGCGAGACCAGTGCGGTGCGCGTCTCACACTAGATGTTCTGGACCTGCTTGCCCGCCTTCACCCAGCCCTTGATGCCCTCGGGCATGACGTAGACGTTCGTGTAACCAAAGCTTTTGGCGCGCCCGGCGCCAGTGTGGGAGGCGTGTCAACCAGGGTCTGCGCAGTAGAAGACGAGCTTCGTCGTCTTGTCTGCGGGGAGCTCGCTGACGGGATACGCCTCCTCGTCGGAGATGATGATCGCGCCGGGCACGACGCCCAGCTTCTTGCGGGTCCGGTCGCCGTTGCAGTCGACGGCGGTCAGCTGCTTCGCGGTGACACCTTGCTCGACCTCGTCGAGCGTCATCGACGGGAACTCTTCGGTGGCCTTGGCCGCCGCTTCCGTCTTGTCCTTCGCGCAACCGCTGATCGACGCCAGCGCGAGTGCCGCGCCGAGGAGGAGAGTCCGCATGCGCGAACGGTACCAGGTGCCATCGCGACTCGGTATTCGTATCGTCGCGTGACGGCGTGACAATTGCCCGCCATCGTTGCTGCACGGAAACGGTCCTTTGCGCTGGCACGCATCGCGCAGACGGCTGAGCGCGTGCGTAAGGAGAGGCCTGCGAGGTCGTTGGATCACCAAGCAATGTGGTCGTCGAAGGTCATGGCCGTGCTCGTGGGGCTCGCACTGACGGCGTGTCAGACCCGAACCCAGGCGACCGTCGTTGCGATCGGAACTGGCAGCATCGGGCTCGTCGGCGGCTACTTCGAGCACGACGCGAGGGCGGATGGCAGCGACCTACCTCCGCTGACGCTGATCGTCGGAAGCGCGGTCGCGATCGTGTCCGCGATCAGCATCTTCGTGCTCGAAGACGAGCCGCACGAGGGACCGCGGTACTGGCACGACTCCAGGAGCGGACTGTACTCGCACCACTCCAGGAGCGGACTGCTCTTCGCGCTCCGGCGGACGAGCTGCTTCGGGCTATGCCCGGAGTACTCCGTCGCGATCTACCGCGATGGCGTCGTCGAGTATCGCGGCAGCGCGTTTGTCAGAACGACGGGGACGGTGCTCGGTCGCCTGGAGCTGGAGCAGGTGCGTGCGCTCGAGGAGCAGTTCGTCAACGCGGACTTCCTCGCGTTCGACCGGGGCTATGTGGACGAAGACTGCACGGATCTGCCGACGGCGTACGTGGGCTTCCGGCCGGCAGGCCGCGCGATGAAGGTGGTCGCTCACTACCTGGGCGACCGAAGCGCACCGAAGGCGTTGCTCGCGCTCGAGGAGGCCATCGACAACGCGGTCGATATCGAGCAGTGGATCGGCAGCGAGCACGCCGGGCCGAGCGCGACATACTGCCGCTAGCGAGCAGGTGCGCGTCGGCGATACGCTCGGAAGCCATGCGGATGCTGTTGATCGCGATCCTCGGTGCGACTGCGTGCGATGCCGGCGGCGGGTCCGTCGCGATCGA
>JABFXX010000511.1 GCA_013368795.1 Kofleriaceae bacterium
CTCGATATCACGACGGGCAACAGCACGATCACCGCGCAGCTGAACAGCGTGCTGTCGATCAACTCGGATCACATACCCGTCGGCGATGCCGTGATCACCGGCAGCGGCGAGAACTCCGCGAGCCCGGTGACCGTCCACGCGCTCGCCGGCTTCGAGGTTCACACGCGGCACGTGCGCGTGTTCCTGCAGGGCGCATTCGCGCCGAGCGAGATCGCCGCCGCGCTCGGCCTGCGCCTCGCGTTCTAGTAGAGGATGCCGAGCGTGACCGCGAGGCCGTAGTGGGTGTCGGCCGCGGCCGATACGCCGCGCGCATTGGCCATCGTGCCCGGCGTCGCGTCGAACTTGAGATTCACCTGATCGTAGTCGGCGTTGATCTGTAACGCGTAGTGCGCGCCGAGCATGAACTGCACGCCTGCGCGGACATCGAACGCGGTGATCTTCGCCGAGCCGTAGTTGTCGCCCTTCTGGATCGATCCGGCGTCGAACATCAGCGGGACGTCCAGGCTCACGTACCCGCCGATCTTCGGCGTGAACGGGAAGCGCGCGACGACCTGCGGCGCGACGCCCTTGTAGTTGACGTCGGGCATGTCGAGCTGGCTCGCCATCATCAAGTTTCTGCGATCGGCCATGAAGTAGCGGCCCCAGTACGCGATGCCCGCCGCGATCGACGCGCCGCCGAACGTGAACCGATAGCGCGCGCCGATCGAGTAGTCGCCGGCGACGATCGGCGCGGTCACCGTCGTGCCGGGAACCGCGATGCCGAGCGCGAACGTGCGGGTGTACGTCGCGGCGAGGCCGAGTCCGGCGCCCGGACCCTTCAGCGACTTGAACGCGCCCGGATAGATCTCGCCTTCGATGCGACCGGCAGGTGCGGCCGTCCCGACCGGCGGCGGCGCCATCGCGCCTGTCGACTGATACGTGAACGTGCGGCGCGCGAACGCGGCGCCGGCGTCGGCCCACACCGCGGCCTGCGTCACCGGATGACGCGGCTTGGCCTCGGGCTCGTCGGCGTCATCGCGCCTGCGCCGGCGGCGCGAGCGATCGTCGTCCTCTTCGTCGTCGCGGCGCGAGATGCTCTCGTCGTCGTCGCGCCGGCTCGTGCGGCGGCGGCCGCGATCGTCGTCATCGTCGCGGTTGCGACGGCGCTTGTCGTCATCGCGCGCGCGGCGATCGTCGTCGTCCTTCTTGCGGCGCTCGTCCTCGTCCTTCTTGCGACGATCGTCCTCGGCGCGACGCCGGTCCTCGTCGTCCTTCCGCTTCCGTTCCTCTTCGCGGCGCGCTACCTCGTCATCATCGTCGTCATCGGCCTGCGCCGCGGCGTCGTCGATGCGCTTGCCGAGCTTTGCTTCGAGCTCTTTCTTCAGCGCCTTCGTCGTCTTGAAGTCGAGCTCGAGCTTGCTCTTGTTCTTGCCCTTGCCGGCGATGGTCAGCTCGAGGTGCTTCTTGCGCACCTTGCCGTGGATCACGACATCGACCTCGAGCTTGTTGCGCAGTCGCTTCACGGCCTTGTTGTCGAACGTCGTGATCGACAGCTTCTCGATATCGCGCTGCACGCGATCTTGCCGCGTGACCTTTGCGTGGTCTTCGGCAGCATCGGCGACGATCTCGGCGATCTTGCCGCCATCGTCGCCGTCGAGAGGCGCGACCGCGACCTTCGGCTTGGCCATCGCGATCGCGGGGATCACGAACACGAGCAGAAGGAACGACCACCGCACGGTAGGTCGAGGATAACCGACTCAGCGTCGCGGGAAGTAGCGATCAAGCTGTCCCTTGAACATCCCGTAGCCGGCTTCATCGAGGCAGCGCTCACCCATCTGCCGGGTGATCTGCGGCGCATTCTTGTTCGCGGCGTATGTCGCCGGACAGTACTGTTGCGCGAGCGCGCGAAATTCTTGTTGCTGTTGGTTATTACCGGCGCCGCCGGTGACCGCGTCGAGGAGGCTGGATTCGATGGCGTTCAGCATGAGGAACGCCAAGAGCAACGGTGGTGCCACCGCCCCGGCCTCGACGAGACCCAGCGATCGTCGGGACTTGCGAGCGTCCGTCACCTCGAGGCGACGCGCCCGGGCCGTATCACTCGCGGGGCTCGAGGGGCCGAGTGCCGCGGTTTACAGGGCTGTAACAGCTAATCGAGCGGCAGGGCGACCGAGAACGTCGAGCCCTGACCTGGCGTGCTGCAGAGCGTGATGCTGCCGCCGTGCGCCTCGACGAGCTGGCGCGTGATGTAGAGGCCGAGCCCGAACCCGCCATAGGCGGCCGGGACCGCGCGCTCGAACTTCTCGAAGATGCGGTCCGCGTCCAGGTGCGAGACGCCGATGCCCTGGTCGCGCACGTCGATACGCGCGAAGCCTTCGGCGCGATCGCCGAGGATCTGGATCGGTCGACCGCGGCCGTACTTGAGCGCGTTGACGAGCAGGTTCGTGAACACCTGGTCGAGGCGCAGGCGATCCCACTGGCCGCGCTGACTGCGCACGTCGATCACGATCGGCGAACCTGCGAGCTCGGCGCGCGGCCGCAGTCGTTCGGCGACATCGCGGACGAGATCGGCGAGATCGACTTCGCTTCGCGCCAGCGCGATGTGACCGCCCTTGACGTTCTGTGCGTCGAGCAGCGTGTTGATGAGCGTCGCGAGGCGGGTGACCTCGCCGCGCGCGGCTTGCATCTGCGGAAGCAGCTCGAACAGCTCGGCGCGTTCGAGCATGCGCTCGAGCTGCTGCAGCTGGAGGCTGACGTTGGTGATCGGCGAGCGCAGCTCGTGCGATGCGACGACGAGGAACTCGTCGCGCAGTGCGAGTGCACGCTGCGTGGTCTCGATCAGCGCCTCGCGCTCGCGCTCGTGTCGCTTGCGCTCGGTGATGTCGCGGATGACGCTGAGGAGCAGGCGGCGCTCGCCGATGGTCACGCCGCGCGAGTTGACCTCGACGTTGAGGATCGTGCCGTCCTTGCGGCGATGCAGCGTCTCGAACAGGACGCCGGCCATGTCGGCCGCCTTCATCTGGACCGGTACGTCGGCCGGATCGGCGCGCAGATCGTAGACCGTCATGTCGAGGAGCTCGCTGCGCGGGTAACCGTAGGCGAGCTCGGCGGCCTCGTTCGCATCGACGACGCGACCATCGACCGCATCGAGCACGACGAGGATGTCTCGCGCGTGCTCGAAGAAGAATCGGCTGATCTCGGGCGCGTGCTCCGGGCGCACGGACCCACTGTAGAATCGGGCGATGGGGAAGGCGAGTACGTTTCGATTCGGAGTGCTTGCCGCGGGCCTGCTGGTCTTTCCGTTCCCGATCGGCGGATCCCGTTCACCTGGCAGCTAGCGGAATGGCTGACCCGGCCGTGGGAATGGCTCGTCGACTGGTTCTCGCGGTTTGTCCTCGGAATTCCTTCGCCTCCCCATCGCCACCGACGGCGGGGTATCACCGAGTACCCACGTCTCTCGCTAACGCGATGACTCGTAGATGTCGAAGTAGCCGACGCCGGGCCGGTTGCTGACGAACATCAGGAAGCGCTCGTCGGCCGATAGCTGCGGATCGGCGTCGTACGCGTTGCTGTTGACCGCGCCGAGGTTCACCGGCGTGCCGAACGGCTTGCCCGGCGCGGGCCTCGTCGCACGCCACATGTCCGCGAAGCCCGCTCCGAGGGTGCGACCCGACTGGAAGTAGAGCACGCAGTCGTCAGCGGTCACCCACGGGTTCTCGTCGCCGGTTCCCGACACGAGCTCGGTGACCGGTTCGGGCGCCGACCACGCGTCGCTCGTGCTCGCCCGGCTCGCGCGAAACAGCACTGCCTCGCCCGCGGGATCGAGACGCTTGGAGTGGAAGTACGCGACGCGCCCGTCGGCCGAGACGAAGATGCCCTCGTCGAGTGCGGGCGAGCTGAGCTCGGCGATCCGCGTCGGTGCGCCGAATGGAGACGTGCGCGTGGGACGCTTGGCCACGTAGAAGTCGAGGTCGCCGCTCGTGCCCGGCCGGTCCGACGAGAAGTACAGCGTGAGGCCATCGGGCGAGATCTCGGCGCCGAGCTCGACGGCTGCGGTGTTCACGATGCCGAGGTCGATCGGCGCGCTCCACGGCGCGGACGTCGACGTGCGCGTCGCCTGCCAGATGTCCTGGTTGCCCTGGCCGCCGGGACGATCGGACTTGAACACGATCAGGAGCCGGTCGGCGGTGAAGCTCGGCGTGCCGTCGGCGACGGTGGTCGAGAGCTCCATGACGAGCACCGGCGTGCCGAACGCGCCGAGCGCCGGATGACTCGCGCACATGGGGCCAGCGTCGTTCGGGGCATCGACGGCCGCGTCGGCACCGTCGGGAACGATGCAGAGCCCGGCGATGCACGCGAGGCCGTCGGGGCACTCGCCGGCAGCGTTGCACGCGGCGCCTTCGGTCGGCGTCGGCTTGAAGCACGCGGTCGCACAAAGTGCGACGACGATGCTCGTGCAGCGCATCGTTACATCGTAGCAGGACGCCTGGTCTGCCGAACGAGATCGATCGAAAACACGACGAGGCCCGCCCAGATCCACATGAACGCGAGCAGGCGGTCGTGTGCGAGAGGCTCGCCATACGCGAGCACGGCGAGCAGGAACTGGCCCGTCGGCGCGAGGTACTGGAGGAAGCCGACCGTGGAGAGCGGCAGGCGACGCGCGGCGCTCGTGAACAGGACGAGCGGGATCGCGGTCACGAAGCCGGTGCCGACGAGCAGCGCGGCGAGCTTCGGGCTCGCGGTTGCCATCGCGCCACCGCCGAGCACGGCGAGATAGATCGCGGCGACCGGGGCGAGCAGCACGGTCTCGATCGTCGAGCCGACGAGTGCGTCGACCTTCGCGGTCTTGCGGACGAGGCCGTAGAGGCCGAACGTGAGTGCGAGCACGAGCGCGATCCACGGCACGCGGCCAGCGCTCCACGTCAGGTACGCGACGCCGATCGTCGCACTCGCGATCGCGAGCCACTGCAGCCGGCGGAGCCGCTCGCGCAGCACGAGCGTGCCGAGCGCGATCGAGACGAGCGGGTTGATGAAGTAGCCGAGGCTCGCATCGAGGAGGTGGCCGTGCGTCGTCGCGCCGACGAACACCGTCCAGTTGACCGCGAGAAGTGCCGCCGAGGCGGCCATCACACCGACAAGACGCAGGTCGCGCCACGCACGAACGAACGTGCGCCACTCGCCGGCCGCGACCATGAAGATGCCGAACGCGACGAGACCCCAGATCGCGCGATGTGCGATCAGCTCGACCGGGTCGACGGCGGAGAGCGGCTTCCAGTAGGCGGCAACGACGCCCCACAGGCCGTACGCGATCACTCCCTGAAGGAGTCCTGTGCGTTCGCGTACATCCGGCATCCGGGCTCATGCCTTAGCACGGCAAACTGCGGTCCAGAACTGGCGCGAGGCCCGACCGTGCGTACACTCTCACGCCATGACGGTGTCGCGGATGCGCGTGGCCAAATCGGAGACGCGCGACATGGCCGAACGCGATCGCGTGCAGCTCGGTCTGCTCAACGAGCCGACCGAATGGGAGCGGAGCAACGCGAAGTTCTTCATCGCGTTCGTGGTGATCGTCGCGCTGCTCGCCGTGCTCGCGCTCGCCCTGCGCTGAGAGTTATCCGCTGCGACGCCGTCAGTGAGGCCGAGACGTGATGCGAATGTGCTGCAGCGGCTCTAGCATTCGCCAGCTGCCGCACGATCGCGCAGGCGCGGCAGCGGTCGCGGCTCCGGACACACGAACCGGTCGCCATCGATCAATGCGTTCGCCACGAATTCACAAACTGATGTTACAAGCGGGCGCATGGCCCGGCGCTGCCAGATCTGCGGGAAACTGTCACCGACGCAATCGCAGCGTTGCGACTGCGGCTATGACTTCGTGACCGGCGAGGTCGGTGGGGCGATCGAGCGCGCGAACATCGATTCTCAGCTGGCGGTGACGGGCATCGTAGGGGGTGGCGGGATGATCGCCGCCGGCGTGCTCGGCGCCGTCCTCGGGGGAGCGCTTGCGTGGTGGCTGGCGCTCGAAGGTTTCGCGGTTCTTGCGTGGGGACTGGGATGCGCCGGCAGCGTCTCGCTCGTGATCGCGGTGGTCGGTCTGGTGAAGATGGTCAAAGCGACTGCGGCGCAGCGCGAGGCCGCACGGCGCGGCCGCACCGCCGAGGATCGCAAAGCGCTGCCCGAAGCGCGCGCGCTCGACTGATGATTCGACGCGGCCTCCCGTCGACGAGAACCCGCCCGTCGGCGGCGACGTGTCGACGCCCGACTCCTCGAGGAGCACGCTGCCGCTCGCGCTGCTCGTACTCGTCTCGCCGCTGCGCCGTCAGTGAGGCCGTAGCGTGACGCGGATGTGCTGCAGAGGCTGCACGCTGTAGCGATCGACGGTGACGCCGCGGACCTGCGCGACGCGATCGGGACGGCCTGTATTCGGCGCGGCCTGCTGCACCCCAGTGTCGGGGCCGACGTCGAGCTCCTCGTCGCCTTCGGTTCCGAGGTCGTAGAGGAAGACCTCGGTCGTGACATTGCCGGTGCGCGGGATGTCGCCCTCGTAGAGCGCGATGCCCTCGGGACTCGTCGAGAAGAACCAGTCGTTCGACATCTCGAACATCGACGCGAACGTCAGGAACTGGCCGGGCTCGCCGTGGACGACGACCTCGAACGCCTGGCCCGGCGCGGCCGCACCCGCGATGTCGCTGTCGACCGGCGCCGTCACCTCGGTGGCCGAGACGACACCTTCGGGCGGCGTCGCGTTCAAGCTATCGACGAGCGGCTTCGGATCGCCATCCTCGGCGAGGCGCTCGAGACCGAGACCGCGATCGGCCTCGCCCGGCGTGAACAGCAGATTCGGCGTCGTGCCGACGACGACGACCGTCGGCGAGAGCGGGGTCGCGAACCCTCGCTGCGTGCGCAGCGTCGCCGCGAGCGTGTCGGGCTGGCCCGCCTCGGCGAGCAGCTCGAGGCCGTTGGGGCGAGCGGGCTCGCCGGGTTCGAAGAACGGCGCGGGCTGCTCGTGCAGCGTCCACGCGATCGGCGCGATGTGGACTGCGGTCATGCGATCCGATGTCTGCAGCGTGTTGTCGCGCGAGGTGTCCTCGATCAGCAGCGTGAACTGCTGGTCGGCACCGGGCGTGAGCGTCACCCGGATCATTCGCTGCATCGCCGGGAGGTTGAATGTCGCGCCGCTGGTGAGCTGCACCATCGGCGGGACCTCGCGGACGATGTTGTTCGGATCGGGGTCGCCCTGGTTGCGCATCAGCTGTTTCACGCCGGTCGCGTCGCCGACGAACGGTTCCTGATCGGCCTCGGTGCCGGCGTCCCAGAGCTTGACGAACTGCGTGACGTCGCCGGAGACCGCGACACCGTCTTGATACAGCGGGATCCCGTCGGGGCCGGGCGCGAAGAACCAGTCGTTCGACTCGCGCAGCATCGCTGCGAAGCTGATGGACTGACCCGGGGCTGCGGTGAAACGAACCTGGAACGCCTCGTTAGGGCCCAAAGGCCCGTCGACCTGACCTGTCTTGGTCGCCTGCGTACCGGCCTTCAACACGGTCCACGACGCGACGTTCTCGATGCGCACTGTGAAGTCGCGCGCGCCGCCGCTCACCGTGTCATCACCGGACGAATGGTCACCGTCGTCGCTGCACGCGACGAGCGTCAACGACGCGAGGACAAAGGCTCCGAGTAGTTTCATCGTCAGGTCCTTTCTCAGTTGAGCGGACCGTGATGCGAAGACCGAGCCTCATTTCTTCAGCGCGACGGCGCGCGCGAAGTCACGTACGTGCCCTGCGCGGCGCTAGCAGCCGTCCGGACCGCACACCGCGCCGTCGACGATCTCGTCCGGTTGCTCGGCCCAGCCGCGCTCGAGCGCGCCGAGCAGCACCTCCGGTGCCTGTGCGCCCGAGACGCCGAGCCGGCTGCCGATCACGAAGAACGGCACGCCGCTGATCCCGAGCTCGCGCGCGATCGCCTGGTCGCCGCGCACTTCCTTCGCGTAGCGCTCGCTCGCGAGCACGTCGCGAACCTCGGCCTCGGGGAGACCAACCTCGACGGCGAGCGCGACGAGACCATCGACCTCGCCGATCGCGGCGCCGTCGGTGAAGTAGCCCTTCATCAGGCGCTCCTTCATCTGGCTCTGCAGGCCCTTCTCGAGCGCGAAGTGGAGCAGGCGATGCGCGTCGAACGTGTTGCCGCCCTTCGCGCGCTCGTAGTGGAACTCGAGACCTTCGCCGGCGGCGGCGCTCGTCACGCGATCGATCATCGCCTGCGCCTGCGCGGCGCTGACGCGATACTTCTTCGCCAGCTGCTCGGCGTGGCTGATGTTCTCGCGCACGCGCGGTGCACTCGGGTCGAGCTCGAACGAGTGGTAGACGACCTCGACGTCCTTCGCGTGCTCGAACTTGCCGAGCGCGGCCTCGAACCGGCGCTTGCCGATGTAGCACCACGGGCACACGACGTCGGACCAGATGTCGACACGCAACTTCATGGGGCGACCGTACCAGCGCGGCGGCCGTTGGCCATGCGCCGGCGTGAAATCACTGTTGCCCGAGCGCCGCCAGGGCACGGGCGCGCGCGTCCTCCAGCTCGCGTCCGATCTCGAGGAATCCCTCGATGCTGATGACCTCGGACAGGCGCTCGGGGGAAAGGCCGGCTTCCTCCTCCTTCGTGTGGATCGCGAGGTGGGTCGCGATATCGCGGGCGAGCGAGACGATCGCGATCTTCGCCGGATGCGGCGCGGTCGCCGCGGCGAGCAGGCGCTCGTTCAAAAGGTGCAGCTCGTGGTGCTCGCGGTCGCACGCGTCGAGGAACCCGACGTCGGTCGAGCGCAGGCGGGCCCGCTTGCGGAGGCCGGGGAACAGCACCTCGCTCTCCATCATGTGGTGGCCGTTCAAGAAGCCGGCGGCCGTCCTCGCCGCGGGGATGATGTGGGGCAGGTCGGGCGCGGCAATCACGGTCGCGAACGCGCCGGACAGGGCGCGGTGGACCTGGACGAGGCCGTCGTGGTGAAGCGCAAACGGGTCGGTCATGGTGGTAACCTACAAGTTCAAGTAAACTTGAAGTCAAGTGGACTCGATCCTGACCATCGGCGAGGTCGTGAAGCGCAGCGGTGTCGCAGCCTCGGCGCTCCGGTTCTACGAGGAGAAGGGCCTCATCGGGTCGGTGAGGGCCGAGCCGACCGGGGAGGTCGGTCGTAAGCGTTCGCCCGGCCATCGCAGGTATCACCGCGCCGTGCTGCGGCGGATCGCGTTCATCGTGTTCGCGCAGAAGATCGGGCTGTCGCTCGACGACATCGCCGCCGAGCTCGCGAAGCTGCCGCCCGATCGTGCGCCGACGGGCAAGGACTGGGCGCGGATCTCGAGCGCGTGGAGCGCACGGATCGACGAGCGCATCGCGGAGCTCCAGCGCCTCAAGCGCGGCCTCGGCGAGTGCATCGGCTGCGGCTGCCTGACGCTCGAGAAGTGTCACCTCGTGAACCGCGGCGATCGAGCCGCCGCAGCCGGACCGGGACCTCGGTTCTGGCTCGGCGATCGTCCGAAGCGTTAACCGCGCTCGCGCTTGGCGAGCTTGCCGAGGCCTTCGACGAGCGGGCGCACGATCGTGCCGCCCCATGGCCGGATCGCTATCGTCCACGCACCGACGACGACGGTGACGGGCAGCCGCACGAGCACCTTCGGCAGGTTGCGGACGACGAGCACGGCCGCGGCGAACCGTGCGATCGCGGACACGACGAACAACATCATGTACGCGTGGTGATCGCTGCCGTAGTAGCCGAGCAGCGCGCCACCGACGAGCGATGCGCCGGCATTGCCGATCGCGTTGAGCGCGCTGTACGCGACCTGGATCGTCGTGCGCTCGGCATCGTCCGCGGCATCGAACAGCGATAGCAGCAGGCCGAGGTCGAAGCCGGCCCACGCGATGCCGGCGTAGATCTGGAGGACGATCAGCCACCAGAACTGATCCGACGCGAGCCACAAGAACGGGATCGGCGCGATCGCGAGCGCGGACGCCGACAGCATGCGGCGAAGGCCGACGCGAGCGACGAGCCTTCCTGCGAGCGGCAGCGCGACGATCTTCGTGACCATGATCGTCGCGGTGAAGATGCTGTACTGGAGGTAGCCGAGCCCCTCCTGCACCAGCAGGTACGGCGTGAGGAACGGACCCGAGATCGCAGCCGCCGCGCTCGCCGCGACGAGATAGCCGAGCAGCGACGCGCGCGGCGTGCCCTTGAGCCTCGGCGGGACCGAGCGCAATCGCATCCGGCGTCGCGGCGTGGGATCGACGCCCTGGCCCTGGCGCGCGACCGAGATCGTCGACACGAGGCGCGCGGCGAGCGCGAGCGCGAACAGGCCGGCGTACGCGTCGAGGATGCGGTCGGTGCCGGCGAACGCGTGCAGCGCGAACCCGGCGCTGACCAGACCGACGAGCATCGTCGCCTGGACGAGGCCCTGGCGACGGCCGAAGAACTTGTTGCGGAGCTTGGCCGGCACGACGCGCGCCATCCATGGCGTCCATCCCGCGCTCGCCGCCATCCCTGCGCCCCAGTACAGCGACGCCGAGGCGAACACGAGAGCCGGCGCGTGCGTGCGCGTCAGCGCGACGACGATCAGCGGCACGAACGACAGCGCCTGCAACGCCATGCACGCGGCGACCCAGCCTCGCAGGCTGCGCGTCCTCACGATCGCACGCGGCGCGATCAGCTGCAGCACGCCGCCGGTGAACAGCGGCACCGTCGAGAGCAGGCCCGCGAGAACCGGCGACATGCCGAGCGCGAGTCCGAACGCGGGGAGATAGACCTCGGCGACGCCGGCCATCGCACCGTACCCCGAGGCATCACCCAGGCTCAGTCGCAGGTCGCGGCGAACCCCACCGGGTGGACGCACGGCGATGAGGTAGCACGCGCAAATCGCGCGCGCCCTACGGCGTCTTCTTAGCGCGAAGCTCTTCAGGCGCGATCGGGCGAGACGGCGAGGTGAAGAGATCCGCGTCACTACTCGCGACGAGCGGGAACGTCGCCGACGCGCGCAGCACGAGCACGGGGGCGCCATCGCGATACTGCGATGCGTCGAGCTCGCGCGCGACGAGCCCGCAGACGAGGATGCGAGCGCCCGGCAAGAGCACGCCCTCTTCGACGAGCACCGGGCTGTAGCGATAACCCGGCGGCAGCCGCGCGAGCCGTTCAGGCGGATGCGGCGGATAGCCTTGCGTCGGGTCTCCGTCGGTGATCGCGAGCTCGAGTCCGCGCGGGTCGATCCGGATCGCGCCGGTCTCGTCCCGGACCTCGACGGCGGCGAGTCGTGCGTCGTCGTGCAGCGTGGCCTCGAGGTAGCCCTGGCGGATGACGAGGTGATAGCCGAGGCATTCGATGCCCCTCAGCGGCGAGCGCAGCGGTGGAACACCGGGGATCGCGTGCACGGTCCCGACGACGACCGCGGCCATGCCTTCGTCGAGCTCGCTGATCGTCTTGCGCTGGAGATGCTTGAGCACGCGGCGCACGGCCTCGGCACGATCTTCGGGCGGTGGCCCTGGCTCGGGCAGTGGGTCACTGCGGAAGACACGGCCGTAGCTGCGAACGGCGACGCTGCCGAGCCAGCCGACGAAGCCGCCGATGAGCAGCCACTCCACACGCGCAGTCTACTCACTCTATGATGGGGGTATGCGCCGCTGTCTGCTCGCAATCGTTTCGTGCGCAGCGCTCACGTCGGTTGCTGTGGCGCAACCCGCCCCGTCGAGCGTGATGGCGAGACGGTGGGCCGTCGCGGTCGCGTTCGGTCCGGAGATCCTGCGCAGCAAGCTCGAGGATGCGCCGCGCGTCACGTTCGGGACGCTCGAGCTGTCGGGACGGTTCCGGATCAAGCCCGCGATGGAGGTCTCGCTCGGGCTTCGCGGCGGTGGCGCGGCGCGCGGTGACCTCTCGACGGGTGGGCTGTACGCCGACTTCCGCTACCGGTTCCGGCCGGATCAGCCGCTCGACGTGTACGGCCAGGTCGGTCTCGGCGTCATCTCGGTCGCGGGCAAGAACGCGAGCGACGTCGAGAAGAAGGGTCGTGGCGCGCTGCGGCTCGGCGCCGGGGTCGAGTGGCGATTCGCGCCGCTGTTCGGCGTCGCGTTCGAGCTCCGGTTCGTCGGCATTGGCGAGAACGCCGAGGTTCCGACGCCGATCGCCCCGAGCCTGGACTGGGAAATGTCCCGATACGGCGTGAGCGGCACCGAGCTGGCGCTCGATACCTCGTTCTACTTCTAGAAACGGAGCGTTCCGCGAGGCGCCTCTATGGCGCGGCGCGACGGCCGAATCAGGTGGCATGACTGCCGACCCGATCGCCGTCGCCGACGTCGTGCTCGATGCCGCCCTCGCGGCCGACGCGCAGACGATCGTGATCGAGCCGACGCACGAGATCGGTCGCCACGCGATCGTCGTGTCGCGCGACGGCGAGCAGCTCGCGAAGTCGGTGATCGACACGGTGCTCGCCGCGCACGTCGTCGCGCGCCTCGGCTATGTCTGTCACGTCGACCGCACGGACAACCGTGCATCGATCGGCCGTGCGCGCGTGCGTTCCGCAGACACCCAGCGCGACGTCATCATGACGATCCGCGCCGGCGCGACGCCGCGTGCCGAGCTGCTGTTCGTGCCGTGCGACGCGCAGATCAGTGCCGCGCCCGGCGAGCGCATCGGTCACTACCGCGTGATCGCGCCGATCGGCCGCGGCGGCATGGGCCACGTGTTCGAGGTCGTGCACGAGAAGCTGGGCCGCCGGCACGCGCTCAAGATCCTGCAGGACGTCGTCCGCGATCGCGATGCCGAGGCGATCGATCGCTTTCTCCACGAGGCGCAGGCCGCAGCGCGCATTCGCTGCTCGCACATCGTCGAGGTGTTCGACTTCGGCTACCTCTCCGACGGTCGGCCGTACCTCGTGATGGAGCTACTCGGCGGGTCGAGCCTCGCGAAGCTGATCGATGGCAGGCCGCTGTCGCTCGCGCGCGCGGTCTCGCTCGCACGCCAGCTCGCGCGTGCGCTGACGTCGGCACACGAGCGCGACGTGATCCACGCCGACGTCACGCCCGCGAACGTGATCGTCGCCGACGGTCACCTGACGCTGATCGACTTCGGTCTCGCGCAGCTCGCCGATCGCGAGCGCCCCGACGGTCCGTCCGAGTACGTCAGCGGGACGCCGTCGTATCTCGCGCCCGAGCGGATTCACGGCATGCCTGCCGACGAGGCCTCGGACCAGTACTCGTTCGGCGCCGTGCTGTTCGAGATGCTGATGGGCAAGCCGCCGTTCACCGGGCTGACCCTCCACGAGATCTGCACGGGGCACCTGAAGGCGCCGGTGCCCGCGCTGCCGGGCATTCCCGCGCCGCTCGCCATGATCGCCACGCGCTGTCTCGCGAAGCAGGCGGTCGACAGGTTCCCGTCGATGCACGTCGTGCTCGACGCGCTGCTCGCGTTCGATGCAGGAGCGGCGTCGTGACGGCGCCGATGATCGTGTGCGTCGACGACGACGCCGATGTCGCGCGTACCGTCGCGCGCAGGCTGAGGCGCGAGAGCCTGCAGCTGCTGTCGACGACCGAGCCCGAGGAAGCGCTCGAGTGGGTGCTCGCGAACGACGTCGCGGTGCTGATCTCGGACTACCAGATGCCGGTGATGAACGGCGTCGAGCTCGCGTCGCGTGTTCGCGACGTGCGGCCCGCGACGGTGAGGATCCTGCTCACGGGCAGCCTCGACATCTCGACGGCGATGGCGAGCATCAACATCGGCGAGGTGTTCCGCTTCGTCGCCAAGCCGATCGACAACGAGATCCTCGTCAGCGCGGTGCGCCAGGGTGTCGACTACCACCGCGAGCTCGCTGCCATCGCGGGTGAGCGGGAGCACGTTCTCCGTCGAGCGCGCACGAGTGCGGAGCTCGAGGCGCAGTTCCCGACGCTGACGATGCCGGCGCGCGCACACGACGGCGCGTACCTGGTTCAACGCAGGCAACCACCGCACGTTGCTGGCCTCGGACTGGACTCGCTACTCGCGCTCCGTCGTTAGCTGAGACATACTCGCGGCAATGCGAAGGTCCTCGGCGGTGATGTTAGTCGCCGGCAGCACCGTGGTGCTGTTCATGCTGGTCGTGCTCGTGCGAGCCGTGAACTCGGGCTCGTCATCGGTCACGCCGACCTCACGCGCACACGAGACCGCGACCGAGGCCGCACCCGCCGCCGCGCACGGCACGACCCAGCCGACCGCTGCTCGCGCGCGCAACCTCCCGCCGATGCCGGGCCGCATGCCGGTCCATCGCACGGAGACCAGCGACAGTGGCCCCGCACCGCTGGCCGTCGACGATCGTCCGCCGCCGGCGAGCAGGGCAAACACGACCCATCTCGAGTACGGCGGCACGCAGCTGCGCGCGCAGGCCAAGGCGGTCGAGCCGCTCGTTCACGAGTGCCTCGCAGCCGAGAGCGCGGCGGGCGCCCTGCCGACGGGCAAGGCGATGATGACGTACGTCGTCGCGAAGCGCGGCGACAAGTATCTCGTCGAGGACACCGCGATCGACGACGAGAACACGACGCTCCAGGGCGACAAGCTCCTCGAGTGTCTGCGCGAGACCGCGCGCAGCATGAAGTTCATCGGGCTGCCGCGCGAGGCCGAGGCTCTCGTCGTGAGCCGGTCGGTCACCGTCGAGCACGGCAAGATCACCGAATACAAACACGTAGGGTTTTCGTACCTGCGTTAGACGCTGACAGCGCTCGCTAACCCGGCGCAGCGCCTCGGGTGCGTCAGGGTGCGGCATCTGTGCGTCGCATCTAGGCACGGGCGCCTCCTCTTGGTACGCACGTCGCACCCAAAGGAGCAATGCGTGAAGAAGCAACTGCTGGCTGCGACTCTCTTCCTCGCGGCGTGCGGATCCAATCCGCCGCCGACGTCCTCGACGGGCACCTCGTCGAACCCCACGTCGACGCCCGTCGCCGGTGAGCAGGCCGCGGCCGCGACGCCGTCGAACAAGGGCAAGCCCGAGATCGGAGCCTGGGGCTTCGACAAGGCGGGCATGGACACGAAGGTCGCCCCCGGCAACAACTTCTACCAGTACGCCAACGGTGGCTGGCTGAAGAACACGCCGATTCCCGCGGACAAGTCGAACTACGGCATGTTCACGGTGCTCTCCGACCGGAGCGACGAGCGCACGAAGGAGATCATCCTCGGCGCGAGCGCGGCGCAGGGCCCCGAGGGCCAGAAGATCGCCGACTACTACAAGTCGTTCATGGACGAGGCCGCGATCGAGGCAGCCGGCATCAAGCCGCTCGAGGCTGACCTCGCGCGCATCACCAAGATCAAGGACACGAAGGGCCTCGTCGAGGCGTTCGCGTGGCAATCGCGCACGCTCTCGGAGTCGCCGATCCAGACGACGGTCATCCAGGACGACAAGGCGCCCGAGCAGTACATCGCCGTCGTCGCGCAGGGCGGCCTCGGCCTCCCCGATCGCGACATGTACGACGCCAAGAACAAGCAGTTCGAGGCGGTCCGCAACGGTTACAAGAAGTACATCGAGGCGCAGTTCACGAACCTCGGTGCGAAGGACGCGGCGAAGAAGGCTGCCGCGATCTACGGCCTCGAGGAGAAGATCGCCGCCGTTCACTGGACCCGCGTCCAGAACCGCGATCCCCAGAAGACCTACAACAAGACCGCCGTGGCCGACCTCGCGAAGCTCGCGCCGGGCGTCGACTGGAAGGTGTGGCTGAAGGGCGTCGGCCTCGAGGGCCAGACCCACGTCAACGTCATCCAGCCGAGCGCGGTCACCGGCATCGCGAAGATCATCAAGAGCACGCCGCTCGCGACGTGGAAGGACTACCTGACGTTCCACACCGTCAGCGAGGCGTCGCCGTACCTGCCGAAGAAGTTCGAGGACACGCGCTTCGAGTTCTACGGCAAGACCCTCTCGGGCACGCCGCAGCTCAAGGAGCGCTGGAAGCGCGGCGTCGATCAGATCACGGGCGTCCTCGGTGAGGCCGTCGGCAAGCTCTACGTCGAGAAGTACTTCGCGCCGCAGACGAAGGCACAGGCCGATCAGCTCGTGAAGAACCTGCTGACCGCGATGGGCCAGCGCCTCGACAACCTCGCGTGGATGAGCGCCGAGACCAAGGCAAAGGCCAAGGCGAAGCTCGCCACGTACAACCCGAAGATCGGCTACCCGAAGAAGTGGCGCGACTACTCGTCGCTCGAGGTCAAGGCCGGCGACCCGCTCGGCAACGCGACCCGCGCCGGCGAGTTCGAGTACAACCGCAACCTCAACAAGCTCGGTAAGCCGGTCGATCGCGACGAGTGGGGCATGACGCCGATGACCGTCAACGCCTACTACAACCCGTCGCTGAACGAGATCGTGTTCCCGGCTGCGATCCTGCAGCCGCCGTTCTTCGACCCGAACGCCGACGACGCCGTCAACTACGGTGGCATCGGTGCCGTGATCGGTCACGAGATCAGCCACGGCTTCGACGATCAGGGCAGCCAGTACGACGCCAAGGGCGCGCTCAACAACTGGTGGACGAAGGAAGACGCCGACAAGTTTAAGACGGCGACGAACATGCTGGTCGCGCAGTACAACGCGTACTGCCCGTTCCCGGCCGAGGGCGGCAAGCCGGCGCAGTGCGTGAAGGGTGAGCTGACGCTCGGCGAGAACATCGCCGACCTCGCCGGCCTCACGGTCGCGTACAACGCGTACAAGATCTCGCTCGGCGGCAAGCCGGCGCCCGTGATCGACGGCCTCACCGGCGATCAGCGCTTCTTCCTCGGCTGGGCCCAGGTGTGGCGCCGCCTGTACCGCGATCAGGAGATGGCGAACCGTCTCGTCACGGACCCGCACAGCCCGTCGGAGTTCCGCGCGTCGGTCGTGCGCAACCTCGACAGCTGGTACGACGCCTACGCGCCGAAGGCGACGGACGCCCTGTTCCTGAAGCCCGACCAGCGCGTCAAGATCTGGTAGTCGGGTGATGCCGCGCCCGTGATACACGGGCGCATGCGCATCGCAGTTGTCCTCGCCGCGATCCTCGCGATCGCGTGCTCGAGGAAGGACGAGCCGAGCGCTGCGAAGTCGGCGCCGGCTGCGCCGCCGGCTTCCGTCGGATCGGCGAGCGCAGCGCCGTGGCCTGCCTCGCCGACGCGCAGCGGTGTGCCGGCGGTGTCGTTCGTGCCCGACGCGATCCTGTCGCAGGTCGGCGCGAGCCATACGATCCTCGCCGTCGACTTCACGAAGGTCGTCGAGAGCGGTCAGTTGACGAAGCTCGTCCCGCACAAGCTCCGATGTATTCGCGAGCTGATCGGCTCGGCGGGGATTCTCGTGGTCGGCCTCGGCGACTCGATGACCGCCATCGTTACCAAGCTGCCCGAGCGCGCGACCGTGAAGTGTCTCGAGCGGCTCGGGTTCGGCGAGGCCGAGCGCAGGGACGGCGGCCATCTGTTCCTGCGGCCCGACATCCAGCTGTCGGCCGTGTGGACCGGCGACACCGCGGTGATCACGAAGCTCGGAGACAAGCCCGGGACCGGCACGCTCGCAGCGTCCGTGCGTCGCGAGATCGAGCTGATCTCCCCAAGCGCGGCCTCGTGGATGATCTCCGACGAACAAGAGGACCTGAAGCTCGTGAAGCTCTGGGTCGAGGTGTCGGAGTCGAGCGTCAACCTGTTCGGCTCGTTCGAGGGCAAGAAGCCGGGTGCGGCGAAGCGAGCCCTCCGTGACATCCGCGAGCGCATGAAGAAGGCCGTCGTCGACTGGGGGCTCCCGCCGCTCGAGGACAGCTGGTTCAGGACGTCGTCGACCGAGACGACTGCGGCGGTCGAGCTGAGGCTCGCGCTCCCTGAGCCTTAGCCTCGTCGATCGAGCGCAGCGTCGCACCGGTCGCGCCGATCGCGAGTGCGATCAGGTTCAGGCCGGGCACGAGCACGATGCCCGCCATCACCGCGCCGAGGCCGAGCGTGCGCCACCGGTGCGTCTTCAGATAGGCCATCTTGTCGCGATAGCGCAGCCGGTGGCGCGACCAGACCGCGTCGTACGCGTCGTAGGACGCGAAGCGTGCCGTCGCGATGCCGCCGAGCACGGTCGCCGTGATGGCGCCAACGACCGGCAGCACGACGCCGAGGAGGAGGAGCGCGAGGATGACCGAGAGGTACACGATGACGCGCCGGATCGCGTGCACCGCGCCGACGGCCGCATCCGCGAGGAAGCGGAGCAGCGAGAATTTCGGAGACGGCTGACCCGTCTCGTGCTCCTCGATCGACTCGGACAGCATCTCGTTGAACGGCCCGGCGATCACGGCCGCGGCCGAGATGAACAGCGAGTAGCTCGCCACGACGAGGATGATGCCGGCCGCGAGCTCGAGGACGTTGTCGGCCCAGTGGCCGGGCATGAACGCCGCGATGCTCGCGATCGGGGCGCTGAGCAGGCCGAGGATTCCGCCGATCAGGAGCGCGAACACGAGCGCGATGACGATCGCCGGGGCCAGGACCCAGCCCCATAGCCGCGGGTGCGAAATCAGGTACGCCGCACCACGTACGCCGTCGTAGACGCCACGGCCCAGCTCACCGAGCACGAGAGGGTTCTAGCAGAAATAGCCGTCGACGGCTGGTCGTGCGAAACTGCTCTCGCGGTGGATAGCCGACTCCAACGGGCGATCAGCACGCCGAAGATCCTGCAGCAAGCAGGTGAGCTGATCCGACTGTGTTTTCGCGCGCTCGACGATCTCAAGCAGCTCGACGAGAGCCTCTACGAGCGCTTTCTCCAGACGCGCCAGGCGGCCGAGAATCCGGTCGCCTACGCCGCCGGTCTGCACAAGCTGTGGGACGACACGTTCCGCGGCCTGTTCGAGGTGCTCGCCTACTGCCGCACGCTCACCGCCGGTGAAGACACCTCGAAGCCCAGCAGCGACGACTCCGCGGCGTTCGACTTCGGCGACTTTGGCGAGTCGGGCCCGCCTGCGCAGCCGGACCTCTCGATCGGCGCGGCCGACATCGGCGACCTCCTCGAGAACCTCGACGACGTCTCGTCGAAGGACGACACCGAGCGGTGGAAGGGCGTCGTCGACAAGGTCATCTCGATCGAGTACGGCCTCTCAACGCAGCTGAAGGAAGCGCGCGAGCGCTTCGACCTCGCGATCGGTGCCGGCGAGCGCAACCAGGTGCTCGGCATCCTCGACGACACCCAGAGCTCGTCGAGCGAGGGCGTCCACGCGCTCGTCGCCGCGGTCTACGAGACGTTCGTCCCCGACGTCGCACCGGCGACGGTCGTGCCCGGTTACCTCACCTCGCTCGGTCGTGCGCTGCTCGTCCGCCGCGGCCTGGCCGACCTCGCGTCGAAGCTGACCGGCTACAACGACACGCTCCAGAACGACCGCGAGGCTGACGAGCACGAACACGCGCTCGGCCAGGTGCGCTCGCAGATGCGCACGTTCGTGAACTCGGTCGTGTGTCGCGCGATGCGCGCCGCCGATCGCTGGCAGATGGTCGAGTTCGAGCGCGAGCTGTCCGAGCAGCCGCTCCGGTCCGCGCGGCTGACGAGCGAGGGCCTCGTGAAGTACGTCGACTCGCTGTCGTCGATCAACCAGCGCGAGGTGCTGCAGCTGCACGACAGCCGCGTGATCGCCGAGATGCGCGAGGCGCTGTCGAGTGCGCGCCAGCTCCTGGATCTGAGCCAGACCGCGGCGCGCGAGCAGATGGACCGCGCGTATCAGGCGGCCAATCGCCTGAAGGGCCGCAGCCCGGTCACCGACGAGCTGCTCGTCGGTCTCGAGCGGTTCTCGCCGAACTCGTCGCGCCCCGGCGAGAACGCGGCGTACCTCGAGAAGCTCGAGCAGATGCTCGCGGCGAGCGATCGCTGACACCCGAATCGGGGACGGTCTTAAGTTGATTAAGTTGTGGTCCGGAAGTGCCGAGAATCACGCATACCCGTACCAGTAAGTTTAAGTTGCGTTGAGATGGCGGGACGCGCCGTCGACGCCGCAATCACTCGGGCTGTTCTCGCGCACAACTTAAAGTTACCGGTACCGGTACGAACGAAGTCGCGAGGTTGGGCGCCGCAACTTAACTAAGTTAAGACCGTCCCTATTAGACGGCCGGGTTCTTCGCGAGCTGGTTGAGGACGAGCTTCGCAAGGCCCTTCAGCGTCTCGAACACGCCCTGGCCCGTCTTCGCGACGGCCTCGAACTCGGGGGCCTCGCGCAGGTTCAGCGTCGCGCGCAGCTCGTCGATCGGCGACAGCACCGGCATGTCGCGCTTGTTGTACTGCACGACATGCGGCATCACGGCGAGCGAGCCGCCGTACGCCTTGAGGTTGTCCTCGAGGTTCTCGAGGCTCTCGATGTTCGCCTCCATGCGCGCTTCCTGCGAGTCGGCGACGAACACGATGCCGTCGGCACCCTTGAGGATCAGCTTGCGACTGGCGTCGTAGAAGACCTGGCCGGGCACCGTGTAGAGGTGAAAGCGGACCTTGTACTCGCCGATCTTGCCGAGATCGAGCGGGAGGAAGTCGAAGAACAGCGTGCGCTCGGTCTCGGTCTCGAGCGAGATCATCTTGCCGCGTGACTCGGGCTTGGTCGCGGCGAACACGTACTGGAGGTTCGCCGTCTTTCCGCAGAGACCTGGACCGTAATAGACGATCTTGCAGTTGATCTCCTTGGACATCCGGTTGACGAAGCTCATCGCGCACCTCGCACGCGCGCGGCGGCCTCGGTGACGAGGTCGCGTACGCGATCGCTGGACCATTTGTAGTGAGTGCCGAGCTCGTCGAGGACGGCGAGCTCCGCGGCGTGCAGCGTGCCGTCGGCCATCGCGACGAGCGCGGCGAAGCGGACCACGTCGGCGCGCTGGGCTTCGGATTCGAACTCGGCGGCGGTGCGCGCGAGACGCTCGCGGCGACCGAGCATCGCGACGGAGGCATCGAGGTCGTGGAAGTGAGCGGCGAACGCGGAGTGGTCGTAGCCGATGCCGGTGACGCGCTCGAGCGTCGTCGCGATCGTGTCGCGCTCCGCGGAGTCGAGGCCGTCGGCGGAGGCGGCGAGGTAGCCGAGCTCGAGCGCGGCCATGAACGGGCCCGCCTCGGAGGGCACCAGCGCGGCGATCGCGGCCGGCAGCCGCGACAACGCGTCGGCAGGCAGCTGCACGATCACGGTGGATTCGGGCATGTCCCCGATGGTCACACGTGGGAACTGGCAGCACAACCCGGCAAGGTCGGACCCGGGTTCCCGTCGTCGGCTCGTCGGGTGTCACCGTACATCATGGCCCGTCACGCACTGCTCACGGTCCCCCTCCTCGTCGTTGTCGCGGCCTGCAGCCAGCGGGTGTATTCGCCGCCGAGTCAGACGTTCGCGCTCGGCGGCATCCGCTCGCTCGATTACGGGCAGAGCGCGCTCGACCTCGAGGTCTCGTCGCACTCGCAGATCTTCGACCCGGCAATCGTCGCGCTCGACGGGCGCTGGCACACCGGCATCGGCGACAATGCCGAGGCATCGGTCGAGGGCACCGCACATCGCGTCGACGATAACGGGCCGTCGATGGCGGATCGCACGTTCTACTCGGGACGAGCGGGCCTGCGCGTGAACCCGGGCAAGAGCGGCGCGACGTTCTTCGCCGGCGCGGGCGGCGGCTACGCGGGCGCGGGCGGCGGGTTCGCGTCTGCGGATAGCGGCATCGCGATCGGCTACGACAACTGCACCGTCGTGCCCGTGCTGCAGGGCTCGGCGTTCATCTCGCAGCCGCTCGACGCGCGGCCGATCGACGTCAGCGATGGTGATAGCGACAGGACCGACACGCCGGAGCGGACGGTCGGGGTGGTCGTGCGCGGCGGCCTGCGCTTCTCGCTGTCGCCATCGCGGTGCAGGGCGGGCGAGCAGGTGCCGTGGCTCACGCTCGGGTTCGGCTCGACGACGGTGGCCGACACCGAGGACTCGGCGACGCTGATGGGTGCGGGACTCGGGATCCAGATTCCCCTTTAGCGGTGCGGCGGCGGGTCGTTCGGGTGGCACGCGAGCGGGCCGTTGCCGTCGGGACCATTCGCGCACGTGCCCGCGATCGTGTGGTCGCCGTGCGTGACCGTGCACGCGTCGCCGGCCTTCGCCGACGAGCAGGCGGCGATCGCCTCGGGTGGCGGACCGTGCGGATGATCCGGATGACACACGAGCTGCGTCGTGTCGGGGAACGTCTGGCACGTGCCGGTGAGCGTGTGATCGCCGTGCGTGACCGTACAGGCGTCGCCTTGCTTCGCGTTCGCGCACGCATCGAACGCGGCCTGCGGCGGCTTGTGTGGGGCAGGCCGATCGGCACTCGCGATCGCGATCGGCAGGGCACAGGCGACAGCACCTGCGAGGACGTAGCGATTGAGGATTGGCGTGATTCGCATGACGGCAACCCTGGCGGCCGCGTGATGCTCTCGTGTGTCCCCGATATCTCAGCTTGTGTCTGAAATAATTCGAAACGTTACAGAGTGTGTAGGGACGCGCCAGGTGACGAGTCGCGAGGGAAACTTCGACGGTGACCGACTCGCAGTTCGTCGTGCTGTATGTCGAGGACGACGAACGCCTCGCGCGTCTGACGATGCAGTACCTGGTCGCGCATCAGGTCGACGTGCGACTCGTGACGCGCGGCGATCGCGCGGTCGCCGAGCTCGTCGCGGTGAAGCCCGACGTCGTGCTGCTCGATCTCAACTTGCCCGGCATCGACGGTCTCGAGGTGTGCCGGCAGATTCGCAAGCGCACCGACGTGCCGATCATCATGGTGACCGCGCGCACCGACGAAGCGGATCGCGTGATCGGTCTCGAGGGTGGCGCCGACGATTACGTGACGAAGCCGTTCATGTCGCGCGAGCTGCTCGCACGTCTGCGCGCGCAGGCGCGGCGGGCGCGCGGCACGGTCGGCCCGAAGGTCGATCGCATCGCGGTCGGCTCGCTCGTCGTCGACGCCTCGCGGATGGAGGTCACGCTCGCGGGCTCACCGGTATCGCTGACGACGAACGAGTTCCAGCTGCTGCACGTCCTCGCGCAGCGTCCCGGCCGCGTGCTCGGTCGCGATCAACTGCTGAGCCTCTTGCACGGCACGGCCGAGCAGGCTTTCGATCGGTCGATCGACGTCGTCGTGTCGCGCCTGCGTAGCAAGCTCGAGCACGATACGCGCCATCCGCGCCTGCTGAAGACGGTGCGCGGCGTCGGTTACATGCTCTCCCCGGACGAGTCATGAAGCTCGCGACGCGCATGATCGCGGTCGGCGTGATCCAGCTCGCGCTGCTCGTCTCGACCGCGCTGGTGATCTTCGCGTTCACCGGTCCGCAGCCCCAGGTGTTTCCCGACGATCACGTCGATCCGGTGAAGCTCGAGAAGCTCGCCGGCGATCCGGCGGCGCTGCAGGACGAGCTCGAGCGGCTGCGCAGCGAGCGCGTCGCGGTCTCGATCTACAACGGTGACCGCGCGCTCGTCGCGACGAACGTCGATCCGCCGCTCGCGCTGCCGCCTCGCGGTCCGCACGCGGGGCCACCGCTCGATGGCCCTCCACCCGCCGGCCCTCCACCCGCCGGCCCTCCACCTGCCGGCCCTCCACCTGCCGGCTTCGGCGCTCCGCATGCTGGGATGCAACACGTTCGGTTCGCCCGGCCTCCACATCATCACCGCGATCATCCGCTCGTGATGCCGCTCGACATCGACGGCAAGCACGGCGTCGTCATCGCGCGCGGCGAGCAGGCGAAGCCTCCGGGCTGGTTCGGCCACGTCCTGACGCTCGTGTGCGGCCTTTTGATCCTCGTCGTCGGTCCGCTCATCATGGCGCGCTGGATCGTGCGGCCGATCCAGCAGCTGACGAAGACGGCGAGCGAGCTCGGCACCGGCAACCTCGACGCGCGCGCGAAGCTCGAGCGCACCGACGAGATCGGCGAGCTCAGCACGCGATTCGACGAGATGGCCGATCGGATCACCGAGCTCATGCGCGCCGAGAAAGAGCTGTTCGCGAACGTCGCGCACGAGCTGCGCACGCCGCTCGCACGCATCGGCGTCGCGCTCGATCTCGCCGCCGAAGGCGATGCCGCCGCGGCGCGATCGTCGCTGTCGGAGATCGCGGTCGACCTCACCGAGCTCGAGGCGATCGTCGACGACATCCTCTCGACGATGCGGTTCGAGCTCGCGCACGGCACCGCCGGCCAGCTGCCGATGCGCTACGAGACGGTCGAGCCGCTCCAGATCGTCGACGCCGCGGTCTCGCGGCAGGCGAGCCGCCATCCGACGCGAGCGATCTCGAACGAGGTCGAGGCCGACCTACCGGCGATCACGGTCGATCCGATGCTCGTGCGGCGCGTCCTCGACAACCTCCTCGAGAACGCTCACAAGTACACGAGCGATCCATCCGCCACGACGCGCGTCACGGCGCGCCGCACGGGCGATCACGTCGTGTTCGAGGTGATCGACCGCGGCATCGGGATATCCGACGACGACCTGCCTCGCGTGTTCACCGCGTTCTTTCGCGCCGACCGTTCGCGCTCGCGCGAGACCGGCGGTGTCGGCCTCGGGCTCACGCTGGCGAAGCGGATCGTCGAAGCACACGGCGGTCGCATAGAAGCGCTCAGCAAGCCGAATCGAGGCACGACGATGCGGGTGAGCCTTCCGATCGACCAGTCGCTTCACGGACGCAGCGATTTGCACGCGGCGAGCACGGCCGCGGCCTGACCTGCCTCGCTGCCCGTCGTCGTGCAGTTGTAGGTCTTGCCGCCGATGTCGCGGCGCACCGACACCCAGTAGTTCGTGCCGGCGCCGCCCTTGTTCTCGAACGTCAGCGCCCAGCCGTCGGCGAGGTTCTCCTCCTTCAGGTTCTTCGGCGAGTACATGTCCGCGTCGGACTTCGCCTCGTCGAGCGTCTGCGGCGTCTTGGCGATCTCGATCTGCATCGCGCCGACACCCGCGCCGCGCAGCATGTGACCTTCGCCCATGATCGCGTCGCCGACCTCGATCGGTCCGGGCGCGTCGATCTGCAGACCGAGCTTCGGCAGCTTCGTCGGTCCGGCCGGCTTGGCCGCCTCGGTCGACTTGCCCGACGACGACGATCCACCTTCTTCCTTCTTCTTGCAGGCCGAGAACGTTGCGAGCGATGCGAGAGCCACGGCGAGAATCGATACGCGAGTCATTGGAACCTCCGGCCGCTCGTTATTACACGGCGCGTGCCCACGAGGTTCTCGATAGTTACGGCGCGTTTCGGGTGCGTGGTGACCCAGGTCGCGGCGCCGGTTGGGTCAGCGGAAGGGCCTCGTGACGCTCGGCCTCAAGCCAACGCGAAGTTTGACGTGCACGTACGCGTGTCACGTGCACGTGCTCGTACACGATCCACGCAACCGCCCGCGGCCCGGTCGATACCGCCGGCATGCTCGACTACGAAAAGCTGGACGTCTACAACTGCTCTATCGAACACCTGGCCTTCGTCTTCAAGGCGATGCCTCTCGTCCCTCGAGGATACTCGGCGCTCGTCGATCAATGGAGGCGAGCCGCCGTATCGGTGCCACTGAACATCGCTGAGGCCGTCGGCAAGACGAGTGAAGCAGATCGCCGCAATCGCTACGCCATCGCACGTGGCGAGGCGATGGAATGCGGCGCGATCTTGGACGTGGTGAGACTCCTCGAGGTCGCGCCCGACGTCGAGCTGGCGCGAGCCAAGAACCTCATCGTTCGCATCGTGGGTATGCTCACGAAACTCTGTCAGTGATCGTGCACGTGCAGGTGCACGTGACACGTGCACGGGCACGTATCACCGCAGGCCGATGCGTCCGTCGCCGAGCTGGCCGGCATGGGTGACGTCGACGTCGACCTGGCCGACGCGCGTCGCGAAGTGGAGGTGGACATCGATCACGAGAAGCTGGACGTCTACAACTGCTCTATCGAACACCTGGCCTTCGTCTTCAAGGCGATGCCTCTCGTCCCTCGAGGATACTCGGCGCTCGTCGATCAATGGAGGCGAGCCGCCGTATCGGTGCCACTGAACATCGCTGAGGCCGTCGGCAAGACGAGTGAAGCAGATCGCCGCAATCGCTACGCCATCGCACGTGGCGAGGCGATGGAATGCGGCGCGATCTTGGACGTGGTGAGACTCCTCGAGGTCGCGCCCGACGTCGAGCTGGCGCGAGCCAAGAACCTCATCGTTCGCATCGTGGGTATGCTCACGAAACTCTGTCAGTGATCGTGCACGTGCAGGTGCACGTGACACGTGCACGGGCACGTATCACCGCAGGCCGATGCGTCCGTCGCCGAGCTGGCCGGCATGGGTGACGTCGACGTCGACCTGGCCGACGCGCGTCGCGAAGTGGAGGTGGACATCGATGCGGTAGTCGCGCGCCCCGCTCGCCATCACCCGCGCCACGCTCAGCGCGTCCATCGTGCCGATCGACAGCGACGTCGTCACCGGCGCGACGCCCTTCGCCGGAATCTCCTGCGAGAGCTGCACGGTCCCGGTGACCGCGCGCGTGTTGCCGATCGACAGCTGCCAGTCGATGCCGGACAGCGGCACGCCGAATCCGTTCGGGTTCATCACGTCGAGCGCCAGCTGGCCGCTGACACCGCCGAAGCCGGCCGACGTCATCGACACGTCGCGGACCTCCGCGGTCGGCTTCTCGATCGAGTGCATGAACAGCGAGCAGCCAGAGGTCGCGGCAAGGCAGGCGAGGGCGAGAACGCGCATATGGGGCCGATCTCAGCAAGGGCCGCGCCGCGAGCTAACTGCGCACAACCAGCCGTCTGTGCCGGTGTGCGTGTGAACGGAGGTGCATACTGCCGGTGTGACCGACGTGGCGTTCCCCGAATCGATCTGTCATCGCTGCGTCTACCTGCGACTCGTGACGAGCGGCAAGGGGTCGCAGTTCTTGATGTGCAGGAACCCGGCGCTGCCGAAGTATCCGCCGCAGCCGGTGCGGTCGTGCGTCGGCTTCACCGCGAAGGCATGAGCTACATGCGCCTGATGCGGAAGTATCGATAGAGCTGCGGTGCCATGCCGCCGATCATGGCGACGGCGGCGACGATCATGGCACCTGCGGCGAGCTTCAACGGATTGCGTTTCACGACGTCCTCCACGCTTGGTTGTCGACGAGGTCTCGAATGAGTGCGATCGCGCCGGGCACGGCGGCCGCGACGCTCGGGCTGAGCTGCATGCCCGGCTCGATCGTCTCGGGCTCGCAGCCGACGATCACGATGCGCGGCAGCGTGCCGCTGATCTCCTGGACGGTATCGAGCACCGACGCGATATCGATGCCGTGCGCGTCCGGTGGCTTCGCGCGCGTGCCGTCGATCTCCGGCACGACGACGTAGAGCGTGCCCGGCGTGCCACCGCGCGGCATGCAGTCGGCGACGATGCACGCCTCGTACTGCGACAGCTCGAACGCGAGGTGGACCGCACGAATGCCGTAGTCCTCGACCTTCGCGTCGGGCGGCAGCGTGCCGGCGAGACGCTGCGCGACCTCGACGCCGAAGCCATCGTCGCCGAAGAACACGTTGCCGATGCCGGCGACGAGCACCTTGCTCATAGGACATCGACCTCGTCGAGCCGGTAGTAGTGATAGCGGCCGTACCAGTCGTGCAGCTCGGCCGCCGGATCGTCGTCGATGGTCACCGCGACGTGCGTCGTGCCGTCGACATCCTCGCGGAGCGCCGCGACCGTCGCGATGTGGCCCGCGTAGAGGAAGTCCTGCGCATCCGTGCGCCGCGTCGACGTCCGCAGCCGCACCTTGTCACCGACCTTCGGTCGCCGCGGCACCATCTCGCCGTCGACCACATCGCGCGTGTTGCCGTGCATGCGCGCGAGATCCGCGGCGGGCAGCATCTCGGCGCGCTCGATGATCTGCGCCGCGCGTGCGTCGGTGGCGCGTGCCTGCCGCTTCTCGTCATCGGTCAGCGTCCGCGTGCGGAGCATCAGCAGCTCGTCGATCTCGGTCGCGTCGCACAGATCGCCTGCGCTCTCCGGTGCGAGCATCGGGTGGTCGTAGAGGATGAACGGCGCGAGCAGGGCGACGTCGCCGGTGCCCGGCGGCCCCGCGAGCACCGGATAGGTCCGCACGTTCTTGCACCGCGCGGCGGCCTGGCTCGCCCACGGTGGCGGATCGATCGCGGACAGCAGCTGCCCGCCCTCGACGCCGAGCAGCAGGTGCGTCGATGCGAATGCGCCGGCGATCGCCGAGCCCCGCGATGCGTCGAGCTCCGGCCACGGCGTCGTGTTCTCGACCCGGATCGTCAGCCGCGCGAGCGGCCGCGGCGCGTCCAGCTCCTCCCAGCGCGTGGTGACGACGCCCTCGAGCGGGTGACGCTGCCGCACCACGCGGCCCGTCTCGCGCTCCTCGACGGTCAGCGCGCCTGGGAAGCAGAAGCTCGCGTCGCTCGGCTCCGTCGTGATCTCGACATCGACGGTTCGATCGATGCCCTCGTCCCACGGCTCGAGCACGAGGTCGCCGCAGTCGAGTCGCGCGAGCGGCGTGCCGTCGAGAGCCTCGAGCCGGCGCCGCTCGATGTGGACGAACCGCAGCTGCGCCGCGATCCGCGTCGGCGCGCCCGCGACGAGCACCTGCGCCTCGAGCCACCACGACTCGCAGCCACCCGCCTCCGACCACGCGCGAGGTGCGAGCACGCCGAACGTCCAGCGAAAGCGGTTCTTCGGTGCCGATGCGCGGTACGGATAGAGGACGTAGCCCTCCATCAGCACCGCATCGGCGATCGCACGGGCGACGTCGAGTTTCATCGCTGGCCTCCTCTGCGCTGGATATCGGTGAACAGCTCGGCGAGCTCGCGCTCGGCAGCATCTCCGCCGGAGAATCCTCGCCAGCACGAGCGCAGGCGGCCGACGAGCTCGTACGCCGTGCTGATCGGAACGAGATGACAGCTCGGCTCGGCGCGACCGCCGCGGACGAGCAGCGCCTCGACATCGGGCTCGAGCATCCCGGCGAGCGGGGTCGTCGACGAGATCGCGTTCCATGCCATCGGATCGAGATCGGCGTCGGTGATACCGGCGGGGCCGGGGTAGGCGGCGACGACGGTGTCGCGCGTCGAGTCGAGATAGAAGAACGCGAGCGTGACCGGGATGCCGAGCGAGGCCCACCGCGGTGCGGTCATCGCGAACGATCCGTCGGTCAGGAACCGGTCGGGGATCGTCCGGAACTGCCTGCCGCGCTCCGAGTGCGAGAACAGGATCGCGCACGCCTGACACGCGCACATCGCGCCGCGCTTGCCGAGCTCGACGACGTGACGGTGCGGTTCGCCGAGCTCGCTGCCGCAGATCTCGCAGCGAGGGGTCGGTGCGGCCCTCGGCGAGGTCGCTGCATACGGAGCGAGCGCGCGGAGCGCGATCAAGGCGCCTCCCGCCGTACGCGCAGCTGGACGAGCGCTGGCTCCGACGCGCGTCCGACGAACCCGGTCAGCTCGACGCGGTCGAGCTCGGGGGCCGCCGCTTCGATCGCGCGACAGATCGCGGCCTCCGCGACGCGCGCCGACATCGAGCCGCCGAGCGCGACCCGCGTGGTCACGAGCGCGACACCATCGCGGATGCCCGTCATGACGAGGTCGTCGTCGCCGACGCCGAGCTGCACGCGACATTCCGCGAGCGCGCGCCGGACTCTCTCCTCGGCGGAGTGCGGATGCAGGCCGTGCAGCGCGAGCAGGCTCGACACGAGCTCGTCGCTCGCCAGCAGCTCGTCGAGCCGCGCCGGATCCGCACCGGCGTCGCGGCCGTGGGCGAGCGTGCGAGACAGACCGCCGGCGTACAGCGCGACGACCCGGCGGAGCACGTGCTCGATCCGTTGCCAGGCCGGCAGCGGCACGAGCTCGCGGATCTCGGACAGCAGGCCCTCGATCTGTGCGGACTCCACGCGCAGCTTGTCGCTCTCGTCGCTCATGCTCTCGCTCCCAGCTGACGGATCCAGCCGCACCACTCGGCGATGCCGAGGCCGCGCGTTGCCGCGACGGGGAACACGTTCAGCATCGGGTTGATCTGACGCGCGTGCGCCACGAGCTCGGTCGGATCGACATCGAGGTGAGGCGCGAGGTCCATCTTCGTCAGGACCATCGCGGTCGCCGCGCGGAACGCGTGTGGATACTTCAGCGGCTTGTCGACACCCTCGGTGATCGACATGACGACGACCTTCGCGCGCTCGCCGAGATCGAACAGCGCGGGGCACACGAGGTTGCCGACGTTCTCGACGAGAAGCGTCGAGTCGGCCAGCGGCGACAGCAGCGCGAGCCCTCGCTCGATCATCGACGCGTCGAGGTGACAGCCGGCGCCGGTGTTGATCTGCGTCACCGAGCAGCCGGTCGCGGCGATGCGCTTGGCATCGCGATCCGTCGCCTGGTCACCCTCGAGCACAGACAGCCGCACCGGGCCGAGCGTCCGGATCGTGTGCTCGAGGAGCGTCGTCTTGCCGGCACCTGGCGTACCGATCAGATTCAGAACGACGATGCGGTCGCGCGCGAATCGATCGCGCAGCGCGCGCGCGATGCGATCGTTCTTCGCCAGCAGGTCGGTCTCGACGGGAACGATCTTGCTGCGATCGATGAAGCCGCGCTGCTCCGCGTAGACGCCGTGCGGATGATGGTCGTCACAGCCGCAAGTTCGACACATCAGGCCACCTCGATTTCCTTGATCCGGATCTCGTCGCCGCACACGAGCTCGCGATCGAAGCAGCCGCACACGCATGGCGCAGCGAACCCGGCGACCGGCTCCTCGAGATCGCAGGCGCGGCAGCGCGCGCGCGCGTGAATCTCGACGATATCGAGCGTGGCACCCTCGAGTACCGTCTTCTGCGTACAGACCTCGAACGCGAATCGCAGCGCATCGGTCGCGACGCCGGCGAGCGTGCCGATCTCGAGTCGAACGAGCGCGACTCGCTGACCGAAGATGCGCTGCTCGACCGCCTCGACCATGTTCTCCATCAGCGAGAGCTCGTGCATACCGCGCGCCCTCATGCGAACGCGGCACCATCGCGCGTGCGGTGCTCGCGACGGTGTTCGCCGGCATGGCGGTGCTCCCGTACAGACCCTCCCGTCACGCTGTGGCGCGATTGATCGACGCAAATATCGTCGACAACGAGTGCGTACGATCGCGTTGCCGATTGCCGATCGATCGCTCACCTTGCGAGTCATGTCTTCGCGTGCTCGCGAACGCCGCGCGATCAGAGTTCGCGGCGTGGTGCAGGGCGTCGGCTTCAGGCCGGCGATGTATCGACTCGCGGATTCGTTCGGCCTCGGCGGCTTCGTGCGCAACGATCGCGAGGGCGTGTGGATCGAGGTCGAGGGCAGGGCGACCGATGTCGATCGCTTCGTCGCACAGCTGTCGTCGGCGGCGCCCGATGCTTCGCGCATCGACACCGTCGAGACGGCGACGATCGCGGCGCGCGGCGAACCGAAGTTCCGCATCGTCGAGAGCGCGGCCGTCGACGGCGAACGCGCGGCCGCCGGGATCCCCGCCGACCTCGCACCGTGCGCGGACTGTCTGCGCGAGCTCGAGGATCCGGCGAATCGCCGCTATCGCTATCCGTTCATCAACTGCACCGCGTGCGGGCCTCGCTTCACGATCGTGCGCGACGTCCCGTACGACCGCGCGAAGACGACGATGACGCCGTTCGAGATGTGCGACGCCTGCCGGCGCGAGTACGAAGAGCCTGCCGACCGTCGGTTCCACGCCGAGCCGAACGCATGTCCCGCGTGCGGGCCTCACGCCCAGCTCGTCTCGGCGAGCCGCGTGATCGCGAGGCGCGAGGAAGCCGTCGCGCTGGCGGCGCGCGCGATCCGCGACGGCGCGATCGTCGCCGTGAAGGGCGCGGGCGGCTTCGTCCTCGCGGTCGACGCGACGAACGAGTCCGCAGTCGTGCGGCTACGCGAGCGCAAGCGCCGTCCGCACAAGCCGTTCGCGGTGATGGCGCGCTCGCTCGTGGCGCTCGACGACGTCGCGGTCATCGACGATCTCGCGCGCACGCTGCTCGTCGACCGCGCACGTCCGATCGTGCTCGTTCCCGCGCGCCGTCCCTGCGCGCTCGCGCTGGCGGTCGCGCCCGGGCTCGGCGACGTCGGGGTGTATCTGCCGCCGACGCCGCTCCAGCACCTCCTGCTCACGGCGGGTCCGCCGCTCCAGGTGATGACGAGCGGCAACCTCGCCGAGGAGCCGATCGCGAGGACCAACGGCGAGGCGCTCGACAAGCTCGCGTCGGTGGCAGACGTCGTGCTGCTTCACGACCGCGAGATCCACGCGCGCAGCGACGACTCGGTCGTGCGCGTCACGTCGCGGCGAGCGATCCCGATGCGGCGCGCGAGGGGCTTCGTCCCCGAGGCGATCCGCTTGCCGGTCGCTGGACCGCCGCTGCTCGCGGTCGGCGGTCACGAGCGCAACACCGTGTGCCTGGTCCGCGACGGCCAGGCAGTGCTGTCCCAGCACGTCGGCGATCTCGATCACATCGACTCGGAGCGCTTCTTCAGCGAGGTGATCGATCACCTGCACGAGCTCGTCGGTGCCCAGCCCGTCGCCGTCGCGCACGACCTGCATCCCGACTATCGCTCGACGCGGTGGGCGCTGCGGTGGGCGCAGAACACGAAGCTGCCGCGGCTCGAGATCCAGCACCATCACGCGCACGTCGCCGCGTGCCTCGCCGAGCACGGCCGTACCGATCGCGTCGCCGGCATCGCGTTCGACGGCACCGGGCTCGGCGACGACGGCTCGCTGTGGGGCGGCGAGATCCTCGCGGCCGACCTCGGTAGCGCGCGCCGCCTCGGTCACCTCCGCGCGCTCGCATTGCCCGGCGGCGAGGCCGCGATCCGCGAGCCCTGGCGCGTTGCCGCCGCCGCGCTGCTCGACGCCGGCGAGTCGCTCGACGTCCTGTCGTGGGTCCCGTCGCGCGAGCTCTCGCGGGTCTCCGCGCTGCTCTCGACCGACCTGCCCGTGCGCGCGACGGGCGCGGGACGCTGGTTCGACGCGGTCGCCGCGCTGCTCGGGATCGCGGCCGAGATCAGCTACGACGCCCAGGCCGCCGCGCAGCTCGAGGCGATCGCCGCGCCCGGCGATGCCGAGCCGCTGGAGCTGCGGATCGCAGCCGGCGAGATGTTCGAGATCGATCTGCGCCCCGCGATCCGCGAGATCGCGCACGAGCTGCGCCGCGGCACGACCGCACCCGTGCTCGCCGCGAGATTTCACGCGACGCTCGTGCTCGCGATCCGCGAGTCGTGTCATCGCACCCGCGAGCGCACGGTTGTCCTCACCGGAGGCTGCTTCCAGAACCGCCGGCTCGTCGAGGACGCGACGCGCGTGCTCGAGACCGACGGGTTCGAAGTGCTGACGCACGAGCGCGTGCCACCCAATGACGGCGGGCTCGCGCTCGGGCAGGCCGCGATCGCTTCGTTCCAGCTCGCGACGAGGAGGACCACCGCATGTGCCTAGCGATTCCCGGCGAGATTGTCTCGATTCACGAGCGCGACGGGCTGCGGTTCGCCCGCGTCCTGTTCGGCGGCGTCACCCGCGAGGTGTGTCTCGAGTACCAGCCAACGTCGGCCGTCGGTGACTTCGTGCTCGTTCACGTCGGGTTCGCGATCTCGATCGTCGATCGCGACGAAGCCGCGCGCACGCTCGAGCTGTTGCGCGAGCTTGCCGAAGCCTCGGAGGGCGCATGAAGTACGTCGACGAATATCGCGATGCCGACGTCGTCGCCTCGCTCGCCGACGCGATCCGCCGCGCGGCGACGAAGCCGCACGTGATCATGGAGGTGTGCGGCGGCCAGACGCACTCGATCCTGCGCTACGGCCTCGACCGCATGCTGCCCGAGCACGTCGAGCTCGTGCACGGCCCTGGTTGCCCGGTCTGCGTCACCGCGCTCGAGACGATCGATCGCGCGCACGCGATCGCGAAGCGCCCCGACGTCATCTTCACGTCATTCGGCGACATGCTCCGCGTGCCGGGTTCGACCGGAGACCTGCTCGCGCTGCGCGCCCGCGGCGCCGACGTGCGCGTCGTCTACTCGCCGCTCGACGCGGTCACGCTCGCGCGCATGAATCCCAAGCGCCGCGTCGTGTTCTTCGGCATCGGCTTCGAGACGACGGCACCGGCGAACGCGATGGCGCTGATCGCGGCGAAGCGCGGCGGCGTCGCGAACTTCTCGATGCTCGCCTCGCACGTGCTCGTGCCGCCGTCGATCGCGAGCATCCTGCAGGCGCGCGATAACCGCGTGCAGGCGTTCCTCGGCCCGGGGCACGTGTGTGCGGTCGTCGGGTTCCGCGCCTACGAGGCGCTCGCGGCCCACTATCGCGTGCCGATCGTGATCACCGGGTTCGAGCCCGTCGATCTGATGCGCGGCGTGCTGTCGGCGGTGCTCCAGCTCGAACGCGGCGAGCACGCCGTCGAGAACGCATACGCGCGCAGCGTGCCTCGCGAGGGCAATCCCGGCGCCCGCGCCGCGCTCGCCGAGGTGTTCGACGTCGTCGATCGCAACTGGCGCGGCATCGGCGCGATCCCGAAGTCCGGATATCGCATCTCCGATCGCTATCGCGCGCACGATGCCGATCACATCTTCGATGTCGGCGCGATCACGACGCGCGAGCCCGATGCCTGTATCAGCGGGCTCGTCCTGCGCGGCGTGAAGAAGCCGTCGGAGTGCGACGCGTTCGGCCGCGCGTGCACGCCGGCATCACCACTCGGCGCGACGATGGTGTCCGCCGAGGGCGCGTGCGCGGCCTACTTCCAGCACAGGAGGCCCGCATGAAGGACTCGATCATTCGCAAGGCACGCGAGAGCGCAGATCTCGTGACCAGCTTCGTCACCGAGCACGCCGGCCGGATCGAGCATGCAGCGCGCTCGCTTGGCGAGCGGCTCGCAGGCGGCGGCCGGCTGTTCGTGATGGGCAACGGCGGCTCGGCGTGCGACGCGCTCCACGTCGCCGTCGAGTTCCAGCACCCGATCATCGAGAAGCGCCGCGCGTTTGCGGCGAGCGCGCTCCCCGCCGACGTCGCGCTGCTCACCGCGATCGGCAACGATGGCGACTTCGCGCAGGTGTTCGCCGCCCAGCTCGAGCTCGTCGCGCGCCCGACCGACGCCGTGCTCGGCATCTCGACCTCGGGCACCTCGGCGAGCGTCGTCCGCGCGATGCGCCACGCGCGAGGACTCGGCACCTGCACGATCGGCTTTCTCGGCCGCGACGGCGGGCCTCTCGCCGATCTCTGCGAGCACGCGTTCGTCGTGCCGAGCTGGTCGATCCACCGGATCCAGGAGGTCCACACGGTGCTGCTGCACCTGCTCTGGGACCAGGTCCACGTCGCCCTCGGAGAGCCAGATGTCCTTTGAGTGCCCTGTTCCGATCACCTCGACCGATCGCGTGCTGATCGGTCATGGCAGCGGCGGCAAGCTCACGGCGGAGCTCGTCGAGCGCATGATCGTGCCGGCGTTCACGAACCCCGCGCTCGACGCCCTCGACGATCAGGCGATTCTCGAGGTCGGCGGCGGCAGGCTCGCGTTCACGACGGACTCGTACGTCGTCAGCCCGATCTTCTTCCCCGGCGGCGACATCGGCGAGCTCGCGGTCAACGGCACGATCAACGACCTCGCGGTCGGCGGCGCGCGCCCGCTCGCGCTGTCGCTCGCGTTCATCCTCGAGGAGGGAATGCCGCTCGCCGATCTTCGGCGCATCGTCGAGTCGGCGCGTCGCGCTGCCGACCGCGCAGGCGTCTCGATCGTCACCGGTGATACGAAGGTCGTCGGTCGTGGCAGCGGCGATCAGGTGTTCATCAACACCTCGGGCATCGGCATCGTGCCCGCCGGTGTCACGCTCGGCTCGGCACAGGTGCGCGCCGGCGATGCGATCCTCCTGTCCGGACCGATCGGAGATCACGGCGTCGCGATCATGGCGCATCGCGCGGGGCTCGACCTCGGCGGCGACGTGGCGAGCGATACCGCACCACTGCACGATCTCGCTGCTGCACTCCTGCGTGCGTGTCCCGACATCCATGCCATGCGTGATCCGACGCGTGGCGGAGTAGCCGCGACGCTCGTCGAGATCGCGACGCGTCGATCGCTCGGCATCGAGGTCGATGAAGCGCAGATTCCCGTGCGGGAGGTCGTTCGCGGCGCCTGCGAGCTGCTCGGGCTCGATCCTCTGCTTGTCGCGAACGAAGGCAAGCTCGTCGCGTTTGTTCCCGAGGCGAGCGCTGAGCGTGCGCTCGAAGCACTGCGCGCGCATCCGCTCGGCAGGCATGCGGCTCGCATCGGGTTCGTCACGGGAGAGCACCCGTCGGTGGTCGAGCTTCGTACGCCGGTTCGCGGGCGACGGATCCTGGACCTTCCGTACGCAGAACCGCTTCCGCGCATTTGCTGAAAGGCGACCCATGCCAGAGCCCACTCCGATCGATGAAGTCCACATCCTCTGGATCTCCGAGGGCATGAGCTGCGACGGAGACACGGTGTCGCTGACCGCGGCCTCGCAGCCGAGCCTCGAGGACGTCATCCTCGGTCTGATCCCGGGTTTGCCGAAGGTGAACCTCTACAACAAGGTGCTCGCCTACGAGACCGGCGAGGAGTACCTGAAGCCATTCCGCAAGGCCGCGCGCGGCGAGCTCGCGCCGTTCGTGCTCGTGATCGAGGGCTCGATCCCGAACGAGCGGATCAACGGCGAGGGCTACTGGACGTCGCTCGGTAACGACGAGCGCGGGCAGCCGATCACGCTCAACGACTGGATCGACATGCTCGCGCCGAAGGCGTTCGCGGTCGTCGCCGCCGGCACGTGTGCCGCGTACGGCGGCATCCACGCGATGGCCGGCAACCCGACCGGCTCGATGGGGCTCGCCGATTACCTCGGCTGGGACTTCCGCTCGACGGCGGGCCTCCCGATCGTCAACGTGCCCGGCTGTCCGATCCAGCCCGACAACTTCATGGAGACGCTCACCTGGCTGCTGCAGCAGGCCGCCGGCAAGGCGCCGCTGATCCCGCTCGACGAGAAGCTCCGCCCGACGTGGCTGTTCGGCAAGACGGTGCACGAGGGCTGCGATCGCGCCGGCTACTACGAGCAGGGCGACTTCGCCGTCGACTACAACTCGCCGCGCTGTCAGGTGAAGGTCGGGTGCTGGGGACCGGTCGTCAACTGCAACGTCCCCAAGCGCGGCTGGATGCACGGCATCGGCGGCTGCCCGAACGTCGGCGGCATCTGCATCGGCTGCACGATGCCGGGCTTCCCCGACAAGTTCATGCCGTTCATGGATCAGCCGCCGGGCGCGGCGTTCTCGTCGAAGCTCGTCACGACGTACGGCCGCGTCGTCCGCGCGCTGCGCGGCATCACGAACCACACGATGGACGAAGAGCCGAAGTGGCATCACAACGGGCCGGCGCTGACGACCGGCTACGACCCTCACTACTCGCCGGGTAACGGACACCGCCGCAAGGAGCTCACTCGATGACGACGACAGGTACGCCTGCACCGACAAAGCAACGCAAGCTCGTGCAGATGGCCTGGGATCCGGTCACGCGGATCGTCGGCAACCTCGGCATCTACACGAAGATCGACTTCGACAACCGCGAGGTCGTCGAGTGCAAGAGCACGTCGTCGGTGTTCCGCGGCTACAGCGTGTTCATGCGCGGCAAGGATCCGCGCGACGCCGGCTTCATCACGAGCCGCATCTGCGGCATCTGCGGCGATAACCACACGACGTGCTCGGTCTACGCGCAGAACATGGCGTACGGCATCAAGATGCCGCCGCTCGCCGAGTGGATCTACAACCTCGGCGAAGCCGCCGAGTACATGTTCGACCACTCGATCTTCCAGGACAACCTGGTGTTCGTCGACTTCTGCGAGAAGATGGTCGCGCAGACGAACCCGTCGCTGCTCGCGAAGGCGGAGCGCTCCCCGGCGCCGGGCGCCGCCGTCCACGGCAAGCAGACGATCGCGGACATCATGCGCGCGTTCAATCCGTTCACCGGCGACTTCTATCGCGAGGCGCTGGTGATGAGTCGCCTCACGCGCGAGATGTTCTGCTTGATGGAGGGCCGGCACGTCCATCCGTCGACGCTGTATCCCGGCGGCACCGGCACGGTCGCGACGCCGCAGGTGTTCACGGACTACCTGTCGAAGCTCGTCCGCTTCCTCGACTTCGCGAAGAAGCTCGTCGTCATCAACGACGACATCTTCAACTTCTTCTACGAGGAGATGCCCGGCTACGAGAAGGTCGGCGATCGCCGGGTGCTGCTCGGCTGCTGGGGCTCGTTCCAGAATCCCGACGTCTGCGACTATCGCTACGAGTCGATGGCGGAGTGGGGCCGCGCGATGTACGTGAGCCCGGGCATCATCGTCGACGGCAAGCTCGTGACGACGAGCCTCGTCGACATCAACGTCGGCATTCGCATCCTGCTCGGTAGCTCGTACTACGAGGACTGGCAGAACGACGAGATGTTCGTCACGAAGGATCCGCTCGGCAACGCGATCGATCGCCGCCATCCGTGGAACCAGACGACGATCCCCAAGCCGCAGAAGCGCGACCTCGACGGCGGCAACTACAGCTGGGTGATGAGCCCTCGCTGGTTCGACAAGCGCACGGGCAATCACCTCGCGCTCGACACCGGCGGTGGCCCGCTCGCGCGCCTGTGGGCGACCGCGCTCGCGAACCTCGTCAAGACGCCGTTCGTGCGCTCGACCGGCAAGAGCGTGCTGATCCACCTGCCGAAGTCGGCGTCGCTGCCCGAGATGGATCTCGAGTGGCGCATTCCGGCCCGCGCGAACACGCTCGAGCGCGATCGGGCGCGCGCGTATTTCGTCGCGTACTCCGCGGCCATGGCGCTCTACTTCATCGACAAGGCGCTCGAGCTCGTCCACGCCGGCGACGTGAAGATCTTCGAGGAGTTCAAGGTTCCCGACGAGGCGATCGGCTGCGGCTTTCACGAGGCCGTGCGCGGGGTGCTGTCACATCACCTCGTGATCCGCGACGGCAAGATCGCGAACTACCACCCGTACCCGCCGACACCGTGGAACGCGAGCCCTCGCGACAGCTTCGGCACGCCGGGCCCGTACGAGGACGCCGTCCAAGGCATGCCGCTGTTCGAGGAGAACAACGCCGAGAACTTCAAGGGCATCGACATCATGCGGACGGTCCGCAGCTTCGATCCGTGCCTGCCGTGCGGCGTCCACATGTATCTCGGCAACGGCAGGGTCATCGAGCAACGACACGCGCCGATGTTCGGCGCCGGAGGTCATGATGAGAAGTAAGAGCACCAAGGTCATCGCGAACGTCGTCGTCGGCCCACCCGACGTCGAGCCGTCCGCGCCGAGTCACATCCGCGGCATCTTCCAGGGCAACCAGCCTCACCCGTTGCAGCGGCCGAGAGGCCTGCGCAACGAGCACGACGGCTGGGCCGAGGCAAGCGACCGCCGCTCGACCGGGATCCGGCCCAGCGCGCACACCACGATCGATCCCCGCATGCCCAAGCTCTCGCCCGCCTGAACGGAGGCATCGTGAAGACTCTCGCCGCCCTCGCGACCACCCTCGTACCCGCGGTTGCCCTCGCGCACCCCGGGCACGGCACGACGGAGCCCCAGTCATGGGTCCACTACCTGACCGAGCCTGTCCACATCGGGTGCGTCGCCGCGATCGCCCTGGTCGCGGTCCTGCTCGAGCGCGCCCGGTCGCGGCGCCGCGCCGACTCGTAGCAAATCCAAAGGTTTCGGAGCCTGCGCCGCGACGCCGCCAACAGTTCGCGCGGCCGCGGCATGCTGTAGCCGGTGACACCCGATGCCGTGCTCCACGAGCTGCAAGGCCTTCGTGCCCTCGCGCGCTCGTTGGTGCACGGCGATGCCGATGCGGATGACCTGATCCAGGACACCGCGGTCGCCGCGATCGCGCATCCGCCCGAGCAGGACCGGCCGGTCCGGCCCTGGCTCGCGACGGTGCTGCGCAATCGCTGGCGCATGGACCGGCGAGGTCGCTCGCGTCGCGAGGTCCGCGAGCAGATCGCGGTCGTCGAGACCGAGGCCGCCCGGCCCGACACGCTCGTCGATCGCGCACGCGTCCTCGAGAAGCTCGCGGCGGCGCTCGTCGCGCTCGACGAGCCATTCCGCGCGGTCGTGATGAAGCGCTACCTCGACGGGCAGTCGGCCGCGCAGATCGCGCGCGAGCTCGGCATCCCGGCGGGAACGGTGCGGTGGCGCCTCAAGACCGGACTCGAGCGGCTGCGCGCCGCACTCGACGAATCGACGCCGCGCTGGCAGCGCCTGCTCGTGCCAATCGCCGCGGTCAAAGGAGTAGCGCTCGTGAAAGCCAAGACCAGCATCGTCGCGCTCGTCGTATTCCTCGTGCTCGCCATCGTCGGCGGCGTCGTGCTCGTCCTCACGCGCGGCGACAAGACGCCGGCGAAGGGGCCGGAGAACGCGGCGGTCGCGATGCAGCACGGCAGCGCCGCGAAGCCGCACACGCTCGGCGCGATGCCCGGCGTGGTGCAGGGCTCGGCCGACTCGCCGGTGCTGCTCGATCCGCTGCCCGGTCAGGGCCGCGCGTTTGTCGAGGATGTCGCCGCACCGGGCGGCCTCATCGCCGGCCGCATCATCAACTGGTCGACCGGCGGCGGCGTCTCCGGCGCGGAGCTGACGTTCACGTCGCCGTCGGGCGCGACGACCGTCCGCAGCGGCGACGGCGGCCAGTTCGAGCTCTCGCCGACGGGCCCGGGCACGTACTCGCTCGCGGCGATCGTCGCGCCGGGCTTCCTGCCGTACGCGCCGGAGCTCGAGCACTCGCCGGTGCGCGTCGCGCTCGCGTCGAAGAAGGCGGTGCGTGGCCTGACACTGTTCCTGTTCCCCGCGCTCGCCTACTACGGCCTCGTCGTCGACGGCGCGGGCAACCCGGTCGCGGGTGCGAAGGTGAAGCTCGCGGCGCCGCCCGCGGGCGAGCAGGTGATCGAGAAGATCGCGACCGAGTGGACGACCGACAAGCAGGGCGAGTTCGTGTTCAACGCGCCCGACGGCGCCGTGTTCGAGGCATCGCGCGGCAAGCAGCGAGGCTGGGCGTGGCTCGACGGCGATGTCGCGACGACGAAGAAGATGACGATCACGATCGGCGACGCGCCCGCACGCGACGCGCAGATCCGCGGCAAGACCGTCGATCCGCAAGGTGCGCCGATGCCCGAGGTGCTCGTCACCGCGATCCCCGAAAACCCGCCGGGCTCCGAGGATCCGCGCAGCGTCGCGTTCGCGACGAGCGGACCCGACGGCTCGTTCGTGCTCGATAACCTCGATCGCAAGAACTACACGCTCGTCGCCGAGATCGACGACCACGCACACACGACGAAGGACCACGTCGCCGGCGGCACGGAGGGTGTCAGCCTGACGATGGACGTCGGCCTACCTCTCGGCGCAACGGTCCGCGATCCGGACGATAAGCCCGTGCCCTCGTACACGCTGCTCGTCACGAAGCGCACCGGCGTCGCGCGCGAGATCGTGCTCACTCGCTCGATCATCGACACGAAGGGCCACTTCGAGGTGCGCGTGCCCAAGGGCGACTACGAGGTGATCGTGTCGGCGATGGGCTGGGCCTCGAGCACGCCGACCGCCATGAGCGCGGGCACGACCGACGGCAAGATCAAGCTCGGCGCGGGCGGTACGCTCCTCGGCGTCGTCGTCGATGCCGCCACCAACGCGCCGCTCGAGTACGCGCGCGTGAGCCGCGAGGGCGCCGGCGGCGGTGCGAGCGCACAACCGGCGTACTCCGGCACCGTCACGCGCGCCGACGGCTCGTTCGAGCTCACCGGCATTCCGCCCGGCCCGTTCACGATCTCGATCGGCGCCGGCGACTATCACCCTCGCCTCGAGGGCGGTCTCGTCGCGACCGAAGGCGGCACGCTCGGCCCGATCCGCCTCGCACTGCGCAAGCTCGCCGACGGCGAGAAGCCGAAGATCGAGCTCGTCGGCATCGGCGTGAAGCTCGCGCCCGACGGTGAGGCGCTGCGCGTCACCGGTGTCGTCCCCGAGTCCGGCGCGGCCGCTGCGGGCATCGTCGCCGACGACATGATCGTCTCGATCGACGGCGTCCCGGTCACGACGCTCGGCATGGACGGCGCGGTCGCGCGGATCCGCGGTGTCGCGCACACGACGCTCGCGGTCGGCCTCCAGCGCGGCGGCAACCTCGTCACGCTCGTCGTCGAGCGCAAGCCGCTCCGTGTCTAGGCGTTCTCTCTGACCCTCGCTACTCCCACGCGTCGGTGGTGCCGAAGAACTGCTGCGCCTCGGCGGGCTCGATGGAGAACTGCATGGGCACGAGGTCGCGCAGGCACGAGGTGTCCGGCGCCGCGGTGGGATCCGCGACGAAGCCCTTCAGGAGCTGCGCTCCGCACGGCGCCTGGCCGGCGGTCTTCACGGGTGATTCGAACGCCGCGCCGTGGGGGGAGAACGGCACCTCGATGAAGGTCTGGTGCGGCGCCGTGAGCCGGTCGGCCACAACCCGCGCTTGCGCGATGGGCGTCTGCGGATCGAGCGTCCCGTTCATCGCGAGAACCGGGACCGTCGACGACGGCCACTGCTGGACGTATTCGTCGCGAGCGTACCGCGGCCAGCGGTCGAAGAAAGACGCGGCGCTCACCGCGACCCCGGGGCAGAAGGTCTGGCTGTCACAGCGCTGCCGCAGCTCGTCGGCGCTGGGGGCGGGCTCCTCCCAGCCCTCGGACAGCGCGACGTGGTACTGCAGCACCGCCGAGTCGAGGTGGGCCTGCTCGGCGCCGGCTCCCTGGAGGAGCGGCACGAGCACGCCGAGATAGTGCTGGAGCGCCTCCACGTCACGGTCGGCGCAGCGATCGAGACGGTAGACAAGAGGATAGAGGTGGGCGCGGAGCGCCCGGTCGCGCACGAAGACCGGGTAGAGCTGCCGCAGCGTCGAGCCGTCGACGCCGAGCGCGGCGCAGTGGCCGGCGTCGAGCCGCGCCGCGAGCCCGGCGATGCGGGCCCACGGGTCGGCCCCGAGCTTGGCCCGGCAGGTGGCATCCGAGGCGCACAGCGCGGCGAGCTCCTTCGCGACCGGATCGAACTGCAGATCGTAACGCGAGACGAGCTCGATGCCGGGCGATGCGATGGAGTCGAGGATCACGCCGTCCACCAGATCGGGGTGCGTCTGCATCAGGCGCAGGGCGCGCGAGGTGCCGTACGAGTAGCCGTACACGAAGACCGGCTGGCCTGGCTGGCGGGTGCGCTCGATGAGATTGGCGAGATCGTGGGAGTCGGCGGTGGTGGTGAAATGCTCGAGCTTGTCGCCCCATTGGCTCGTCAGCGCCTGGATGCAGGCGGGCCACTCGTTGTCGGTGATCAGGGCGCCTTCCTCGGAGTCCGGCCCTTCCTCGACCGGACATCCGAGGCGGCTGGACAGGCCCACGCCGCGGTGCTCGAGCACGTAGATGTCGACATCGGGCATCAGCGGCGCGAACAGGCCCTCGATGACTTCCTCGAGGGAGGCTGCCGTGGCCCCCGGGCCACCCTGCAGCACCCACAGCTGGGCTCGCGCCGTGCCGGCCGCGCGATGGCGCGACACGAAGATCGGCAGGGTCTCGCCAGCCGGTCGAGCATGATCGAGGGGCAGGGGTACGGTGGCGCATTCGCTCATGAACCCGTCGGGGCACGCGCCCCATTGAATCGCTTCGCCGATGTCGCCGCCATCATCCGCGGGGTCGTCGGCGCACCCCGCCGTCCACAGCGAGCTCGCCATCAGCACAGCGGCGGCGGCGGACAGGTATGTCCGCGGCGGACGCATGGCTCGCTTTGCGGCACCGAGGAAGGGCGTGGCGTGCAACGTGAACATGGGGACTCCTTCGTGCGCGATGTGTGCGCTCGATCGTTGGTCCCCGCGGTGCTAAAAATCGTTGATGGCGGATCACGTCAAAGACATGACGATCCGCGACACCGATTGGTCGACGGTGCCGGCCAGCGCGCTCGCGAACGTGCTGCACGCACTCGAGGGGCGCGTGCCGCTGCAGGCAGTGTGCGACGAGGTTGGCCTCGATCTGGCGCGGCCCCTGGAGCCGGAGGCGCGGGTGCCGTACCGCCTGCTCGCCGATCTGTATGAAGCGGCAGCGAGCTGGACCGCAGATCCATGGTTTGGCCTGCACGTCGGAGCGAACGTGGACGCGCGGAGCTTCGATCTGCTCGGGTACCTCGCGCTCACGACCGCGACGCTGGCGCAGATGTTCGAGGTCCTCGCGCGCTACTTGCCGCTGTGGACGACCAGCGCGGCCTTCCAGATCGAGCGATCGCGGACGACGCTCGCGATCTCCTGGGTGTATTCCGATCGCGAAGCTCCGATCCGCCGCCACGACTGCGAGATGTCGATCATGGCCGCAGCCGGCGTAGGCGGCCTGCTCCAGGCGGGTCGCTGGCATCCCCGCGAGGTGCACTTTCGTCATCCGCGGTCCGCGGATCCGTCCGAGCACGTGCGCTTGCTGTGCGCGCCGGTGCGGTTCGATATGCCCAGCAACGTGATCGTGTGCGATGCAGCGTCGGCCGCGATGCCGCTCGCCACCTCGGATCCGGCGCTCCACGAGCTGCTGCGGGATCTGGCCGAGCGACGGCTCGCCGCCCGTCCCGTACGGGCGTCGACCCTCGACGACACCGTCGCGACGATCGTGAAGTTACTGCCGACCGGGGACGCGCAGCTGTCTCGCGTGGCGCGCACGCTCGGGCTCGGCGCGCGCACGCTGCAGCGCCGACTGATCGATGGCGGCACGACGTTTCGCGATCTGCTCACCACGGTGCGGCGCGATCGCGCGATGCATGCGCTCGTCCACTCGGACCTCTCGGTCGGTGAGATTGCTGATCAACTCGGTTACGGATCGATCAGCGAACTTCATCGCGCGTTCCGGAGCTGGGTCGGCGTCGGCCCCGCTGCCTACCGGCGAGCGCGCCGCGAGTGATCTGAGCCTGCACACCACGCGCATGAGCCAGGTCGCACCTAATCTTCGGTGTCGGCGAGCAGCGGGAACTTCGCGGTGCCGGTGATCGTCGCGGTGACCGCGCCTTGCTCGCGGAACGAGTGCTCGCCGTCGCTGCTCACCGCCGGCGTCAGGTGCACGCTGCCGACGATCCGGATCGTCGCGCCGTCCTCGACGATGCGCTCCTCGTAGCGATCGGTGCGCGCGATCGGCCGGTTGCACAGCGCGATCTGTGGCGTGTCGACGCGGACGCGGCCCGTGCCATCGACCACATAAAACGGCACGACCCGGCGCGTGACCTCGATGCGCAGCGGCGACGTGAAGTTGACGCCATCGAACACGTTCGTGGTCGTGTCGAACGCGACGCACTTGCGGCCGATGATGAGCGAATCGATCAGGTCGCCATCGCGCTCGACCCGGCCGACGATGCACGCGAGCTGGCCATCGACGAGCTTGGCGATCGGCACGACGCGCGCCTTGCGCAGCACGCGCCTCGTCCGCCTCGCATCGCGCCGCCAGAACTGCACGAGGAAGGTTGCGAGTCCGGTCACACTCGTGACCGCGATCGCGACGAGGACGGTATCCACCGCCGGTAACTATGACATCGCAGTCGTCACGCGTGGCGCGGTCACGACGCGTCGCCGGCGATGCACCTCGGCTAAGGGATTTGACTGCCTGGGACCGTCTGCTACGAGCGCGACGCACCGGCGCGGCACATGCGCTGCTCTTGCGCCGAGCATGGCCCGTCCCCTACGCAGAGATTGGTTCGCCTGGTTCACCACGCTGCCGTCGAGCGTCACGCTCGTCGTGTGCCTGTTCTTGCCGCAGTTCACGGACTGCAACGGCCGCGAGAAGACCGCGTTCGAGACGAACACCGCCGGCCTCATGATCGGCATCGCGCTGCTCGGCGTGTTGCCGCTGTTGTGGCGCTGGCGGCCGAAGAACATGGGACCGTACGAGGAGCTCGCCGGGTTCATCAGCTTCATGCTGACGCTCGCGTTCATCCCGGTGTTTCCGCTCGCCGGGCTGTTCGCGAAGTGGCACACCGGCGCGTGCCTGACCTGGGCCGCGGCGTGGATCGATCTCGTCGGAATGGTCTGCTGGACGTCGGCGGCTACGACGAGGAGGGAGCTTCGCCGGGCCACTGCAGCTCGTGCAGGTGACCCACCACTTCCGATAGATCTCCCAGGATGATGTGAACGGTCGCGCGCGCCGGCGCGACGTCGGCCTTGCCGAGCGCGTCGGTGTTGAGCCAGCGCGACGTCGAGAGCGCGTCGACACCGCGCATGATCGTCATCCACAGATCGGCGTTGTGACGGCCGAGCGATGCGGTGTCGTGCAGCTTCGTGTGGAGCCGCGCGATCAGCTCGCGTGCGGCGGCCCGGTGCTTGCGCGCGCGATGGAGCTTCCAGAGGCGGATCGGGCTCGGCAGCCGCACGAATCGATCGATCAGCCGGTCGAGGAAGATTCGCTCGCGCGGCGCCGCTGCGTCGTCGAGCGCGAACTGGCACTGCATCAGCTCGTGGCGCGCGGCCTCGGCCAGCTCGTGCAGCGATTTCACCGCGTTGGAGGCCATGAGCGCTCGGGTCTCCTGATGCTAGCAGGCCCTCGCCGAGGGAGGGATCAGACCCTCCACGTAAGGTCGCCGACATGGGAATGGAAGCCATCGGCAAGCTCCACACGATCTTCGAGACGAAGCAGGTGTCGGAGCGGTTCAGCAAGCGCGAGTTCGTGGTCGAGCTCGCCGACAACCCGAAGTATCCGCAGGTCGTGCTGTTCCAGCTGACCGGTGATCGCTGCGCCCAGCTCGATGGCATGCGCGTCGGCGACGAGGTGCGCATCGAGTTCTCGCTCCGCGGCCGCGAGTGGCGCAGCCCGAGTGGCGAGCTCAAGTACTTCAACAGCCTCGACGTGTGGAAGGTCGAGCCCGCGCGCGCCGGTCGCTCGCAGGGTCGCAATGACTCGCAGGGCTATGGCCGAGGCGGCGGCGGCGGCGGCGGCAATGGCGATCCGCGCGACGCCGATGGGGTTCCGCGCATCGACGAGTCGCAGTTCGGCCGCGTCGAGACCGACGACATTCCGTTCTGATTCCGGCCGATCGGTCGGCGTGGAAGATCCGGCTCGCGCGCTCGGTTGTCCCTGCGATGACCGATACCGAAGACGCCGAGCTGCTTGCCCATTACCTCGAGCGAGGCCACGAAGCGTGGAATGTTTCGCTCGAGGCTGCGTGGCTCGACTACGAGCTCCGCGCATTCGTCGCGAGCAAGCTCCCGCAGGGCCGGCCGATCGCGGTGCTGAACGTCGGCATCGGCGTCGGCCTGTTCGACGATTGGCTGTGCCACGTCGTCGGCACGTCGGCCGCGGCATCGAGCGTGACGAGCGTCGATCGCGATCCCACGATCTGTCGGCTGTTCGCGCTGCGCCAGCGCCGCGAGCGCCATCCCCATCCCGCGCGCATCCTGTGCTGCGACGTCCGCGACGGCGCGCTCGGCGCCGCGAAGTTCGACCTGATCACGGTCGTCGGCTCGACGCTCGCCGAGGGCGGCGATCGCGGCGAGACGCTGCGCGCGTTGCAGCGCCACGTCGCGCCCGGCGGCGAGCTACTCGTCGCCGAGGTCGGCCAGGGCGCGCACGGTGATCGCGTCCGGACCTGCGGGGATGTCTGGCTCGCGTGCTCGACGCGCGCTGTCCTACCCCCGAGCACATAAACAATCCGAGCGGCCGGCCGATGCGACCATCATGGCCGATATCGTTCGCTGCTCCTGCACTCGCATCAACGACCCGTGGCGCCGGTTCTGCGGCGCCTGCGGCTCGGCGCTCGCGCCGGCGTGTCGCTGCGGATTCGTCAACGCCAAGCACGACCGTTTCTGCGGCGGCTGTGGCTCCGCGGTGATGACCTTCAAGAGGGCGGTCGTGGCGCCGTCCTCGGGCACGATGCCGATCGATATTCGCGACATCGTCGGTGAGTCCAACTCTTGAAGATTCTTCGATAGTTCGTCTCACGCTCGGAACAATTGCCGACCCCAGCGGCCCGTACTAAGTAGCGCCCGGCAATGCTGTCTGAAACTCGTCGCGAACCGCGGATCCTCGAGCGCTGCACCAGCCAGCTCTGGGAAGGCGTCACGTGCGCGCTTCCCGCGGGCCACAAGGGCTCGCACCAGCGTCCGGCGACGCCCGATAGCGCTGCGGTCTCGTGGCGGTCGTCGACGCCGCGTCTCTCGGGCTAGCGGATCAGCTCGACGTTCGCTTCCCAGTTCGTGCCGTCGAACGGCTTCACGCTCCAGTGCGCGAGCGGCGTGTCGAGGCAGCGGGCGTTGATGTCCCAGCCGTCGGGATGCGAGCGCGGCTTGTAAAACGGCTGGATCCCGCACGTGCGGCAGAACATGTGCTGCGCGACGTGGGTGCCGAACGAGTAGGTAATCAGATGATCCTCGCCGGCGAGCAGCGTGAAGCGCGGCTGTTCGACGATCAGATGGAGAAATCCCTTCTTCGTGCAGATCGTGCAGTTGCAGTCGAGCACCTCGCGAGCGTCGTCCTGGACATCGACCTGGAACCGCACGGCGCCGCAGTGACAGCTGCCCTCGTGGATGGCCATGCAGAAGCCTACGCGATGTCAGCATCGTCGGGCATGCTTGGCGTCTGATGTCGCGTCTCGTCGTCGATCTCGAGGTCTCCCTCGTCCGGGAGCTCCGCCGCTGTTACGAGATCATCAATGACCGCCGGTTCGGCGGAAAGCTCGTTCCGCCGGTGCTCGTGCTCGTCGATACGCAGAAGCGGCTCGGCCAGTGGTCGCGCGCGACGCGCACGCTCGAGCTGTCGCGGCAGCTCGTGTTCGACAAGCCGTGGCTCGAGGTGACGAGCGTGCTCGAACACGAGATGGCGCACCAGTTCGTCGACGAGGTGCTCGAGATCCGCAACGAGACCGCGCACGGCCCGACGTTCCAGCGCGTGTGCACCGAGCGCGGCATCGACGCGCGTGCCGCCGGCGCGCCGGTGCCATCGGATCCGGCCGAGGCCGCGGCGATCGATCGCGCGCTCGACAAGATCCGCAAGCTGCTCGCGCTCGCCGGCAGCGAGAACCAGAACGAGGCAGAGATCGCGATGCAGCGCGCGCACGCGCTGATGCTTCGCTACAACATCGAGCAGGCGCAGACCGCGCGCTCGCAGTACGAGGTGCGGCATCTCGGCGAGCCGCAGAAGCGCGCCAACGGCGTCGAGGTCGACATCATGGGCCTGCTCGCCGAGTTCTTCTTCGTCGAGGTGATCCGCGTGCCGGTGTATGTCGCGCAGGCGGGCGAGCACGCGGCGGTCTACGAGGTGATCGGCACGCTCGCGAACGTCGAGATGGCGGCGCACGTGCACGCGTTCCTGCTCGCGACGGCGGAGCGGCTGTGGCAGGAGAATCGGACCGACGCACGCGTGAAGAGCGGGCGCGATCGGCTCGCCTATCAATCGGGCGTGATCCGCGGCTTTCGCGAGAAGCTCTTGTCCGAGCGCAAGGTGCTCGCGGGCACCGGCCTCGTGTGGGTCGGCGACGCGACGCTCGACACGTTCTTTCGCGCGCGCTACCCGCGGATCACGCGGCGCCGTCGCACGATCCGCATGACGAAGGCGCATGCCGCGGGCCGCGAGGCAGGTCGGACCGTCGTCCTTCACAAGCCGGTCACGCAGAGCGGCGGATCGAGTGGGACTCGCCGTTTGCTGCGTGACTGAGGTCGCGCTCACGCGGCGCAACTGCACGATTCGCGCGGAGTGAATGTGGCTTGCCAGCCTTTGCTAGGCAGGCTGTCAGAGCTGAGTCGCGATCGTCGTGCACCATGCTGGGCATGAAGCGCCTATCGATGACGATGATCCTCCCGCTGTGTCTTCTCGCTGCGTGCAGCGATGGTCCGACGAAGGAAGAGTCGGCCAAGATCTTCGCGGCGGCGAGCACCGCGATGTCGTCCGCGCAGTCGCGGGCGGTCGCGGAAGCTCGCGGCTCGAGCGCGCTCGCGCCGGCCACCGAGCTCGACCTCGACTTCTCGGGACCGTGCACGCTCGGCGGCACCGCTCGCGTCACCGGCTCGTACGAGGGCGATGGCACTGACGACCGCGCGTCGTTCGACCTGCTCACGACGTTCACGGGCTGCCACGAGCTGACCGGCACGCTCGACGGCGACCTGCACTGGACGTCGGTCGCCGACGCGAACGGCTTCACCGCGACGATGAAGGGTGGCCTCGACTGGCACGGCAGCGACGGCGATGCGTCGTGCGACTTCGACCTCTCGCTCCAGGTCTCCGAGGCCGGCATCGTCTACGGCGGCTCGCTGTGCGGCTACGATGTGGCGGCCGAGCTTCACATCGGTTCGTGAGCTGAAACCGTGATTTGAGCGGTGCGCCTACATGGCGCATGCGCCGCTCCCGGGACATGCTCCGCTCCATGCGGAGGCTGTTCCTCGTGCTCGCGATCGCGAGCTGCGGCGGCAAGCAATCACCACCGGCGTCGCACTCTACGGAGCTGCGCCATGTCGGACCGAACGAGCTGCTCGCGGTCGCCGACTTCGACGTGATCGGCGATCGCGCGGCACGCTCGCGCGCGCTGTTCGGCGAGATGGCGCGCGTCCTCACTCACCCACGCTGCATCAACTGCCATCCCAGCGGCGACACGCCGCACCAGCGGATGGCGATGGAGCTGCACGATCCACCGGTCGTGCGCGGGCCCGCCAACAACGGCGTGCCCGGCATGGAGTGCTCGAGCTGCCATCAGGATCGCAATCAGGAGCTGACGCGCGTCCCGGGTGCACCGAACTGGCACCTCGCACCGATCGAGATGGCGTGGGTCGGCAAGTCGGTCAGCTACATCTGCAACCAGATCAAGGACGCCAAGCGCAACGGCGGCAAGACGCTCGCGCAGCTCGTCGAGCACAACGGTCACGACGCGCTCGTCGCGTGGGGCTGGGCGCCCGGCGCCGACCGCGAGAAGGCGCCCGGCACGCAGGCCGAGTTCGGCGCGCTGACCGCCGCATGGGTCGAGACCGGCGCTGAATGCCCGGAGGAGAGCCGATGAAGATCAAGATCAACGGCGTCGACCAGACGCTCGACGTCGATCCCGAGATGCCGCTTCTGTGGGCGATCCGCGACGTGCTCGGCCTCACCGGCACGAAGTACGGCTGCGGCGAGGCGCTGTGCGGCGCGTGCACCGTGCACCTCGACGGCCACGCGGTCCGCGCGTGCGTGACGCCGGTGCGCCGCGCCGAGGGCCGCTCGGTCACGACGATCGAGGGCCTGTCGCCCGACGGCAATCACCCGGTGCAGCGCGCGTGGCTCGAGCTGCGCGTCCCGCAGTGCGGCTACTGCCAGACGGGTCAGATCATGACGGCGGCCGCGTTGCTCGCCGCGAAGCCGAAGCCGACCGACACCGAGATCGATCAGTCGATGGCCGGCAACATCTGCCGCTGCGGCACGTACACGCGCATCCGCTCCGCGATCAAGAAGGCGGCGGGCATGCCCGACGACGGAGGTGACAAGTGACGCCTCCGATGAAGCTGTCGCGCCGCGCGTTCCTCGCCGGCCTCGGCGCGGGCCTCGCGGTCGGCGTGATGCCTCGCGTGTCGCGCGCCGACGAGCCGAGCGGTGCGGGCGGTACACCGCCGCCGCCGAAGAAGCAGGACCTCGCCGGGCTCGTCCCGCACGTGCTCGTCCACATCGCGCTCGACGGCACGACGACGATCATCTGCCACCGCTCCGAGATGGGGCAGGGCATCAAGAGCTCGCTGCCAGTGCTGATCGGCGACGAGCTCGGCGCCGACCCGGCGCGCGTCGTCGTCGTCCAGGCCGACGGCGACAAGAAGTACGGCGATCAGAACACCGACGGCTCGACGAGCATTCGCAAGGGCTACGACGAGCTCCGCCGCGCCGGCGCCGCCGCGCGAATGATGCTGGTCGCGGCCGCCGCGAAGAAGTGGAAGGTCAAGCCGGAGACCTGCACGACCGAGAACCACCAGATCATCCACAAGCCGACGAAGCGCACGCTCGCATTCGCCGACGTCGTCGCCGCCGCCGCGAAGCTGCCGGTCCCGAAGAAGGACATCGTGCTGCGCCCGCTCGGCGAGCTGAAGCGCGTCGCCGATCCGAACCTGCCGCTGATCGACGGCGCGGGCATCGTCACCGGCACAGCGCAGTTCGGTGCCGACGTGAAGCTGCCGGGTATGGTCTATGCGGTGATCGCGCGGCCGCCGGTCGTCGGCGGCAAGGTCGCGAAGTACGACGCGACGCGCGCACTGAAAGTTCCCGGCGTGAAGAAGATCGTCGAGATGCCGGTGCCGACGGCGCCGTGGCTGTTCCAGCCGTGGGGCGGCATCGCGGTCGTCGCCGACACGACGTGGGCGGCGATCAAGGGCCGCGCCGCGCTCGACATCACGTGGGATCACGGTCCGAACGCGAGCTACAACTCCGACGAGTATCGCGAGCAGCTGCTCGCGTCGGTGCGCGCGCCGGGCACGAAGTATCGCGACGTCGGCAACATCGACAACGCGTTCTCCAAGGCGGCGAAGACCGTCGAGGCCGAGTACGTCGTGCCCCATCTCTCGCACATGCAGATGGAGCCGCTCGTCGCGGTCGCGCGGATCATGAACGGCACCGCCGAGGTGTGGGCGCCGACGCAGAACCCGCAGGACAACCGCGAGGACGTCGCGAAGATCCTCGGCCTTCCCGAGGACAAGGTCACGATCCACGTGACGCTCCTCGGCGGCGGATTCGGCCGCAAGTCGAAGTCCGACTTCGAGGTCGAGGCCGCCTGGATCGCGAAGCACCTCGACGACGGCGTCCCGGTGCGCGTGCAGTGGACGCGCGACGACGACGTCAAGCACGGCTACTACAACGCGGTGAACGCGCAGCGGCTGCGCGCCGCGCTCGACGACAAGGGCACGGTCACCGCGTGGCATCACAAGACCGCGTTCACGCCGATCGGCGGCACGTTCGACCCGAAGGTCGACACGCCGTCGCTCGGTGATCTCCAGCAGGGCGTGCTCGATCTCGCGCTCGCCGCGCCGAACGTGCGCGCCGAGGCATGCAAGGCGCCGCTGCACACGCGCGTCGGCTGGTTCCGCTCCGTCTACAACATCTTCCACGCGTTCGCGATCGGCTCGTTCATCGACGAGATCGCGCACGCGCGTGGCACGGATCCTCGCGACACCTGGCTCGACGTGATCGGCCCCGCGCGCAAGTTCTCGCTCGCCGACCTCGGCGTCACGCAGCTGCGCAACTACGGCGAGTCGCTCGACAAGCATCCCGTCGACGCCGGCCGCCTGCGCAAGGTCATCGAGCGCGTCACCGAGATGGCCGGTTGGGGAAATCGCAACGGCCGCGCGCTCGGCCTCGCCGCCCATCGCAGCTTCGTCAGCTACACCGCGGTCGTGATCTCCGTCGTGCCCGATCCGGTGCGCGTGTTCCGGATCGACAACGCGTGGATCTCGATGGACCCGGGCACCGTCGTCAACAAGGACCGCGTCCACTCGCAGATGGAGGGCGCCGTCGTCATGGGCATCAGCAACGCGCTCTACGGCGGCGTGACGATGACGAAAGGCGCGACCGACCAGTCGAACTTCCGCGATGCGAGGGTCGCGCGCATGCGCGACGTGCCGCACCGGATCCACACCGACCTCGTCGAGTCGACCGAGCCGCCGAGCGGTGTCGGCGAGCCGGGCGTGCCGCCTGTCGGTGCGGCGCTCGCGAACGCGATCTTCGCGCTCACCGGCAAGCGGCTCCGCGAGGTCCCGCTCGCGAAGGCGCTGAAGATCTAGTCGGTGTCCAGCGACGCGCAGTGCGTCGCGTAGACGTGGCCGGTGACCGTGCCGGCGGCGAACGCGAGGTTCGCGTCGAACGCGACGAACGTATCGTCCATCGCTGCGACGGGCGTCAGCGTCACCGTTGTCGCCGCCGCGCCGAGCGGACCGCCGAGCAGATCGCCCTGGTAGTCGAGGATATTGCCCGGCGAGGACGACGGCATCGCCGACGTCGGGCGCGTGACGCGACCGAGGATCAGCGCGTAGTCGGGTGTCGGGGAATTCATCGTCGGGCAGCCACTGCCGCCGCCCAGGTACGCCTCGACGTGGAGCGTGCTGTCCGACGCGGTGATGCCGAA